>JBQTJK010000208.1:0-38470 GCA_052387215.1 Caulobacteraceae bacterium
AGTTCACGCGCGAGACGCTGGCGCGGATGGAGCGCGATCTGGGCGTCCAGTTGGACTGGATGGGGATCGACCACCACAACACCGACAATCCCCATACGCACGTGATCGTGCGCGGCGTGCGCCGCGACGGGGTGGAGCTGATCCTACCGCGCGCGTATGTGAGCCATGGCCTCCGCGAGGCCGCTCGCGATTCGGCGACCGATCGGATCGGCGCGCGTGGCCGCGAGGACGAGCGCCTCAGGCTCGACCGCGAGGCGCATGCCCGCGGGTATAATAGGCTCGACCAGGCTATCGAAACCGAGCTCGGGAAGCGCTCGGAGATCCTGTTGCAGCGATTAGGCCGCGGCCGCGATCCGGCCTTCGCCGATGCGATGAAGTCGCGGGCTCGCGAGTTGGCGCGGATTGGACTGGCGCACGAGAGCCGGCGCAATGTGATCACGTTCGAGCAGGATTGGAGCGAACGGCTCAAGGCCATGCGCTCGATTGACGTGCGGCGCGAGCTGGCGCGGGCGCGGCTCTATGAAAAGAGCATGGGCCGCGTCGCCGGCGCGGTGCGGGAGCTGGGCCCGCGCGGCGAGACGCCAGATCGCGGCGTCCTGGTGGTGGAGACGCCGGACAGAGGGCGGCTTGTGCTCAACACCTCGATGGAAGCGATCGCCGATCTGCAGCGCGGGTCATTGGTGGCGCTGACGCCCGAAGGCAAGCGCGGCGGCATCGAGCGGCTCTCCTTTCATGCGCCGGAAGACCAGGTGCATGCGCGCGCGCAAACCGCGTTGGACCGCGAACTCGACCGGATCGGACGTGGAGAGGCGCCGCTTCTGCCGGATGCGCCGGAAGTGCGCGCCGCGCTCGATCAACGCGCCCAAGTGCTGGAGAGCAATCGGCTGGGCCTGCGCGGCGGCGACGGGCGTTTCCGCTTCCGCGACGGCGCCATGGACGAACTCAAACGAACGGAGCTGTCGCGCGAGGGGCGCGAGGCGACCAAGGACCGGCATGGGCTTTTGCACGACGTGACGCCAGACATCGGCAAGGATGGACGCGCGGCCCTTGGCGATGACAGGGCTTGGACGGTGCGTGAGACCAAGGAATTGTTTGCCGGCAAAACGGCGATCCTGGAACGCGGCCGCGACATGGCGCTGGCGCCGATGAAGGCCGGCATGGAGATCGGCCCCGGGGACCGGGTATCGCTCAGCATCGTCGATCAGATGGCGAAGGCGCCGCAGCTCGAAATGACGAAGCAGCTTGGGCGCGGCCTGGGGCTCGAGCTTTGAGAGCTAGGCGCGCTTGGAGATCACCGCGCCGGCAAGCGCGCCAGCCGGTCGAGCGCGTGCGCCAGAACGCCGCCACGGCCCAACACGAACCAGCGGGTGACGATCAGATCCCATTTGTGCGCCACGATGGGGTGCACTTTGCGAGTGCAGCGCTCGATGCGCCCGCCGAGCGCGACGCAATCGTCGCGGCGCAACGCGCGCTCCAGGCGATCCGCCAGGGCCGGATCAGTGCAGAGCGCGATCGCCCAACGCAGATCGCGACGCCGGCGTTGCAGGAGATCAACAAAGGGACAGTCAAGCGCGACATGCAGCCCCCATGCGGATCGCCGCATGACGGCGAGTCGCCCGGTGGCGCGCCAGTGCAGCATCCGCTGCTAGTCCAACTTCATGGCGCGCAGATCGGCGATGGCGCTCACCAGCACGCGATGCGCCGCCGGGTAATCGTCTGGTTCGATGAACTCGGCGACCACGCTCAGCTTGGCGGCTGCGCCGGTGACGGTCCGCGCTGGAACTGAGCGCAAGCGACGCATCACGCGCACGCCCTCGCCCACGCAGCGGTCGAGCTCGTGATCGAGCTTGTCGAGCAAATCACCCTCGGGAACAGCGCGTTGCTCGGCCTTGCTGAGCTTGAACCAGTTGCGGTTATCGGCGAGCCACGCCTCATGATCGCCCCAGGCGCGCATCAGCGCTTCGCGGCGGCGCAGCAGATCGCCATAATGGGCGCACAGGACGAGAACGGGGTCGGCCTGCGCGGCTTTGGCGAAGTCGCCCTGCGCTAGCAACGGCGCAGAGCTGAGCGCGGCGACGATCTTGCGGCGGGAAAGGCGCGGCGTCAGCGGGCCCTCTCGCAAGCGCGCAAGCCGAGGGATACGCCCATGCTCAGCAGGCCGGTCACCAATACGGCGACGAAGAGGCCAAGAGCCCCGCTGTCCAGGCTCGATCCGACATGCCAGCCGGCGACGATGCCGATGTACGCCGGCGCGCCGCGCAGAACCAGCGCGACGATCCAGAACCAGATCAGGTGCAGGACCAGCGTTGCGATCGAGAGCAGCAGCACGAAGCCGATGAGCGAACCGCAGTCCATCGCTAGATTCCTGCAATGGCGCGGAAGTCGCGGAGGATGCTCGCGATCAGAAGATGAGCTTCTTCATTTTCCTCAGGGCAGACTTCGGCCACGGCCACTGTCAGCTTGCCCATGATCCCGGCAGGGCTGGTGGCGATGACGGTCGGCAGCACCGCGAGCAGTTCGCGGTTCTCCGCGTGCAGCGCGTCCATGCGATCGTAGAGATCGTCCATTTCGTGCTTCTCGGGGAAGCGCTTGCGCTGCGCGCGCGTGAGCTTTGCCCAATTGTGCTGTTTGAACAGGCGGCTCTCGATCGCCTGCCAGCGGCGTCCGAGACGCTCATGCTCGGCGTGCCGCGCGAGCCAGGTATCGCAAGCCTCGGCAGCGGGATAGGCGGCAAGCGCGGAACCAGGAACCAGCGGGGCCGCCGCAGCGCCCAGAACCGAGCGGCGCGAGGGGTCATCCGGGCGAACGCTCGCGTTCGCCGCCGGAGGCGGTCGTCGGGACATTGCTAACCCTTTTCATCTATAATGATCCAAAAGCTAACAAGCGCGCGGCGTGCCGTCAACTCAAATAGAACAAGAGTGCGAAAATGGAACTCACGGCTGGCCAACTTCGCGCGGCGAGGGCACTGCTGGATTGGAGCCAGGCAAAGCTCGCCGAAAAGACAAAGCTTTCCGTGCTGACGATACGCCGCATGGAGGGATCGCGCGGACCATCGGGCAGCACCGAGGCCAACGTCGAAGCCGTGAAGCGCGCATTGGAAAGCGCGGGCGTGATTTTCCTAGAGCCGAAGGCAAATAAGGATGGCGGCGCGGGCGTGCGCTTGAAGAAGTAGGCTCGCCGTCAAACAGCTCGGGCGCGGTCCTCACGCGCGCTACAGAGAAGGCCCGCGGTTTGCTGAAGACATGCCCATGAGCGTGAAGGATGGCGACCATGGCCCGGCGCGGGCGCAAGAACTCTCGTAAAAGGAGTCGAGGCGATCCAGGTCAACTGGGGCTGTTCGATCCGATTGAACCCGCGCCGGTGCGCGGCGCCGCGCAGCCGGCGGCGCAGCCCAAACCGGCGCGGCGCATTCGCACGCGGGCGCCGGATGCTGCAGCCGCATCCCGACCCGTGGTGCTCGATGCGCGTCAAGCAGCGCAATATCTGGGCGTCTCCGTATCGACCTTGAAATCGTGGCGCGCGAAGAAAATCGGCCCGCGCTGGACCATGCGCGGCGCGCGCTTGATCGGCTATCGGCCCGCAGATCTTGAGCACTTCCTGGACGAAAACAGCGAAAACCGCTGAAAAATGTGCGGTTCCGTTGCAATCGGTTTTCTCGCGATGCGCGAATTAGGGCGATGGGCCAACGCGGGACATTTGCGGCTAGCGACGGGCGCCCTGGGTCTTGCTGAGACAGCTTGATCCACGCGCGGAAACACCGGGAAATCTAGCATCGATTCGAGTCCGAAACACGTTTTCAAACGAGAGCAGAAACAAGTGGTGAGCATGTGCTGTCGGCGCTCTCCTTAGCGCAGTTGAGGCGTTGCTCAACGTCTCGCAGTTCGCTCGAAAGGAGTGCGCGCATCATGTCTGCTCAAACGCTGCTCACGGTGGAAGAAGCCGCCGCTCGCTTGAAGATCTCGAAGCACACGCTGAACCGTTGGCGCGTCACCGGCGAAGGCCCGCCCTTCGTGAAGTACGGCCCGCGCCTGGTGCGTTATGTCGAAACCGTACTCGATGAGTGGGCGCAAAAACGTCTGCATGGATCGACCAGCGAGTACGGACGGGGATCGGCGTAGGCAGCGTTCATGCCTGCATTGTTTTCGGCGAACGCAAGCACTCTTCGCTTCCGCTCCGTTCGGCTCTTTGGCGCCTGCTTAAGCCTGATGAGCAGGCGCTACGATCCTTCCAGGAGCCCACTTGAAAAATAAACCTTCAAGGTGTATTTGATTATGGCGATCAAGCGAAAGCCGCATCACGATCTGGCAGCGGTCCAAGCGAAGTTCGCACAGGTGGAGACCCTGGAGATCACGCGCACCGCCGTCGAGGGCGCGCGCGCTCTGGGTTATTCGCTGGAAGACATCGTTGCGGCGGTGCGGGAGTTGGAGCCTGGCGACTTTATCAAGTCGGAAACAGCGCACAGCCCGCCCAACTCGAAGGTATGGCACGACACCTACAACATGCCGTGGGACGGGCGGCGGCTGTATCTGAAATTCGCGGGCGAGACGCTGATCGACGTCACGCTCACGTCATTCAAAGAGGTCGGCAATGACTAAGACGCGTGTGCATCCGGAGACCGGCAAGACCCTGCGGCGCGGCATACGCCAGCAGACGGTGAAGTTCGGCTCGATGGCGCGGATGGTCAACGTGCCGGGCTGGTATCCCGAGGACCACAGCGATTCCATCCATTCCGGCGCCGACCTAGCCGAGTCCGACCGCGTGTTTCAGGAACTGAAAGCCGCCTACGCTGCCCATGTGCGCAAGGTCCGTAAGCGACTCAAGCTGACGCAGGAAGAAGCCGGCCGACTGATCGGCGGCGGCCGGCGCGCATTCCAGAAATATGAGAGCGGCGCCATGCCGCCGAGCGAGGCGGCGGTGGCCTTGATCGAAATCCTCCATCGCCATCCCGAGGAGGTTGAGTTTCTCAAGTCGATCCGATCCGCCGCTTGAGCTGCGCCCCTATTTGATGTCCAGAATCTAGAGACGCTCGAGGGCGACTACGCGACGCATCTGAAAGGCGCCAGTCAAAGCGCTAGATCAGGCCCGGCTTTCGACAGCGGATCCGTACGAGGGACAGTGATCGATCGGCACCGATAGCGCATCGTGCTGCACTGGGCGAAATGCTTGAACGGACCGGCCGCTTATTGTCGCTCCCTCGTGCAATGACGGTGCCGACCAGGCGCCGACCACGAACTGCACCGTTCACTTCCGTTCCAAACATGCAAAGCGATCAGGTTGTAACGGCTGCGATTTTTTGGAGCGGGCGAGGGGAATTGAACCCCTGACATTCAGCTTGGGAAGCTGACGTTCTGCCTCTGAACTACGCCCGCGAAGCGGTTGAGAGATAACGGCATTCTCGATCTGTGCAACAGAACAAATGCGGGGCGTTTACACGTCGGTTTACGACTAGGTGCTTGAAGCGTTCCTATTCAGCCGTTCGATCCATGCCAAGGCGACGCGTTCCGCATCAACGTACTTCTTCGCCAACTGCTCGACATCTTCGGTGCTCCAACCGACCATCTTGGCAACATCCGCCACCGGAATACCGTTGGCACACATCTGGGTCACAAACGTCCCCGACCGTCGTGAAGGCTCTTTTTGCGTCCTTGATCATCGACGATGTTCGCCGCGTCTCTGATCTTGATGAAGCTCGATGTCAGCCCTGACGGCGTGTACTTGCATCCGCGTGTGTTCGTCAGGACCCACGGTCCGCGCTTATCTTCACCAGGATCACACTGGTCGAGGATCGCACGGAGTTCCGGTGTTATCGGAATGATCGCGTATGGAGCCTTCCGAGATTTGCGGGCGGTCTGCGCGCGACGAAGGGACTTGCGGGGGCGCACGACTATGACGTTCGCCTGAACTTCGTTCCAGGTGAGGTTACAGAGGTCTTCGCGACGCAAACCAGAGTAGCAGACCAGAAGCAGCGCCAGCACGATCGGTGGCGTCTCCTTCGGCTCCTTATCATCCTTTTTAAGCAGCTTACGTCGAGCGGCCCGGGCCGCGACTTCGAATGCTTCGAGGTCCTTTTTTAGGAAGATCATGTCGCTTCGATCGGAGTCGTGTAGGGCATGAATTCCGCGAGCGGGATTGACGGTCACGTATCCTTGATCGATGCCCCAAGCCAGTGCCTTCGAGATCAGGCCGACGCGAATATCGGCAGCACGTGGACCGCGCTTCTTGCCTTCCGCTTCGCGCCATTTCGCGATGACGCTTCGCGTTCCGCTCGCAGCCAACGCTTTCACGGGGAGCATACCAAGTTTCGATGACCGGATGTCCTCAAGAGGGCCGCGCTCACGCTGCTTAGTCGAGGCGGACTTCCGACGGAAAGATTCACTAGCCTCGTACGCTGAAAGCACGTCGCCCAGCGTCTGCATCTCGATCGGCCTGTCCTGAAGATCAGCATAAGCTGCTGCCAGCTTTGCGGCGGTTGATGGGGATGAGAGCAGGGCGATCACCGATTCCCTAGAAGCGGCCTCGAAACTAGCGATGGCTGGCCCACCCCGCCAAGCGTACACGTGCAGGCGCCAGCTTCCGTTCCGAAGCGGCTTCAGGACCTTGTGGAGGCCCGGAAGGTCAGTTCTGCCTTTCCCAGGTGGCGAGCGCTTCATCTGCTTGCTGTTGGCTGTCTTCGTTCAGAACTTTGCCGTCCGATGCCACGACGGTCACTGAGCCGTCCGCTGCCACCTTGATCGACGCGATGTTTATGCCCTCGCGCTGCACGAGCCGGATCAACTTCTGCGCGGTCTTCACTTGATCTGGGCTCTTAGTCCGCATTGTCAGCCCTCGCGCCCGGTCAGCAGCTTCCTGACGTCCTGCTCGGCCTGCTGCCGTATCTCCACCCATTCTTCGTCGTGCAGTTGCTTGGCGACGCCCAGGAGCACGTTCAGCGTTTCGAGCTTGGATTTCCGCTGCGCGTCGCGCGCGCGCCGCATGGCTACGCCAAGGGCTTCAGCCAGCGCTTCCATCTGTACGTCAGTGGGCGGCGGCGAGGTCGGTCCGATCGAGCGAATCTGGTCCCAGGCCGGGCCGTTGAGTCCAAGCTCGTCGATGTCGTTCTGGGCGAGCGCCCAATGAGAGTGAGCCGTCATAGCCGCCTGAGATGGCGTGAGCAGCCGATCTGCGGCTTTGTTGATCATGGATTTCATCAGATCGCGCATCAGCACGATCTGCATGGCTTCGGTAAGCTCTGGACCTTCGGCTCGGTCGAGGTCGGCCAACAACGAGTTCATGGCTTTCGAGACGTTGCTGCACGCCTCGAAAGCCATTTGGCGCACGCGGGGATCGACCTTCTGAACTCGCAGCGGCAAGCCTTCTCTGCACACCGACATCACGACATCGGTGATGGTTTGCGCCTCGAATTGCGCCGCAAGGTGAAGCATCTCGTCCACATCCGCCTCTAAACGGAACGCTCTGGACCGACGCTCGGCTGGCGTTACTTGGCGTGACATCGATCCATCTCCTGGGGGTAAAACAAACGTTTTACACGCATGCCGAATCGGATCAAGTAAGGGCCGCAGAGGTTTTCGTGACCAGCACAGCAGTTCAGCGCTCCAGCATTCCCCACACCCCGCCGCCGCCGCCGCGCGCGTCTGCGTGTCCACCCGAATTCCTTGTCGCCGTCCGCGCCGCAATCGTCGCCCGAACCAAGCGTCTCGACCGTGAGCATTACTATCAAGCCAAGGTGGCCGAAGCGGTTCTGACGGCGGCGCTTCCGGTACTGGCCCCAGAAATTCGCCTGGTCGCCGCGCGCAAGGGCAAATCGCGCGGGATCGGCGGCTACCTGGGTTCGAGGCTGGATGGACCGTACGGGGCGGCGCTGGCGGTGTTGTGGTCGATCCGCAACGCACGGCTCGCCGGCATCTACGCCGTGTTTCGTACGTCGGCGGGCAAACCCGGCTTCGGACGCACGCTGCATAGGCTGCTTGGCCAGACCGAGGTGAATCGCTTGCTTCGCCGCGTCCGCTGGCGCGGTGCGATCCAACCCTGAAGCCGACGAGATGAGAAGGAGTGCAGCATGAACTAGACGGGTCTGCGCCGTGGCGCGGATAAATAGAGTGATGAACGATCGCTCCGAAGCGAACGCCAAGGTCATTTCGTTGGAACTTCGTTTCTTGGTCGATCGCGCCATCGCCGCCCGGAAGCACGGCATGATCGATGTTGCCGACATCTTCGTGCGCGGCGCCGAAGCGTTGATCCGAACGGCGCTTCCGCACGAGGCCGGCGACATCGGCAAGGTTGCATCGCGAAAGGGCGATGGTGCGCGGATCGCTTCCCGCCTATCGCCGCTTCTTTCGCCATCTGCGGCGGCAGCGGTGTTCGTGATCTGGTCGTTCAGATCGGCAAGAGCGCCGGCCATCCGAACGTTGGCCGATGTCTTCGGCACAGACCCGATCTACCAGGAAACCACTCGTCTGCTGTGCCAGCGGCTTTTCGCGTCGCACGAGCCGACAGCCACACAACCTTCTTCGATCGAAGTGGCGTCACTGCGCTGTCGATCGACACAAGGCCGACCCTAAATACGTTCGTCGAGGAACATCTCCCGCTGAAAATCAGCACGACGCGTGAAGACCGGGGCCGGCGAGTAAATAACGTCGGCCCCGATTTCACGTCCGGGGCCAGGAGAAAAACTCGATGTCTATTATGCTGCCGCAGACAGCGGCGAACTCACATTGCGCGCAAACCTTCTTGGCGGAAGTCTTCAGGGGCTGGCCGGAGGGCTTCGTAAACATTTTCCGGATCGATGCCTACGAAGAATGTCGATCGTTTTCTGTGCCGATGGACGAAGCTCTGTCAGGTGACTGGTCTGGAATCCTTGGCGACCTTCGAGATGAGCACGTCTATTTCCAGGTAACGCCGATCGGCAGAGAACCACCGGAGTACAGCAGAGGTAACGCCCGGGACGCGATCGCGTTGACCGGCTTTTTTGCTGATCTGGACTTCGTGCATCCGGATAAGGAAGTCACCGCGCTGCCGCGCAACGCGCAGGAAGCGTTGTCGATCTTTTCCGGTGAGGACGCGTTCATGCCGCCCACTCTCATCGTGAGCACAGGCCGAGGTCTGCACGGCTACTGGTTGCTCGACGAACCCTTCGATCTGCGACATCCAGAAGTCCACGCGGCTGGGTCGGCGCTCAACAAAGCGTTCGGAACGGCGTTTCGGGATCACTGCTCTAAGCGCTTCGGATGGGAGTTCGATAGCATCAGCGATCTCGCTCGGCTTGGCCGACTCCCAGGTTCGTTCAACATCAAGGAACACCCGGCGCCGCAGGTAACGTGGTCGTTCCACGGGCAAGGCCGGCGTTACAACATCCACGAAGTGATTGACGAGCTTCAGCGCCGGGGTGTCACGATAATCCCGGCGTCGCGACGCTCACGAGCGCTGACGCCTGTGTCGTTCCAGTCGGGGCAAGGAAGTCCTTGGGATGCGATCTTCCGGACCGAGCGTGAATGGCTGAGGGCTCATGCCGAAGCGAAGGCGAAGATCAAGATCGACAAGTTGAAGAACGATACGCCGGACAAACCGCGCGAACGAGAACCGATGCTCTTCCTGCCGAATGCTGCGGCCATGGCCGTCGGCTGCGGCTGGATGAACAACATCATCGATAAACCCGAAGCCGTGCCGTATGCCGACTGGTTCGCTTCGATCAATCTTCTCAGCCGTTGTGACAACGGCGAAGCGCTGGCGCATGCGGTTTCGAAGCCACATCCCAAGTACACGCCAGGAGAAACCGACGCCAAACTCGCAGAAGCGAAGAAGGCCGGTGCAGTCACCTGCCGACACGTCGAGTATGATCTTCAATCGCCCGCATGCAAGACGTGCCCGTTCAAGAACGCGGCGAACCCCATCCGCTCGCCGCTCGAACTCGGCATGCGTAGCCGGTCCTCAGATTACGTGCACCTTTTGAAGCGCACTGTGTTCGTGGTTTCCGAAGGCCTGTTCTTCGACCTGGAAGACACCGACGCCGAACTGGCGCGAGATGGTCTGAGTAAGGAAGCGTTTCGCGATCGCCACGCGCATCCGCCGGTCTCGCTTGGGTCGGCTGATTTCGTCATCGCGGACGGGCTGCTGCCGAAGGCCGAAATCCGCCGCTTCGATCCGGCAAGGTCGGGCGGCGTGTCCGTCTCGGGAGGTCAGCGTATCTTCAACGAGTACGAACCGCCCACGATGATGCCGGCGGCGGGCGATGTTGCTCCGTTCCTGGCGCTGGTTGAGCGTGTCTTCGCTGAACACGCAGATCATGCGTTGTCGTACTTGGCTCACCTTCACCAGAAGCCATGGGAGAAGATCACGCACGGCATCCTCATTCAGAGCAAGCAGGGGCTGGGCAAGGGCGCGTGTACAACGTGATCAGCACGGTGCTCGGCGCCAGCAACTGCCAGACCGTGGACAACAATGTGTTCGACGACGGCTACTGGGCCGGAATGGCCAAGCGCGTGCTGCTGCTGATCAACGAAGTGCAGGCCGAGGACAAGGTCGGCGTCTACAACGCCTTGAAGAGCGTCATGGCGGACGAGGACTTCACTGCGAAGGAAAAGTACATCAAGGCCCGCCGCATGATGTCGCCACGCGGCGTATTTGTGTTCTCCAACAAAGCGGTGCCGATGAAGATCGAGGACGACGATCGGCGCTTCTATGTTCTTCGCCCCCCGACGTGCCCCCGGTGCCCGACGGATTCTTCACCCCGTTCTTCAATCCGAGCGAAGAATTTCTAGCTGCCGTCGCCCACTTTCTCGCCGCCCACGACATCTCGAACTTCGATCCCAAGGCGCCGCCGCCGATGACCGACGCCAAGCTCGCTTTGATCGAGGGATCGCATTCGCTGCTCGAAGAACTCATCCGCGACGCGGTCGAAGCCGAGGATGGTCCGTTTCGTTTTCCCATCGTCGGCAACCGCTGGATCGAAGGATGGTTGTCGGAGCGACATTCAGGCTGGACGCGGCCCGCTCTCAAGGAAGCGTTGCTCAAGCTCAACGTCCTGCCGCTGCGCGACAACAAGCAGCAACGTTGCCCGGGCCTTGAACACCATCAAGGCCCACAGCGCTTCTGGATCGTGCGCGATCACGATACCTGGATGAACCGGCGATCGACGGAGGTTCGAGATGCGTACGTGGAGTTCTGCTTGGCGCACAACGAACCTCGTCGTCTGGCCGCAGAGCCGGCGGTGTTGGAGCGGTTGCAGTCCAGGCGGCGGTGACGCGCTTCGATCTTGTCACGCTGTCACGGACCAAACTTAATTATTCTGGAAAGAAAGAAGAGAAGAGTGAAGAGAGGGAATAGCCCTTGGATACATCCAGGAAAGTTCATTCTCGTCCGTGACAGCGTGACAACGCCAACCTCCGCTGTCGGAAAGACGCGAACCAGACGGCGCCGTCGCGAGATTGAGCCGTCATCCGACCGTTCCCGTGATCGTGCCGTTGTTGGTAACGTTGACCGTGTGACCGTTCTTACGAACAGCGAAGCCAGCGACGCCACCGCTGCCCGGCGTTTTCACTGTGCCAGAACCGCTGCCCGCTGCGCCGTTCGATCCATTCGCGCCTGCATTGCCGCCTGCGCCGCCAGCGCCGCCGCCGCCAGTCTCACCTGATCCGCCGGCGCCGCCACCTGATGTCGTGCCCGCTGACCCGTTCGCGGCGCCAGTGTCGCTGCCATCGAACACAGGATTTCCTTTCACGCCGCCTGCACCATTCGGGAAACCACCGCCGCCGCCGCCGCCGACACGATCGGTTTCGGCTGCTGCGTTGGTGCGTCCGCCGCCACCGCCACCACCGCCGCCGCCAGATTTCACTTCGCCGCCGGAGTTGACAGTGATGTTCATCGGCAGCCGGCAATGGATCGCATCGCCCCCTGTTCCTCCTGCTACACCGTTGCCGGGCACCGCCCCGCCGCCGCCTTGTCCGCCGCCACCATAGGCCTTGCCGCTGACCTGGAGCGTCAGGTTGATCGTGTGGCTGCCCGTTGGCCACGTGCCAGTGTCGATGGCGATGCCGCCGTTTGGCGCACCGGCTGTGCCCGTGATCGTCACGCCGCTGCCAAGTTGAAAAATCACCGTCGCGTCCTGCGCGCCGTTGTAACCGTCAGCATCGGCGAGCGAGCGCAAATTCACCGGAGCCGTGCCGGTGATCTGGATGGTCCGGTTGAAGCCAGTACTGACGGCGACTTCTGCTTGCGATTGGTGCGAACCGCCTGGGCCGGTCGCCGTCAACGTATAGGTCGTTGTCGATGGCCTAGAGAATGTCCGCGCCGAAACCGCCTTGCCGTTCGTAGCTTGAATATGCGGTGATCAACGCACGACCCAGGGCAATCAAGCTGTCAAATGGATGGTCGATTATGCTCCAGTCGTCGCCAGTCACGGTTTCATAGAAGTATCGAGACTGGACAAACAGCTTCGAAGCACTCTCGAACGCTGAAGGAGCGTCGGCATACCCCTTCGAAGGGTCCACTGTTGGCTTGTTAGGTTGTGTTGGCGAGGTGATGAGGGCGTACACACGAATCCTATCCTTCTTCGGCGTCCGCTCATAAAGAGCGGCAACATCAGCTTGTATCTTCGGGGGCAGCGCTTCGAACAATGTCAGCAGATCATGCGTATTCCTCGGAGGCCCATCGTTGCGGTAGGTCATGTAGAAGAGTTTCAAGCCAAGTTCTAAAGCAAAGCCCGCCAGCATGTTGGACGTCAGGACCAGACCTATCGGCGCCGGAGCGCTACTCGGCACGGCCTCCGCTTGCTCACCAGTAAAACGTGCAGCGTCCAAAAGCGCAGCGATTTGCTCTCTGACCATAGGGTGCCGGGCGTGGCGTTGCGTTCGGTCCATGTCGGGTGTGTACATCAGCGAAGCCAAGCAGGACAGCGTGTACCGTCAGATCATTCACTGTCCTGATTCAGGATTTCCGCGTCTCTGATCGGACCGGATTGTCGCGGACGGGCTTAGCTCGCTCATGGCTTCTCGAACGTGTCGTCCGACAAGCAAGATCGCCTTGCTCAGCGTGATGCAGCGTTTGCGTGAATGACCTTGTTCAGCGCGTCAACAACTGCCTGGACCTTGTCGCTGTCCTTCGACACATAAAGGTGGATCACTCGCATGCCGAACTGCGCCACGACGGTGCGTGATTTGCTCGCAAGGCCCCACACGCCAGCCAAGAAGAGCAGAAGCGATATCACCATCATGCCGAACCAAACCTGTTCGACCTCTCGTGGCGACTGCCAAAGTTCTTGACCTCGAAGGATGTCGAAGGAGGTGCTGGTCCCCCAGATCGCTAGGGCGACCCCGGCAACTATGCCGACGCAGCCCATGCCCCAGGGCTTGGTAATTTCGAACGACTGAAGCGCGGATGCAGCCAGCGTTTCGTTTCGGATACGAACCTCGCGAGTGGTGATTGTGATTGGTCGTCTGCGAACAACGTGTCGTTCGCCACTTCGGTCATTTCGTGACCCGCTTCAACTGGCCGTCGCGGTACTCGACCTTGAACGATTTCGAGCAGTTTTTGCAGTTCAGGTAGGTGTTACCGAACGATCCGCCGATATCGTACTGGGCCGTTCCGCTGCAATGCGGGCACGTGATCGAATACTTGGCCATTCGCCTCTCCGAGTATAAGAAGATCATATATCGCAATTCCTGATATAGCCAAGCGGCTGGTTCGAGAAATCGCCAGCCGATGCCCAAGTCGCAGTTCACACCAGCGTATGCATCCTTCGTGAAGGTGCTGGTTGCGGCGCGTAAGGAAGCTGGGGTCACCCAGGTCGAGTTGGCCGACAGGCTGGGCAAGCCGCAGCCATTCATTTCATCGATCGAGAAAGGCGTCCGGCGCGTTGACCTGATCGAGTTCTACGCGATCGCCAGAGCGCTTAAGCTCGATCCTGAAGCTCTCTTCGGCGCCGTGGTGCGAAAACTTCCGAAGAACGTGGAGATATAGGTTCGAGGAACGACTCGCTGGTTTACATCTCTTGCGTAAGCCATTGATCCGCAACGGCCCCAAGTGACGACCGTTTACAGCTAGCGCGTTGAATTCTGCGGGAACGCCACAGCTTGGGAAGCTGACGTTCTGCCTCTGAACTACGCCCGCGATGCCGTCGACGAATAACGGAGAATTATAGGGGCGCAAGAGAACGGATTGCCACTTGTTGCGGGGTTTGTTGCAAACGGAGCTACAAACGTTCTACTCGGAGGACGCATGCGAACCGGAGCTTCGGTTCGCTAGCTCGGTGCGGACACCATTGTTTCCGACGTTGTGGTCGCTATCGGCAATGGGGCAGAAGCTGACGTCTTGCCTCCATGACGAACGGGCATAAGCGGAAGTTCCAGCGTGCTCGTCACAGCGAACCTAGGACGAGCCCGCATCAACAAACACCAGGCAGGCAGTGAGCATGCCCATCAGCGTCGTTTGCAGCGGACGGGCGCGAGCGGCGTCCCAGGCGGGCGGCCACGGGCCGTTCTCGTCAAGGTAGCCGCGCATAGCGATTTCCATTTGCACAGCATGTACGCCGCGCGCAGGCGCGCCGTAGCGGCGGGTAATCCACCCGCCTTTGAAGCGGCCGTTGACGACGCATGAGCCCTCCCCACAAACGTCGGCGATGCTGTCTGTCAGCTCTTGTGCGCAGCTGGCGCCGTCGAAGCTGCCGATATTGAACAATGGCAACTCGCCATCGAACAGGCGCGGGACGTGGCTGCGGATCGAATGCGCGACATAGAGCACCACATAGCGGCTACGTCGTTGCAAGCGGACGATCTCGGCTTCAAGCGCGTCATGATAGGGATCGAAATAGGTCGCCTGCCGTCGCGCGATCTCCTCGGTGTTGGGCGCGCACCCGTCGCGATAGAGAGGGGCGCCGTCGAAACTGGTCGTCGGGCACAGTTCCGTGGTTGCGCGGCCGGGATAAAGCGATGCGCCGCTGGGATCGCGGTTGAGATCAATCACCGTTCGGCAAATTGCCGTGCGCACGATGGTCGCGCCAAGATCGCGCGCGAAGGCGTAGAGGCGATCGACATGAAAATCGGAGTCGGACCGCGCCAGCTCAGGGGAGGTGTAGGCTTCCGCCAACGCATACGGGATCGCCAGGCCGGCGTGAGGCACGCTGACAATCAGGGGCGCCTCTCCGCGTTCGACGCTCAACCAGTCATTCATGCGCGCAACTCGCATAAGGTTTGGCTTAGTATGCCGTTGGTGTGATCTCGCGAAAGGGGTGTGTCGTGGCGCAGCTGTGGTTTGAATCCGCGCTTCTGCCGGGAGGCTGGGCCAACGCCGTACGGGTGACGCTGCAAGAGGGTCGGATCGCCAGCGTCGACGCTGGCGCGGCGCCCAGGCAAGGCGACGAACGTCACGCGCTCGCTATCCCCGGTCTTTGCAACGTGCACAGCCACGCGTTCCAGCGCGGCATGGCCGGTTTGACCGAGCGGCGTGGCGGCGAGGGCGACGACTTCTGGACCTGGCGCGAGGTGATGTACGCCTTCCTCGGCCAGCTGACACCCGACGATGTTGAAGCCATCGCCGCCCAAGCTTACGTCGAGATGCTCGAGGGCGGCTTCACCCGCGTGGGCGAGTTCCACTATCTGCACCACGACGCCTCCGGCGCCGCCTACGCCGACCCCGCTGAAATGGCTGGCCGCGTAGCGAGCGCCGCCGCGCATGCGGGAATCGGGTTGACGCTGCTGCCGGTCTTCTACGCCCACGCCGATTTCGGCGGCGTGCCGCCAAATCCCGGTCAACGGCGCTTCATTAGCACCATTGGCAGTTTCTTGACTCTGATAGAAGCGAGCGCGCGTCACCTCGGCGAGGACGCGATCCTCGGGGGCGCCTTTCACAGCCTGCGTGCTGCGTCGGTCGAAGAAATCGGCGCCATCCTCGAATGTGGCCTCGCTGGACCGATTCATATCCACGTCGCCGAGCAGATGCGAGAGGTGGAGGCGTGTGTCGCACATCACGGCGCACGCCCGGTCGAGTGGCTGTTGAGCAATGCGCCGGTGAATGAGCGCTGGTGTCTGATCCACGCTACGCATTTGACTGCGCCGGAGATCGAACGGCTTGCGATCAGCGGCGCCGTGGCCGGGCTCTGTCCCGTCACAGAGGCCAATCTTGGCGACGGCGTGTTTCCCACGGCGCGCTTTCTCGCACTGGGCGGACGCATGGGCGTGGGCACCGATTCCAATGTCCTCATCAACGCAGCCGAAGAACTTCGTGCGCTGGAATACGCCCAACGCTTGACCACGCGCACGCGCTGTTTGCTTGGCGATGTTCAGACGCCCTCGGTTGGCAGACGCCTGTTCGAAGCGGCGTGCGCCGGGGGCGCTCAGGCGCTCGGCGCCCTTGGCGGCCTCGCCCCTGGAAACAGCGGCGACATCGTCGCGCTCGATGCGGCCCATCCCGCGCTTGCGGCTCGGAGCGGTGATCTTGCTCTCGACAGCTGGCTCTTCGCGGCGAAGGGCGGCGCTGTCGACTCGGTCTGGCGAGGCGGCGTCAAAGTGGTCAGCGACGGGCGCCATCGCAACGCGGACGCCGTTGCGCGACATTATCGGGCGACGCTGGCGCGGCTTTTGGCCAAATAGCTTCGGAGCTACGCCGCGGTCGCGTTAGGGGCATATTTGAGACGGGCAGGGTGTTCACCGTGCGCAGCTAACCAGACATTCGGAGTTGAACGATCACGCTGCGGCGGAAGTTGGAATCAGGGGTGTTTTTGACTGCGGCTGGATTCTTGGAAGCGATAGGGTCAGGTATCGGCGTGAATTTCGCGCACGACGCGGGCGCTGAGCACCCAAGACTGGGTTTGGTTGATCGGCCATGGCGCTTCTCCCGAAAGGAGAACCGGAACACGCCGCTCCCCAGTTTCGTGCAGTCTGTGCCTCGTGTTGCGCCGCAGCACTAAGGTTCGATTGGGTTTGCATGGCGTCGGGGACGCCGGACGCAGCGCGGGAGCAGCGACGTGTCTGCCAGCACCAAACTTCGCGTCGCCGCAGCTTTCTTAGCTCTTCTCGTCGCCGCCGCGTGTGGCGGTGGAGGCGGGGGAGGCGGCGGCGGATCGCCACCGCCACCACCACCGCCGCCCCCACCTCCGCCGCCGAGCGTGTATCGTCCCGAAATTTTCGTTGAGCACGATCCGGACGGGACCGCGTACGTGCGTGTGCTCGAGCAGATATACAATCCGTTCCCGGCTGGTCCTCAACGCACCTTCGCCAACGTCAATTCTCTCCCTGCTATTGACGGCGGCCAAACGACGCTCATTAGCAACGTGCACGTCACCCAAGAAAAGTACGGCGTCCACATTGTCGGATCAGGCGCGGTTTCGATCTATAACTACTCGTCGGTTGGGTTTAACGGCGGCGGCAGCATCCACGGCGCCGCGATCAAGCTTGAGCGATCATCTGCGGCGCCAACCTACATTCAGCGCGTTTTCGCCGACGAGCAGCAACAGCCAGATCCAACGTACAACGTCCGAAACGTCGATTTCCTCGGCGTCGAATTCAATGGCGCTCCGATCTATGTCCGTGGCGCGACAGGCAGGAATGTAAGCGACGGCGGCGTCGATACGAAATCGACTGGCGTTAGCTTGATGAACGTCACGTTCACGAGCGCCAATCGCGGATTGAGGGCGTGGGACAACACCGAAATCACGATCGTGAATTCGGTCATCAACGTGGCGCCTGGCTTCGCGCATGCATGGGTTTACGACAACACATCGACCATCCGTTACTACAACGTGGTCTGGTGCATAGGCGCGGCGGACCCGACGCCGACCGATCCCAACTGCACGATGGACCCAACCGTTGTGGAGGATGACAACGTCTCAGGTGATCCCCTGAATCGAATGGTGGAGCTCTCATCAAATCCGTTGCCGGCGGTGAGCCCGTTGTTCGCCACGCAGATCGATCAGATCGTTGTCGAATACTCCACCAATAACGGGGCTTCGTGGCAGACGATGAGCTTGCCCAACGCCGGCGGCGGTGGGCTGCCGGCGCCGGTCGGCGACACGCGCTATCGTATCCCACTCAATTTAGGCGCGGCGAATTACGTATTCCGTGCTTCGGTCCGACAGGGCGGCGCGATGGTGGGCACGTACTCGGTCATCCTTAACGAGGCTGGCCAAGTCGTTCCTTAAGAACGGGATATTGCCGCCGGGGCTATGGCGGCGCGCTTGCAGCGGTTTTCAACGCGGCGCGGTGCGAGGCGCCAGAAGCGTACACAATGAAGGCTCGCGGGTGCGTGATGCAGAAGGAATTCTCCGGCCGCGCGTCAGGTGTGCGGGATTGGCGGCTGCGTGATGCAGCCTGCGCGCGGGCCTTACGTGGAGGAGCGCTATGAAGAGTATTTCCGTTGCGCCGTTCGCTGTTGGGCTCTTGGCTTGGAGTGACGCTGCCGCGCAGACAAACAGCCCGCAGGGCTCGGGGCCTATCCTTGCGGCGATTCAATGGATCCAAGGCACGCTGCTTGGCAACGTGGCGACGAGCGTTGCCGTGATCGCTATCGCCGTGGTTGGCTTCATGATGCTGACGGGGCGGATGAACTGGCGCCACGGCGTCACCGTTATTATAGGCTGCTTCATCCTGTTCGGCGCGGCCGCCATTGTTGCGGGCATCCAGGCTGCTGCCCGCGCCGCCGGGGGATGACGCGATGGCGCCGCTCGATCGCGACATCGTGTTCACGGCGCTCACCCGTCCTCAGATGTTCGCGGGCGTCTCGTACAGCTATTTCGTGCTCAATCTCGTAGTTACGACCGAGATCTTCCTGATCACGAAGTCCTTCTGGGCCATTGTCGCGGCGCTCGTTCTCCACGGCGTCGGCTGGGTCGCGTGCCAGCGCGAACCCCGCTTCCTCGATCTTTGGATCTTGCGCGGCAGCAAGTGTCCGCGAGTGGCGAACTTCGGCTTCTGGCGCTGCAACTCATACGCGCCATGACGGACGCGCCTCTAACTGCGGCTGATCGGCTTCGTCTCTGGCGACGCGAGAAAGGCATCGCCGACATGCTGCCCTATGTGCGCCACGTCGACGACGCGACCCTGCTCACGCGCGACGGTTCGCTGATGCAGGTCATCAAGATCGATGGCATGGCGTTCGAGACGGCCGACAGCGACGACCTGAACTACCGCAAGAACGTGCGCAACACGATGCTGCGCGCCATCGCCTCGTCCAGGCTCAGTCTATATCACCACGTCGTACGCCGTCGCGTCTCGGCCGAGGTTTCGGGCGCGATCGATACGCCGTTCGCAAACACGCTCGACGTGGATTGGCGCCAGCGCATGGCCGAGCGCCGACTCTATGTGAACGACCTCTACATTACGTTGCTTCGCAAGCCCGCTCCGCTTCGCAGCGGCCTTCTGGGTGATCTCTTTGGCCGCGGCGCCGACACCAACGCCGCCTCACTCGTGCGCGAACTGCGTGAACTGGACGCTGCGCGCGATTCCGTTGTGGCCTCGCTCGCCGCCTACAAGCCGCGCCTGCTCACAACCTACGAAGCAAGGGGACGGCGCTACTCGGAGCTGATTGAGTTTCTTGGCTGCACGTTCGATGGCGAGCTGCGTCCGCGCTTGATGCCGGCGGGGGAAGTCGGCGAGGCCATTGCCCAGCGGCGGCTGAGCTTTGGGCTCGATATGTTCGAGCTGTCAGCGACGGGCGACAGTGAGCGAGCGTTTGCGGCGATGATCGCGGTGAAGGAGTATCCTCCCCACACTGCGCCCGGGCAGCTCGACGGGCTCTTTGCGCTCCCATGCGAACTCACGCTTACGGAGAGTTTCGCGTTCGTCGATCGCCAGATCGCTTTGGACCGCATGAACCTTGCGCTTCGCCGTATGCGCGCCGCCGATGACGACGCGCTCTCGTTGCGGCGCGACCTCAGCGCGGCGAAGGATGACGCCGCTGCAGGCCGCCAAGCCTTCGGCGAACATCACCTGACCATCATGGTGAAAGCCTCAAGCCCGCGCGAACTCGACGAAAGAGTGGCCGACGCGCAGGCCGCGTTCACCGAAGTCGGCGCGATCAGCGTGCGCGAGGACGTAGCAATGGAGCCCAGTTTCTGGGCGCAGTTTCCGGGGAATGGAGGCTTCATCCCGCGCAAAGCGCTGGTCTCCTCAGCAAACTTCGCGGGCCTCGCGAGCGGCCACAATCACCCGACCGGCAAGGCGGAGGGAAACCATTGGGGACCGGCCGTCACGGTGCTGGAGACGACAGCGGCATCTCCCTATCACTTCAATTTCCATCACGGCGATCTCGGCAACTTCCTGATCATCGGCCCCTCGGGCGCCGGAAAGACCGTTCTGCTCAATTTCTTGCTGGCGCAGGCGCAGAGATTCTCGCCACGACTCGTGTTCTTCGACAAGGACCGCAGCGCAGAGATCTTTCTGCGCGCGATGGGCGCCCGCTACGACGTGCTCCGCGCGGGCTCGCCTTCGGGCATGAACCCGCTGCAATTGTCCGACACGCCGGACAATCGCCGTTTCTTGCACGGCTGGACCGCGAAGCTTTTGACGTCGAACGGCGAGACGCTGTCGGCCGACGATATGCAGATGATCGCCGAAGCGGTGTCGGCGAACTTCGAGCAGGCGACCGAATTCAGGCGCCTACGCTACTTCCGTGAGTTGTTCGCCGGCGCGCGCCGGCCAACGGCGGGCGATCTTGCGGCGCGTTTGCTGCCGTGGGTCGGTAAAGGCGATCGCGCATGGCTGTTCGACAACGACGCTGACCGCCTCGACCTCGACGCGCGCATGATCGGGTTCGACATGACGCAGCTGCTCGACGACGCCGTCGGGCGCACTCCTGCAATGATGTATCTCTTCCATCGCGTCGAAGAGCGCCTGGACGGCGAGCCTTCGATCATCGTCGTGGACGAGGGCTGGAGGGCGCTGGACGACGATGTCTTCGTTGCGCGCATCCGCGACTGGGAAAAGACAATCCGAAAGCGCAACGGCATCGTCGGGTTCTCGACGCAAAGCGCCCGCGATGCGCTCGATAGCCGCATCGCTAACGCCATCATCGAGCAGTCGCCGACGCAGATCTTCCTGCCCAATCCCAAGGCCCAAGCGAAGGAGTATTGTGAGGGCTTCGGTCTTTCAGAGCACGAATTCGAGATCATCGCCGCGCTGCCCGATTCATCTCGCTGCTTCCTGATCCGGCGCGGCGGCGAGAGCGTGGTGGCGCGGCTCGACCTATCCGGCATGAAAGGGACGCTCGGCGTGCTTTCCGGACGCGAGCGCAGCATTCGCCTGCTCGACGAGCTGCGCGCTGAAACGGGCGATACGCCCTCGGCCTGGTTGCCCCGCTTTCTGGACAGGGTGGGCTGAGCCATGACGGCGTGCCCCGCTTCCAATAGCCTTGTCGGCGGCCTGATCGATACAATCGATTGCCACATCCGTGTGTTGGCGCATGAAGCGTTTCGCGAGCTTGTCGGGCCGGGCACGACGTTCGCCGCCGCGCTCACGGCGATGCTCACGATCTATATTGCTTTGATCGGCTATCAACTGCTGCTCGGGCGCGGAAATCTGCGCCTCACGGTTTTGCCCGTGACGGCGCTGAAGATCGGCTTGATCATGGCCTTTCTTACCAGCTGGGCCGCTTATCAAACGGTGATCTTCTCTTTCCTGTTCGATGGTCCGCGTGAATTGCTGGGCGTTTTGCTGTCGCCGTTGGGTTTTGGCCGCGACGTCTATGACGGCGTGGAGGGCGCCTATATCACATTGTCGGGCGCAGCCGGAATCTATGGCGGACAAGCCGATCCGGCCGCGAACATCCTGCAGGGCGGGCCGATGCTGGGCGCAGGCTTGCTCTGGCTATCCGCAATAGGCGTACTGCTCATCACCGTTGGCGTCATCCTCGCCTCCAAGATCGTGCTGGGCTTTCTGCTGGCTATAGGACCCGTGTTCATTGCGCTCTTCTTGTTCGACACAACGCGCGGACTGTTCGATGGCTGGCTGCGCGCCACGCTCGCCTTCGCCATAGCGCCGCTCGCGGCGAACGTGTTTGGCGCGGCGATGCTCATCATGATGTCGCCGTTTCTCAGCACGCTCTCGGAGAACGCCGCCGCGGAGGTGTTCGACATGGGGCCGATCGTCACCATTGGACTCATCGTCGCCGTGTTTGCCATCGTCATGGGGATGGCGCTAAGAGCAGCCGCGACGATAACGGGCGGATTTGCCAGCAGTGGCGCGCGTCGGGATGAGCCGGTTACGAGTGATGTGATGATGGAGATGCGTTTGGGGCGTCAGCCGACCGCGCCGGGTGCATCACCTGCGCCTGAGGCAGGTCGGACGGACGCAAGTCCGGCGGCCGCTTTGGTGCGGCGTACCGAGATGGTGCGCGAGGCGCCTCTGCCGGACCGGCTCGTGGCGAGCGCGCGCCTTGGCCAATCCTATCGCCGCATCGTGCGCGCGCCGCTCAAGACGAGCCGGGGGCGCGCATGAGGATGGCGCTTCGTCTCATCGTCGCCTTCGTGTGCGCGGCCGGCGTTGCGTTGGCGCAGGAGGCGCCGCGCGATCCCCGGCTGCGGGTCCTGCCTTATGAGGAGGACCGGGTGATCTCGCTCGACGGTCATCTGGGCTATCAGATGATGATCGAGTTCGACCTGCAGGAGCGGATCGAAAACGTTTCGATTGGCGACAGTCTTGGCTGGCAAGTCACGCCCAATCGCGCCGCGACACTGCTCTTTGTCAAACCAGTTGTGGCCCATGCAGTCACCAACATGACCGTTGTGACCACGCGCCGGCGTTACGCATTTGCGCTGCGTGCCCGTGAAGCGGCTGGGCCGGACGACGCGCGCATCATCTATGGCCTGCGTTTCACGTATGCGGACGAACAAGCCGCGCCGGACACGCCGGGCCCATCGTCATTCAACTTCGACTATGCTTCATCGGGATCGCCGACGCTCGTGCCGCTGCGCGTCTTCGACGACGGACACTTCACCTACTTCCAGATGCGCGAGGGCGCGGAAGTCCCGGCCATCTTCGCGCTGAGCAGCCGTGGCGAAGAAGAACTCATCAACTCGCAGATGCGCGACGGTGTCACGATTGTCGATCGGGTCGCGGACGCCTTCGTGCTTCGTCACGGCCGCGACGCAGCGATCGTGCGCAGCGGTGCCGCGCCTCAACCAGAAACGAGCGGACGTCGGCTCAGCTTGCGCCGGGGCAGACGCTCATGAGCTCCGTCGACGATCTTGAGCCCTTGCGGCGAGACAACCTGTCCGCATTCCAAACAGCTCCGAGCGTTGGCGTGACCTCTTCACCATGGGCGTTGGTGACTGGAATCTTCTGCGCCGGGTTGCTTGGGCTCCTGGTGTTCGCAGTGCTCAATGCGAGCCGGCCGCAAACCGCCAAGGTCGAACCCCCGGCGCCCGAGAGGGCGGAGGTCGCGCCCTCCTATGTCGCACCGCCGGCATACGATCCTGTTGCGGAGTTCGAACCGGCGCTGGGATTCGACGGGCCGGATGGCGGCGCAGAGGCGTTGCCGCTCGATGCGCCGGCCTCCAACCCGTTAAGCGCTGATGCGCGTCTTCACTCGCCGGCGCTAGTCATCGATCTCAGCCAGCCGGAAGGTGCGCTCGCGCTGGGCGGGCCAAATGCGCAAGCACTGATTGGCGCCGTCGCCGGCGATGCGCTTTCAGGCAACGAGCGCTTCGCCGCGCGCTTTGGCGGCGCGGGGCAGGCGGCGCAGGCGCGTCCGCTCGCCAATCCAGGCATGACGATCCCGCAGGGCGCAATCATTGCCGGCGTGCTGGAAACCGCGATCAACTCGGATCTGCCGGGCTATGTGCGTGCGCTGGTCAGCCGTGATGTCCGCAGCTTTGATGGTGGCGCCGTTCTTGTGCCGCGCGGCAGCCGGTTGATTGGGCAGTATCGCGCGAGTTCCGAACTCGGCCAATCACGCGCGTTTGTGATCTGGACGCGTCTGATTCGCCCCGACGGCGTGTCGATCGATATCAACTCGCCGGGCGCCGACGCGCTCGGGCGCGGCGGCCTTGAGGGTGAGACCGACAGACATTTCTTCCGCCGCTTTGGCGGCGCCATTCTGTTGACGCTTCTTGGCGGCGCCGCCGATGCGGTGGCGAACGACAGCGGCGCCCAGGTGGTCGTCGGCGTCGCGCGCGGCGGTAGCGACGCCGCCTCGGCGGCCCTCGCCGAAGAGATCAACATTCCCCCGACAATCCACGTCGCACAGGGAACACCAGTGCGGATTTTCATCTCGCGCGATCTCGATTTCTCGAGCGTCAGCGGCAGAGCGCCATGAGCGCGGCCAGGTTTGGCGAGGACGGCGTTTATCTGCGCGCCTTTCTCGCCCCGCTCGCGCCTTGGCTCGAGCGCGCCGACGTCACGGACATTCTCGTCAACGAGCCGGGCGAAGTCTGGTTCGAGACGCGCGCCGGGCCCCTTACGCGAGTAGAGGCGCCGCTAGTGAACGCACTCATGCTGCAGCGTTTGGCGCAGCAGGTGGCGGCCGCGTCGCATCAGGGCGTGAACCGCGAACATCCTCTTTTGGCGGCGACGTTGCCGAGCGGTGCGCGCGTGCAAGTGGTTGGGCCGCCGGCCACCAGACGCCATTACGCGCTCGCCATCCGCAAGCACGACATCGGCGATCTCAGTCTCGACGATTATGCATCGAGCGGATTGCTTTCACACATCGCGAGGCTCCGCAGCGATCAGGATAGCGAAGTCGACGCGCGCTTGTCAGCGTTGCTCGACGCAGGCGAGGTGCACGCCTTTCTCTCTCAAGCCGTGCGCGCCGGCAAGACGTTCCTGATCTCAGGCGGCACGGCTTCAGGAAAAACCACGTTCCTCAATGCGCTCTTGAAAGAGGTGCCGCGCGAGGAACGCGTCATTGTCATCGAGGATACGCCGGAAATTCACATTACGCAGCCGAACTCTGTCGGTTTGGTTGCGGTGCGCGGCGAGCTAGGCGAGACGCGAGTTGGCGTCGAGGAATTGCTGAAGGCGGCGCTGCGGATGCGGCCCGACCGGTTGTTTGTTGGCGAGATCCGAGGCGTAGAGGCGTTCTCATTCTTGCGCGCTATCAACACCGGCCATCCGGGATCAATGACGACCGTCCACGCCGACAGCCCCCGCGGCGCGTTCGATCAGATCGCGTTCATGGCCCTGCAGGCGGGAACCAATCTCACCCGCGCCGACGTGCTGGATTACGCGCGCGGCGTCATCGACGTGGTCGTGCAGTTGACACGGGCCAACGGAACCCGCGCGATCGCGGGGATCGAGTTCGGCGGCCGCTCACTGGCCAGATGAGGCGGTGCTGCGCCGCCGCGCCTCAAGGTACGGCTCGCGGACGGCTGTCAGGATGGGTCCTGAACCCCCCCCGCGACTTCAGTTGCATGGACGCGCGTCCCGGCGACTTAGTAGGCTGCTGATCTCGAATGGCCGCTATCGGCGGATGCTGTTGAAAAACTCGCTTGCGGCTTGGCGCTTGATTTTCGTCGATCTGAATTTGCAAGGGAGCGATCTCACTAGAAGCCGGCGCGAACGCGCTACGAGGCTCCTGGGCGAGTATCGGCGACTTGCGGAACAATGTCCGTTCACTGGAGGGGCAACCCTAGAGTCTGCATTGGGATGAAACCGCCAGCGTGGGGCGATTGCGAGAAGCGTTAGTTGAATTGTGGTGCGCTGGGGTTCTCTTCGACGCTCCAGCCCACGCCGAGAGCCTGACCCAGGCGTGCATAGGCGATCGCGCGGCGCGTGCTCGCGAGAGCGAGACGATCCTCCGCTTCGGCAACGCGGCGCTCGGCGTCAAGCACGCTAAAGAAAGATTCCATGCCCTCCCGGTAGCGCAAGCGTGAGATCCGTGCGGCTTCGCGCGCCGCTTCCGCTGCGCGGGTCAACCCGCTGGCCGAGCGTGACGCTGCCTGCAGGTTCGTGAGCGACGTCTCTACGTCGCGAACTGCGGCGTAGACGACTTGGTCGTAGCGATAGAACTCCGCCTCCGCATTCGCGCGCGCGGCTTCGACGCGGAGCGCATTGCGGCGGAAGTCTAGCGCCGGCCAGTCGATGCGTGGACCGAGTGCAAACGAGAAGCCTTCGCCGTCGCCCACGCCGCCGAAGTCCGCGCCAACCCAGCTGGCGACGCCAAACAAGGAGAGGCGCGGCCACCAATCGACGCGCGCCGCCTGCGTCCGGGCCGTAGCTGCTTCGAGCACGGCGCGAGCGCGGCGGATATCGGGACGGCGTTGCAGAAGCTCCTCCGGCGCGCCGACGCCGAATTGCTCGGGCGGTGTGGGGACGGGCGACGTTGCGCCAAGATCGACACCGACCGGAATCCCCATAACGAGAACGTCGAGCGCGTTGCGCGCGGCCGACACCTCGCCTTCGATCGTCGCGACGGCGGCGGCGGTGGTTTCGAATTGTTCGCGCGCCCGTGCGACGTCGAACGGGTTGCCACGGCCGGCTTCGCGCAGAGCGTCGATCCGGATCGCTGTTTGGCGTTGCGCTTCGGCGTTGTTCTGCGCTGCTTGCAGCCGAGCCTGCGCGCCGCGCAGGGCGACGTAGGCGACGGCTGTTTCGGTGGCGATGGTGACGCGCACGCCGCGGCGGGCTTCCTCAACGCTCAGCGCCCCGCGACCCGCAGCGCGTGCGCCGTGGCGCAAGCGGCCGAACACATCGATCTCCCACGAGATATCGGCGCCGGCTTCGGCGAAGTCGGTCTCGACCACTGGATCGATCTCGCGCATGCGCCCGCCCGCGGCTGAAATGTTCGCCGACGGCAGCAACCGCCAGCCTTCAATGCCCGCGAGCGCACGCGCGCGGCGCACTTCTGCTTCCGCCGCGAGCAAGTCGCGGTTCTCTGTCAGCGCCCGGTCAACGAGCTGCTCGAGCGCCGGATCATTGAAACCGCGCCACCAATCCGCTTCAGGCGTCGACTGCACCGCAGGCGCTGCGGAGAAGGCGCCTGGGATAGTCTCCAACGCGGGTGCGGAGTCTGGGCTTGGGTCGCTGGCGCACGCCGCAAGCAATGCAGCGAGCGCCAGGGCGGCGAGGGGAAGGCGGGTCGTCATCGTGTTACTCGGCAGCGACTGTCTCAGGCGCTGGCTTGCGGCGGCCGAAGCGAGCCGCAAGACCGCGCGTGATCACATAGAAAGTTGGCGTCAGCAGCAGGCCAAGGAATGTCACGCCGATCATGCCAGCAAACACGGCCGTGCCGATGGCGATACGCTGTTCAGCGCCGGCGCCGGAGGCGAGCACCAGCGGCGTCACGCCGAGGATGAAGGCGAGCGACGTCATCAGAATGGGCCGCAACCGCAAGCCCGCTGCAGAAATGGCCGCATCCTTCGGCGATAGTCCTTCATGGTCCTCGAGCTGCTTGGCGAACTCGACGATCAGCACCGCATTCTTTGCCGCAAGGCCGACGAGCACGACGAGCGCGACTTGCGTCAGGATGTTCACATCGAGCCCACGCAGGAAAAGCCCAACCAACGCGCCCAGGATCGACATCGGCACGATCAAGATCACCGCGAGCGGTAGTGTGAGGCTTTCATATTGCGCGGCGAGGACGAGGAAGACGAAGAACGCGGCGAGGATGAATACGATCAACGTATTCCCGGATTCCGTGCGCTCGATGTAGGCGATCTCGGTCCACTCGTAGCCGAAACCTTGCGGCAGCACGCGCGCCGCGACTTGTTCGAGCCGCTCAATCAGTTGCGTCGATGTCGTGCCGGGCGCGGCTTCCGCCATCAGTTCTGCAGCAGGGTAGAGGTTGTAGCGCGGCACACGCGCTGGGCCCGCGGTCTCGGTCGCTGTAACCAGCGTGGAAAGCGGGACCATGCCGCCTTGCTGATTGCGCACCCAGTAGCGGCCGAGATCCTCCGCGCCGGCGCGGAAGGCGCCATCAGCTTGCGCGGTCACGCGGAACGTGCGTCCGAGGTAGTTGAAGTCGTTGACGTACGCCGAGCCGAGATAGACTTCGAGCGCCTGGTTGACTTCGGAGACGGGCACACCCATCGCTTCTGCCTTGTCGCGATCGATCTCGAGCCGGAGGCGCGGCGTGCGCGTCTCGAACAACGTGAAGGCGCCGCCGACGCCAGGCGTCTGGTTCGCCGCCATCATCATCGCCATGGACGCCTCCGCGAGCGCGCCATAGCCATTCTCGCCGCGGTCCTGGATCATCATCTTGACACCAGACCCGCTGCCGATGCCGTCGACCGCGGGCGGGCCGAGCACAAGCGTCTGCGCTTCTTGTATCGTGGAGAGCGATTGGCGCACGTCGTTAAGGATCGCATCCGCTGTGCGGCCCTGGCGCGCACGTTCGTCAAACGGCGTGAAGCCGAAGAAGATCGTCGCGGAATTGGTGGCTTGCGTGAAAGTCGCCGCGTTGAGCCCGATGAAGCCCGGATCGCTGGCGACGCCGCGGACGGCGAGGATGCGCCTGGACGCTTCTTCAACGACCTCGCGTGTGCGCTGGACGGACGCGCCCTCCGGCAACTGGATTAACGCAAAGCCGTAGCCGCGATCCATCTCCGGGATGAACCCCTTCGGGGAGAAGAAGAACGCCGCGCCTGTGACCGCCAGCAGCACAAGATAGATCGCCGCGACGCGCGGCACGCGATTGACGATGACTTGCGTCGTACGCTCATATCGCTCTGACAGCGTGCGGAACATGCCATTGAAGCGATCGAAGAAGGCCTGCAGCGGCGGCCAAGTGCGGGCGTGCTCGCTCGCGGTGTGCGGCTTCAGCAGGATCGCGCACAGCGCGGGCGACAGCGTGAGCGAAACGAAGCAGGAGATGAGCGTCGCCGTGGCGATGGTCAACGCGAACTGCTGATAGAACGCGCCGGCGACGCCGCTGATGAAGCCGACCGGCACGAACACCGCCGTCAACACCAGCGCAATGGCGATCAGCGCGCCGCCGACTTCCGTCATCGAGACGCGCGCGGCCTCGGAGGGGGAAAGGCCGCGCGCGATGTTGCGTTCGACATTCTCCACCACGACGATGGCGTCGTCGACGACGATGCCGATCGCGAGGATCATGCCGAACAGCGAGAGTGTGTTGATCGAACCGCCCGTGAGCGCGAGCACGGCGAAGGTGCCGAACACCGACACCGGGATGGCGAGCACCGGAATGATAGCCGCGCGCCAGCTTTGCAGGAAGATGAAGACCACCAGCACGACGAGCGCGACCGCGATGATCAGCGTCACTTCCACTTCGTGGATGGAGTACTCAACGAATTGCGTGGGGTTGTAGACGATCTCGTGGGTCAGCCCCTCCGGGAAGGTCTCCGCGAGTTCGTCCATCGTGCGGATGACGTTCTCCGCGGTCTCCAGTGCGTTCGACCCAGGCCGCTGGAAGATGCCGATAGCGACCGCAGGCTTGCCGCGCAGCAGGGCCGCCGACGAATAATCCGCCGCGCCGAGTTCGACGCGGCCGATGTCGCCTACGCGCACCAGTGCGCCGTCGGCGCCTGTGGCAATCACGACTTCGGAGAACGACTCTTCCTCAACCAGGCGTCCAGGCGCCTCGACGGTCAGTTCGAACGCCGAGCCATTCGGCTGCGGTTCGCCGCCAATAGCGCCGGCCGCTACTTGGATGTTCTGCCGTCGCAGCCCCGCCAGCACATCGCTCGCCGAAAGGCCGCGCGAGGCGATCTTCTCGGGATCGAGCCAGATGCGCATGGAATAATCGCGCGCCCCGAACACCTGTGCATCGCCAACGCCCTCGATGCGGGCAAGCCGGTCACGCACGTTGAGTGTCGTGTAGTTGGAGACGTAGACCTGATCGTAGCGCTCGTCGGGCGAGAGCATGTGCACGACGAGCAAAAAAGAGCCGGCGGACTTCGCCACCGCGATGCCCAGCCTGCGCACTTCTTCCGGCAGGCGGGGCTCAGCGGTGGAGATGCGGTTCTGCACCTGCACCTGCGCATCATCGAGATCGGTGCCGAGCGCGAAAGTCGCGATGATAGTGAGACGGCCGTCCGCGGTCGAGTGCGACGTCACATAGGTCATGCCCTCGACGCCGTTGATCGCTTGCTCGATCGGCGCCGCGACAGTCTCTGCGATCGTCTCCGAGCTCGCGCCTGGATATGTCGCGTTGATCGTGATCGTGGGCGGCACGACCTCGGGATATTCCGACAGTGGCAGCGTCGGAATCGCGAGAATGCCGAGGAAGGTGATCACGATAGCGATCACCGACGCAAAAATCGGCCTCGCGATGAAGAAGTGCGAGAAGCGCATGGAGTGGTTAGCCTTCGCGAGAGTCCGAGGTGAGCGAGACCTGGCCCGGTTCCGGCGTCACCGTCGCGCCCGGGAAGGCGCGCTGGATGCCGTTGACGATAACGCGCTCGCTGCCGTCGAGACCTGCGCGGACGATGCGCAAGCCATCGCCTACGCGCGGGCCGAGTTCGACCGCCTGGTATTGGACGACATTGTCGCCGTTGAGCACGAGCACGTAGCGGTGCGACTGGTCGGCGGCGATCGCGACCTCCGGGATTAGTACCGAAGGCGCCGCATCCGGTGCGATGATGCGCAGACGCGCGAACTGCCCCGGCGTGAACTGCCCGCCGGCGTTCGCGAAGGTAGCGCGGCCGCGAATGGTCCCGGTGGTTGGGTCGACGGCGTTGTCGACGAAATCAAGCCGGCCTTCGTGCGCAAATTCGCCTTCGCCTTCCAGCTGGACGACCACGCGCCGTTCGCCGCCCTCAGGATTCGCTGCGGCGTCGGAAAGCAGCGTCTCCGGAGCCGAGAATTCGAAATGGATAGGGTCGAGCGAGACGATGCGCGTCAGCACACTCTCACCAGCGCGCACGAGATTGCCCGCATGCACGTGCGCGTCAGAGATGCGCCCGGAAATCGGCGCGCGGACGTGCGCATACTCGAAGTCGAGCTGCGAGGTGCGGAGCGCCGCCTCCGCCGCAAGCTTCGCCGCCACCGCTTGCGCCGCCGCTTCACGCCGCGCCTCGAACTCTTCCTGCGAGATCGCATCAAGGTCGAGCAGCGTTCGTGCGCGGGCAAACTCGCTCTCGGCGCGCGCGCGCAGCGCTTCGGCCTGGGCCACATCGGCGCGCGCGCGGTCAGACGCCGCTCGGAACGGCGCGGGATCGATCGTAAACAATAATTCGCCTTGGCGAACGACCTGGCCTTCGCGGAAGTGCACCCGCTGCAGATAGCCGCTAACGCGCGGACGCACCTCGACGTCCGCAGACGCGACGAACCGGCCGGTGTGCTCGGTCCACTCGGCCACGCTCTGCACCAAGGGCTGCGCCACTGTGACGGTCGGCGGCTGTGGCAGTGTTTCTTGCGAGGACGCGCCGCCGGCCACCAGGGCCGTAGCGACGCCAAGGCCAGCGATCGCGCCGATGCCCGCGCCCCAGCGCGTCTTCGGTCCAAGTTTGATTGATGAAATGCGCAGCATGGCCGTAACCCCGAGAAATCCCTTCGGCTTACTATGGAAATGACGATCGTCATATCATATGACGGACGTCATTCCCGGCCGGGCTGCGTATTTGGGCGGGCGGGCAACGGCTTCAAGGCGCTGCGCAGTGCACAGGCGAAAGAAATCGACGTTTTGCTTATTAAATTGAGGCAACGCGTGTATCGTAGATGTGTGTAACCATAAATACAGTCGAGGAAACGTCAAAGGAGAACGGAAATGACAGTGGCGATTGCGGCTCGGGTCGCGGCGAAGCGAAAAGAAGAAACGCGCGACCGCATTCTAGAAACCGCAAGCCGGCTGTTCCAGGAGAGGGGTGTGGATGGCGTCGGCGTCGATGAGATCATGCGCGAGAGCGGGCTGACGCACGGCGGTTTCTACGCCCACTTCGCAAGCAAGGAAGACCTGGTCGAACAAGCTTGCATCCGTGCGATCGACGCCAAGCTCGACGAACTTTACGATTTCATGACGGCGCTAGACGATGACAACGCCTTCGAGAGCCACGCGCGCCGATTCCTGAAGGGCGACCTTCGCACCGACAGCCCCACCTGCCCCATGGCGATGCTGGGTCCTGAAGTCGCGCGCCGCGAACACTTGCAGAAAGCCTACGCCCAGCGAATCCGTCGATTAATCGGGCGCATTGCGAAAAGGCTCGACTGTCCCCGCGACGACGCAATGCTGATGTTGTCCGCGCTCGTTGGCGCGACTGTGCTGGCGGCCCAGACCAACACCGACGCGTCGCTAGCCAAGCAAATCATCATCGCCGCCCGAGAAGGCCTATTGAGCTGCCAATCAGAACGGTAAGTCGGATCGCCCCCGCAGCGCGAACCCCAGCCCGACACGTTTCGCGACGGCCGCAACCTTGCTTCCGATCGCGCCGTCGGCCAGCGCACCGGGGATGTAACCTTGACGGAGTATGCGCACTAGGGACGCGTGTGATTGTAGCAGATCGTGGTGCTGTCGTTGCATGCCGCTCCGGTAGCCAACGCCGGCGCAGGCGCAGCCGCCAGGGTGGTGGCTAGCGTTCCCCATTCGACCGTGAGGCCTTCGGCGTCGAGTTGATAGGCGGCGCGCTGATATAAGGTGACGTCGGCCGGGCCGACCTCGCGCCACTTCACAACGAAGGTCGACTCGGTGAGTTCCAGCACTTCGCCGGTCGGGTAGTGCTCCAGGATCGACGCCATGCCTGGCACGGTCATCGAGAACGGCTCGCCATCGGTCCGCACGCGCCCAACGAGGTATTGCGTCGGCTCAGTCGTGCCGAGGAGGACATCGTAGAGCGTCGCGTCATATGCGGCGGCATTAGGGTGAATGCGCGCGATCGAGAATTGCTCGTTGGCGGGGATTCCAGGCGTTCCGCGTTCAAACCACCCGCCAAGCTGAGCGTGGATCGAGCTGAAGTCGCTTTCATTGCGAAGGAGGTAGCCGTCATTGTTGCAGACTTCGGCCTCGGCGCGGAACTTCCACGGGCGCACGAACCCGTTCTCGGCATAGCGCAGCGATTGCGGATTGAGCATGTCCGCCGTCATCAGCGTTGCGAACGCGGTCTGCTTGGCGGCGGGCAGGTACTGATAGACGCAGGTATCCGCGCTGCGGTGGCCGAGTTCTTCGGTTACGAAGAACTCCACCTGACTCCAAGGCGGAATCGAGGGACCGATCTGGCCGCGATAATAGCCGGGATGCGCAGGGATCGGAGCGGCGTCGGTCTGCGCCCGCGCGATTTCGTCATGCACCGCGATGGCGAAGCTAGCGCCGTCGAGCACGTCGACTTGGCATCGGTCGGGCGAAGGCGGGCAATAATCCGGCGCGCCAGCCACAGACGACGGCGTATACGTATCCGGGTCGATTCCAGTGGCGGCGATCAGACCGGCGCGCACTGCGCCCGTGATTTGGCCAAGGTGTCCGAAGCGGATCGACAAGCCGCCGGGAAAGCGAATCCGCACGCTCCAGTGCGGAACGTTATCGAAGTAGTGTGTCTCTGGCGTCGAGGCAGGGCGCGGGCGCTCCTCATAGAGGATTTGCGTCACCGTGCCGGCATAAGGCGCGCGATAGCGGAAAATGCGGGCGCGGATGAGTTCGCCGCTCAAGCCGCCATAGACGCCGCATATCTCCGCCGAACCCGGCCACGCCAAACCGATATCGCAAACGCCCGGCGTTCCTCCTGGCGCGTTCGCGAGTTCGGTCAAATCCGCGGCTGCGCCGACGAATTGGGCCATCATGTCAACTTTGGCGTTGCCTTCGAGGTGGCCGGTCTGAGGTCCGAAATGGGCGCCCCAGCCGCCGAGGCTCAAGTGCAGCGGCTGGTCGGCGACGCCGGTCGGCGCAAGCAACCGCTCGGCGCCGATCGCGTACGCGAACGGAAGATCGAACTCACCGACCTGATTGCCATTCAGCCGCCACTCGCCTGCGTCCTCCGCGATATAGAAGTATCCGCTCTGAGCCGGCGCGCCCGCAACGACCGAGCGATAGATGCCCGCAACGTCTTGGCGCGTGTCGGAGAAATTGACGCCGGGCGTCGCCGGCAGCAACGGGTTGTGACCGGTGGGCACGATTGTGCGAACCGCAGTGAAGTTGTGAAACTCGACGCTTGCGCTGGGATGCGCCGCAACTTCCGCGTTTCGTGCGGCGAGGAAATCGGACGCGGTCTCGCCGAAGTGCAGATAAGTGCTGGAGACTGAAGGGTGAGGCGCCGTGAACGCGGCGCCACCTTCGATATCGTCTGCCAGCTGACCGAGGTTCGCCAGCACACTCGCGACATGAGTGGATCGCGTACCCATGTCGCGTCCGCCGATGAGAGCACCGCCGGTTGCAACCGAACCGCATCCGCCCGCGTCGGTGTGCGTCCACGTGCCAGTGTAAAACAGCGTCGCAGCGTTGAACGACGCGCTGATCGACGCCGTGCCGGCGCAAGCGCCATCGGTTGCGATGGCGATGGTGAGCGCTCCGCTCGGTGCTTCGGTAAACGCGGTCACCGCGCCGCCGCAGCCGATAAAGTCGCAATTGGCGCTGGTGAAATTGCCGGCGACAATCGCACCGGCGCCGTCCTGAACGATCGCAAGCTCGGCAGGTTCATCGCCACCACTTGTGTCGGGAGCGAAGATAAAGCTTCTGACCTCCAACGGATCTGCGTGTCGCGTCCACGTCACCGGATAGCTGGCCGAGCCGAGCATGGCAGTTCCGTTGAGCGTGTCGCCGGAGATCGCGCCGGAAAGCGCGATCGGCGTCGCGGCGTCGCCGCCGTCTCTCAACTCAAACACGAGTAGTGCATTATCGCCGCTTCGCAACGCGCCGAGCAGCGTTCGGCGCGACGTGCCGCCGAGCAAATGGCCCATGAGGTTGAGATCGGCGCGCTCGTGCAATTCCACGATGAACGTGCGCTGTTCAGTAGCGCTAACCGGAAGCGGACCAACCCAGACCCCGGTGAAAGACGGCTCGGTCGGCCCCGGCGGTGGCGAGCAAGCCGTCAACGATGCGAAAAGACAAGCTGCAACGAGGTCCCGAAGGCGCATCCGTCCCACCTCCCGTTGAGGCGAACTTACTCCCCGCGCCGCATCCTGTCTCGCGTAGAGTCTGTGTGCGAGCCTAAGTGTTGCGGCGATCAGCTGAACTCACGGGATGAAGCGGCCGTTCGCGACACGCTTCACGTCGGAAACTGAATGCAAGAATTTGGTTTGCAGCCCATTCGAAAACGTAAGTGTTTTCAAAGACTGCATATCGCCAAAGTTTGCAGATAAGTCTCTGATTTGACTCGCACAACATTCAGCATGGGAAGCTGACGTTCTACCTCTGAACTACGCCCGCGCGGCTGCGACGCATACGCCGAACGCGCTGGAGCGCGCAAGCGCATGGAAAGCTGACAAGGCTCGGCCTAGGTTGGCGCTGAGGGAGCCGGCTATGGCCGAAATCGCACACGCTACGCTGCGCCAATTCATCGACGAGATGTGGAATGCGGAGGTCGTGCCGACGCTGACCACCTACATCGCCATTCCGAACAAATCGCCGTCGTTTGAGCCCGAGTGGGAGAAGCTTGGGCACATGGAGAAGGCGGTCGAGCTGTTCGTCGCGTGGGCCAAGAAGAAACTGCCCGAGCTCCCGGGCGCCACGCTTTCGGTCCAGCGTCTGCCCGGGCGGACGCCGCTCATTTTCATCGATGTGCCCGGCGCGGCGAAGGCCAGCGATACGGTGCTGCTCTACGGCCATCTCGACAAGCAGCCCGAAATGACAGGCTGGGCTGAAGGCAAGGGACCATGGATTGGTGTGCTGGAAGGCGACAAGCTCTACGGCCGCGGCGGCGCCGATGACGGTTATGCCATGTTCGGCGCGCTATCGGCGCTGCTGGCGCTCAAAGCGCAGAACGTGCCGCACAAACGCGCAGTGATTGTGATCGAAGCGAGCGAAGAAAGCGGCTCGCCCGATCTGCCGTTCTACATCGACGCGCTGGCGGAGCGGATGGGCGAGGTGTCGCTCGTCGTGTGTCTCGATAGCGGCTGCGGTGATTATGAGCGATTATGGCTGACAACATCGCTGCGTGGGATGGTTGGCGGCACGCTGCGCGTTGATGTGCTCGATGAGGGTGTGCATTCCGGCGACGCCTCGGGCATCGTGCCGTCAAGCTTCCGGATCGCACGCCGGCTGCTATCGCGGCTAGAGCACATCGATACGGGGAAGATCATCGGCTCGGAGTTCAACGCCGAGATTCCAGCCGATAGGGTGAAGCAGGCGAAAGTCGCGGCCGACGCGCTAGGCAGGGAAGTCTACGGGAAGTTTCCGTTCGCGAAGGGCATGAAGCCCGTCACCGACGACACGACCGAACTGGTGTTGAACCGCACTTGGCGGCCGGCGCTTTCGGTGACGGGCTTCGCCGGCGCGCCGGCGCCGCGCGATGCGGGCAACGTGCTGCGGCCGTTCACGGAGTTAAAGCTCTCGCTGCGCGTGCCGCCCACCGCGGATGCGAAGAAGGCGAGCGTGCGGTTGCGGCAGATACTGGAGCGCGATCCGCCTTATGGCGCGCGTGTGACCTATGAGGGCGAGAAGGAAGGATCAGGCTGGAACGCGCCGAAGACGGCGCCGTGGCTGGAAGCTGCGCTCGAGGATGCGTCACACGCGGCGTGGGGCAAGCCGATGGCGATGATGGGCGAGGGCGGTTCGATCCCATTCATGGGTATGCTCGGCGCGAAATACCCCGAGGCGCAATTCGTCGTGACCGGAGTGCTCGGGCCGCATTCGAACGCGCATGGGCCGAACGAATTCCTGCACATTCCGACCGGCAAGCGCGTGACCGAAACCGTTGCTCGCGTGCTCGCGGCGCACGCCGAGCAGTGAGTTAGCCGGCCGCTTTCTGCACCACGGGCGCAGAGTTCGCGCTCACTGGCGACATATTCGGCCGCTTGCGCGCGTAGCGCATGACAGTGGCGGCCAACACGTCGCGATCAGCCGGTTTCACGATGTGCTCGGCTGCGCCGAGCGCCAGGGCGTGGGCGCGGTCTTCGTTCACCGACAGCACGACCACCGGGATGTCCTGCGTCTTCGGATCGTGTTTCAAGCTTTGCAACACACGCCAGCCGGAGCGGTCGGGCAGGAAGATGTCGAGGAGCACAAGCGCGGGCGTCTTGCTGCGCGCAAGCGCTAGCCCCGCTTCGCCGCCGCCAACGCCCTGCACCGCGAAGCCGGCGCGGGTGAGGGCGCGAGCGGCCAATTCCCGCGCGTCAGGTTCGTCTTCAATAACGATGACGAGCGGCGCGCCTTCGGTGCCTTGCAGATCATCCACCTTTGCCGCCGCGCCAAGCGCGATCGAAGCGTCGGAGAAACTGGCGGGGACATGTAGCGTGAACGCAGACCCTTCACCGAGTGCGCTCTTCACCAACACGTCGCCACCGAGCAGTTGGGCCAGGCGCCGGGTGATGGTGAGACCGAGGCCGGTGCCGCCGTATTGCTGCGTGATCGAGGGATCGGCCTGCACGAAGGGCTGGAAGAGGCGCGACAAATGCTCTTTCGACATGCCGATGCCGGTGTCACGCACGGTGACGAAGAGCTGCTCGACGCCATTGCGCATGCTCCGATCGAACTCGATATCGATCTTGCCGTTTTTGGTGAACTTGGCTGCATTAGACAGCAGGTTGAGCACGCACTGCCGCAGCTTCATCGAGTCAGTATTGACGTCGGCGCCGACAGAGTCTGCGCGCAGCACAATCTCGTTGCCGTTCTGGGCAGCGAGGGGACGCACCGTCTCCACCAAGTCCTCAAGCACCTCAATTGGATTGAACGAAGCAGAGCTAGCTTCCATGCGGCCGGCCTCGATCTTGGAGAGATCGAGGATTTCCCCAATCAGGCTGAGCAGGTGCTTCGCGGCGGTCAGGATGCGGTTGAGGTCCTGTACGGTCGTGTCGTCGCCGGCGTCTTCTGCATCCTCCTGCAGCATCTCCGCATAGCCGATGATGGCGTTGAGCGGCGTGCGAAGCTCATGGCTCATATTGGCCAGGAATTGCGACTTGGCGAGATTGGCGCTCTCGGCCTCGTGGCGCGCATGGGCGAGATCGTCAACGCCGCGCTCGATGGCGGCGCTGTGGTCGGCCAGCGCGCGGATGATCTCCGGAAGCGCGGCGGGTCCGGCGGCAAGTTCGTTTGCGGGCGTCGCGAGTTCGTTGTTCAGCGTGCGCAGCGTTTCGATCTGGGCGGTGAGCGCCGCAGATGCGTCCTGCATCGCGCCCACGTTCGCGGCTCCCTCCGCGAGCCGCGTGACGCACGTCAGGCGGACAGGCGCGCCGTCCGGTGTCGTACGCACGAAGCCTTGATGGCGGACACGGATGCTGGCGCCGTCGGGTCGCAGCACTTCCTGTTCCAGCGCGATGCGGCGCACCGCGCCCCTCACCGGTGAGAATGCTGCTTGCACCAGCGTGCGGTCCTGCGGCGGAGCGAAGCACGCGCGTTCGACGATGTCGGCAAAGGCGACCGGCCGGCCCAGCAACGCGCCCAGGCGCTGCGCCCCAACGAGGCGCTGCCGCTCGAAATCGATCTCCCACCCGGCCGAGGCCATCTCGCCAAAGCTCATGTTGAGCTGGCGCACCCATTCGGCGTCCTCCATGCGGGCGTGTGCGGCGCGGTGCAT
>JBQTJK010000209.1:0-6586 GCA_052387215.1 Caulobacteraceae bacterium
GCCGGCCAAACTTGACGGTTCGCTTCGCCGCCAATGTCGATGGCGCAGACGTGGCCGACGCGATCGAGGGCCTCGATCCAGCGCGGACGCTGCTGATCGTTGCGTCGAAGACGTTCACCACACAAGAGACCCTGGCCAACGTCGAATTCGTGCGCGCCTGGGGTCCCGCGCGCACGGCCGCCGCCACGGCGGCGCCGGACAAGGCGGTCGCATGGGGCGTGGCTGAAAGCGACGTGTTTCCGTTCTGGGATTGGGTCGGCGGGCGCTACTCGCTGTGGTCGAGCGTGTCGCTGGTGTGCGAGATCGTGCTGACGCATGGCGTCTTCTTCCGCATGCTTGTGGGCGCGGAAGGGATGGATAACCACTTTCGCGACGCGCCGTTCGCGCAGAATCTGCCGGCGATCTCGGCCGCGGTCCAGACATGGAATCGCGAACCGCTCGGACACAGCTCGTACGCCGTGATCCCGTATGCGGAGCGCCTGCGCCTGTTGCCCTCTTGGTTGCAGCAATTGGAAATGGAGTCGAACGGCAAGGGCGTAACGCGTGGCGGCGCGCCACTCGAGCGTCCGGCCTGCGCCGTCACGTGGGGCGCGGCGGGGACGAATGCGCAGCACTCGTTCTTCCAGCCGCTGCATCAAGGCAAGGGCGAGATTCCCGTCGAGTTTATTATCAACGCGGGTGAGCATGAGGGCCCGCCCTCGCATCGTGCGAAGGTCTACGCCAACGCGCTGGCGCAGGCGCGCGCGCTGATGGTCGGCAAGAACGAGGCGCAGGCGAAGGCAGAGATGATCGCCAAAGGCTTGACCGAAACCGAAGCGGCGCGGCTGGCGCCGCATCGCGCCTTCACCGGCAACCGGGCCTCGACCCTTATGGCAATCGACGCATTGTCGCCGGAAGCGCTGGGCGCGCTGCTCGCGTTTTACGAGCACCGGACGTTCACGCAGGCGGTGCTCGCCGCCGTCAATCCGTTCGACCAATGGGGCGTGGAGCTCGGCAAGGAGATGGCCAACGCGCTATTGCCTGGTCTCGAGGGCGGCGCCGCCGCGCCGGCGGCGCTGGACGCCAGCACCTGGAATTGGCTGCAACGACTGCGGACGTAAGGCATTCACCCTATTCAGGCGTCGACCTGCTTGGGCTAGTCTATGCGCTGAGGGATGATGCCCGGTTGTTGAACTTGACCGGCTGGGGATGAACACATGCGGATGGCGTTGATGGCGTGCTTGATCGGCCTCGCAGCGATCAACGGCGTCATGGTGACGGGCCAGGCGCTCGCGCAGAGCGGCCAGCAAGGCAAACAGAAGGAGAAGGGTCGCCCGCCGCCGCCCCCACCGCCGCGCTGCCCCGATTTGGGCGTGGGCGCGCCTGCCTTTGTGACCGAATTGCCGGGGCAGGCCCCACTGGCTCAAGGCGAAGTTGCGGTGACATGGCAGGTGCGCAATGACGGCAATACGCCATTCGCCTCGCAGCGCGTCGAAGACCAGTCGGTGGCGCTCGAATACACGACAGCCGCCGGCCCCACGCGCCTCGCCATGGCGCCCGCTATCTCGACGACGGACGAGGATGGCCTCGTCGTGCTGGCGCACGGCCATAGCGTGCGCGGATCGATCCGCGCGGTTCTTCCGCCGGAAGCGGCTGGCCGGCGCTTGCGGTTGCGGCTCGTGTACGCCTCCGAAGGCACGCGCCGTGGCATTCCCGACTGCAATGAGGCGAACAACAGCGTGAACCTAGTGCGGCCGCAGGGCTAAGCCCGCTGCATTCGATGCTGCGTCATCGATTGCCGATCACTGGAACCGAGAGCTATTCATGCGAACGAAGCGAGCAAAACCCGGTCTGAAGCAAATGGCCCTGACGCTGTTGCTTTGCCTTTCAAACACGGCCTGGGCGCAGGAAGCCTCCTCCATCGACGACTACGTGCGCACCTACGCGGAAGCACGCGAGCGTGGCGATCTGGCGGCGGCTGAATCGGCAGTAAGCGCGGCATTGGCAGCGTCCGAGGCGCGCGACGGAAACGGAGGACTTACCCCCGCCCTTGCCTTCAATGTGGCGCGCACTCGAGTTGAATTGGGGCAATGGCGGACCGCATACATGCCAGCGCAGCGCGCCTACGAGTTGTCGCGTGAGCAAGGCGCCAATTCGCCGGTCGATCCAGTCAGGGCTCAATTGCTGTACGGCCGTGTGCGGTTGAACATTGAAGGACGTTATGCGGTCGGTTTCTTGCGAGACGCTTTGGAACGCGCCGAGACGCGCGAGGATCTCGTCTCCGATCGGTACGAGGCCGCCGACCAATTCGGTTTGTGGGCGGTGGAAATGCATCGCTATGACCTCGCGCGCAGGGCTTGGTCAATCGCCGCGAACGCGGCCGCCGGCGCCCCCTATGATGCAGCGTTCGCACGCGGCCGCGCGCGCGCCTACGAAGGAATTGCGGTTACACTGCAGTCAGTGACGCGCGATGTTTACATGCGTTCAACAGTCGTCCGCGAGGCGAGAGAGCGATTCGCGGAGGCCCACCCATTGCTGCAACCCTATGCGATGCTGGATGCCGCCGATGGAAGTCTCACGCGGCCGCAGGAGATCTACGCGCACTTGTTGGCCTGGGAGACGGCTGTTTGGGCCAAGACAACGTCGGACGATTGGGCCATGAGCAGGCACGGCACACTGGCCGCTAATCCAACTGCGGTAGATCAACAACCGCTGTGCGCCTTGCAGATCGATCGAGGGCGGCTGTTTTACCCCACTCAGCCCGAGAACGAAGGCCAAGTGGGCGCTGTGGTCGTGCGGCTGCGCTTTAGCCCCGCGGGCGACCACCTGACAACCGATATTGCGGCCGCCGTAGGTGACGAGAATTTCGCGCGCATGGTCACGCAGTCTTTGCCGGAATGGACCGCGAGAATGGATTCGAACGGCGAATGCTTCCGCCCGGTGGTCTACTTCGTACAAATAGCTTTCGCGTTTCGTCAGTAGGGACTAAGCCGCTTTCGCCGCGGCCACCACGGCGGCCTTCACGTCATTCACAGCAGCGCGGACGAGCGTCTCGTCGTCACCTTCGGCCATGATGCGCACCAGCGGCTCGGTACCGGACTTGCGCACCAGCAGCCGGCCGGCGCCCTTGAGCCGGTCCTCGGCGTCCTTGATCGCGGCTTTGACGGCTGCGGCCTCCAAGGGATCGGGCTTGCCCTTCTCGTAACGCACGTTCTCCAGCACCTGCGGCGCCGGATCGAACAGCTTGCACACTTCGCTTGCTGGTCTGCCGCTCTGCACGATCACGGCGATCACCTGCAGCGCCGCGAGCAAACCATCACCCGTCGTTGAGAAGTCGCTCAGAATGATGTGACCGGACTGTTCGCCGCCGACATTGTAGCCCTTGGCGCGCATGGTCTCGGTCACATAGCGATCGCCAACCTGCGTGCGTTCAAGCTTGAGCGACAGCCCCTTCAAGAAACGCTCAAGGCCAAGATTGCTCATCACGGTCGCAACGATGCCCGGCTTGGTGAGCGTGCCCTGCTCCTTCCAGTTCTTGGCGATGAGCGCCATCAACTGATCGCCGTCGATGACGTGGCCCTTCTCGTCGACAAGCACGACGCGGTCGGCGTCGCCATCGAGAGCGATGCCGATGTCGGCGCGATACTTGAGCACCGCATCCTTGAGCGCGCGCGTATCGGTGGAACCGACTTCGTCGTTGATATTGAAGCCGTTGGGCTCGACGCCGATCTTGATCACCTCGGCGCCCAGTTCGTAGAGCGCCACAGGCGCCACTTTGTAGGCGGCGCCGTTGGCGGCATCGACGACGACGCGCAGGCCCTTGAGCGAAAGCCGCTTCGGGAACGTCGCCTTGACGATTTCGACGTAGCGGGCCTGGGCATCTTCGATGCGCTGGGCGCGGCCGAGCCGCGACGGTTCGGCCAAGTGCTCGTCGAGCTTGCCGTCCATCAGCCGCTCGATTTCCATCTCGGCATCGTCGGAGAGCTTATAGCCGTCGGGGCCGAACAGCTTGATGCCGTTGTCGGCAAACTTGTTGTGAGAAGCCGAGAGCATGACGCCGAGATCCGCGCGCAAGCTGCGGGTGAGCATGGCCACGGCGGGCGTCGGCAGCGGGCCGAACAGGACGACGTCCATGCCGGCGGCGGTGAAGCCCGCCGTCAGCGCCGGTTCGAGCATATAGCCCGAGAGCCGGGTGTCCTTGCCGATCACGACCAAATGGCGGCGGTCGTCTGCGCTCATGAAACGCTTGCCGGCGGCCAGGCCGACGCGCATGGCCACTTCGGGCGTCATGGGATAACGGTTGGCCGTTCCCCGGATGCCGTCTGTGCCGAAATAGGCCCTGCTCATGGCGGTTGTCGCTCCTTGAAACGCCGTCGCATGTTGAAAGACTAATTGAGATGCAAATCAACAGCCGAACGGGCATGAGCTGCGCGGGACAAAATCCGAGAGTACATTCTTGAGGTCCGTCATCCCGGACGCGCGCAGCGCGATCCGGGACCCAGGGGCCGCATGCTGTGCCCTACGATCCTCTAGGTCCCAGGTTCTCGCTTCGCGAGCCCCGGGATGACGCTAATTTGGTTAACGTGAGCGCGATCGCATGTGTGGCATCATCGGCATTCTCGGAAGCGCACCGGCTGCGCCCCGGCTGGTCCAGGCTTTGAAGCTGCTGGAATACCGGGGTTATGATTCAGCTGGCGTCGTTACGCTGGAGAACGGCGCGATCCAGCGCCGCCGCGCGGCTGGCAAACTTGCAAACCTGGAGCGCGAACTAGCAGACGCGCCGCTGGCCGGCGTTTCCGGCATCGGCCACACCCGTTGGGCGACCCATGGAGCGCCGACCACCGGCAACGCTCACCCGCACGCGACCGACAAGGTCGCCATCGTCCATAATGGTATCATCGAGAACTTCCGCGCCTTGCGCGAGGGGCTGATCAAAAGCGGGCACAAGTTCGCGTCGGAAACCGACAGCGAAGTCATCGCTCACCTGATCACCGACTATTTGGATAAGGGTCAGAAGCCCGAACAGGCGGCGATCAGCGCGGTGCGGCGGCTCGAAGGCGCGTTCGGGATCGCCATCCTGTTTGCAGGAGACGACGACGTCCTGATCGGCGCCCGCAAGGGCAGCCCCTTGGCGGTGGGCTTGGGCGATGGAGAGATGTTTCTGGGCTCTGACGCTATAGCCGTGTCGCCGTTCACCCAACGCGTGATGTTCCTGGAAGAAGGCGACATCGCCGTGCTCTCACGGGCGAAAGTGAAGGTTCTGGATATCCATGGCAACATCGCCGAACGGCAACTGCATGTCTTCGCGGGCGGCGCCGCGGCTGCTGAGAAGGGCAACCATCGCCACTTCATGCAGAAGGAAATCTACGAGCAGCCGGAAACTACCGGCCGCACCATCACGCGCTACGTGAATGCCTATGACGAGCGCGTCGAGATGCCGGATCTTGACGGCGTCGACTTGGCGGCCGACAGCGCCATCGTCATTGGCTGCGGCACGGCTCATTATGCAGGGCGCGTGGCGGAATACTGGCTGGAGCAAATCTCCGGCATCGCGGTCGAGACCGACATCGCTTCGGAATTCCGCTACCGGAAGCCGGCCTTCGGCAAGAAGAGCTTCGCCGTGTTCGTGTCGCAATCTGGCGAAACAGCGGACACGCTGGCGGCGCTCCGCTATTGCAAAGAGCAAGGGCTGAAGACGCTCGCGGTCGTCAACGTCCCGGAGTCCACGATCTGGCGCGAAGCCGATGCGCGGCTGCCGACTTTGGCAGGTCCGGAAATCGGCGTGGCCTCGACCAAGGCGTTCACCGCGCAGCTCTCAGCGCTGGCCGCGCTCTCGATCGCGGTCGGTCGGGCGCGCGGGACGCTGTCGAGCCAGGAAGAAGGCAGGCTCGTGCATGCGCTGATGGAGACGCCGCGGCTGGTGGCGGATGCGCTCGCGTGCGAGGCGGAGATCGAGCCCATCGCTCACGAACTCGCCGAAGCACGCGACGTGCTCTATCTCGGCCGCGGCGTGCACTATCCGATTGCGCTCGAAGGCGCGCTGAAGCTCAAGGAGATTTCCTACATCCACGCTGAAGGGTATGCCGCGGGCGAACTGAAGCACGGGCCTATCGCGTTGATCGACGAGCACACGCCGGTTGTCGTCGTCGCTCCGCATGATGCACTGTTCGAGAAGTCGCTCTCGAACATGCAGGAGGTGGCGGCGCGGGGCGGCAGGCTGATCGTGATCACGGATGCGGCGGGCGCCGTGGCGGTGGCCGACATCGCCAAGCACATCATCATGGTCCCGTCTTGCGATCCGTTCGTGGCGCCGCTCGTTTACGCCGTGCCGATCCAGCTGCTCGCCTATCTCACTGCGGTGCAGAAAGGCACGGATGTCGATCAGCCGCGCAACCTCGCCAAGTCGGTAACCGTCGAGTGAAGAAGCTCCGTGCAGGCGTGCTGGGCGCAGGCGCATTCGGGCGCATCCACGCGCGCAAGTATGCCGAAGACGCGCGCGTGCATTTCGTCGGCGCCTACGATCCAGATGACGAGCGCGCACAGCAGCTCGCGGATACGCATGGCGCCGAGAGCTTCGGCTCCAGCGACGCGTTGCTGGCGGCGGTCG
>JBQTJK010000210.1:0-16835 GCA_052387215.1 Caulobacteraceae bacterium
CGCCGCGCGTTGGCAATGCCGGTCGAAGAACGCCGCCGCCGTTGGCAAACGTTGATGGAGGGCGTCGAAACCGAAGACGTCGTCGCCTGGTGCGACAGCTTTGTCGCCAGCACGGAAGACGCCCGCGACGGCGGCAGGTCACGCCGCGCCCGCATTGCCGGGGCGCGCCGGGACGGCTAAGACACCGCTCCCGCGCGTGATCCCGCGCGGCGGTCGGAGCGTGGCGCAGCCCGGTTAGCGCACCAGTCTGGGGGACTGGGGGTCGCGAGTTCGAATCTCGCCGCTCCGACCAATACTTAGCCCCCTCGCCGGACCCGCCGTTAACACGCCCGTTAACACGGTCGTTCGCAAAAGGTCCCGATTCGCCCTATCCTTCGTGAAAGCGGAGGCATCACGTGAGCGACCCAAGTCCGGTTCGGCTGAATGTCGAGGCGAAAGATGCAACGGTCCGTGTGGTTGTCGACGCCGTGCTGGACGTTTTCTCGGGGCCCACCGAACTACTTGGGTGGCTCGGAGACAGCATCCGCGTGCACCGCACACGTTCTGCTTTGAAATGCTTCCATAGGATGAAGGCCCTCGCCGACGAGGCAGGCGTCAAGCTGACCAGTCCACCAGCGAAGTTTCTGGTTCAGCACATCGAAGGTTGTTCGCTCGAAGATGAGGACGATGAGACCCTAGTGGAGTGGTGGGCGAGGCTCTTGCTTGATGCCTCCACCAAGTATGTTGATCAGCACGCCCACTTTGCCAACGTCCTGAAAAACCTGTCTGCTCTGGAGCTGGAGTTACTTGAATGCCTTGTGAGAAACGGTCGGTGGGACTATCCCATCGCTCTCGTTGAAGAAGCGGAGTTCGTTACGGACTTTGAGTTCCTTGAAGACGATTTGAAGCTAACTTCCAGTTCGACTAACGGGGCAATCGACGAAGCGATTGAGTCAATCATCTGTTCATTCGAGCGCGCTGGTTCACTCGTGTTGAGCGTCTTCGTGGACGACGAACAGGTGAACCAGTGGTCGGTCGATCACCCCGATTTCCACGAGAACGAGCTACGTTCGTGGCAGATATTGCAATCTCTACAACTCGTCCGATTGAGCTATCTGAAATGGAAGAGTGGCGAGGTTCACTATCGCGCGCGTATGGTCACCCTCACCGAGCTGGGCGCACACTTCTATTTTTCTTGTCATGAAAAAGGCTTGCAAAAGGCGAGCAGCCCCGATGTTCGGTTCACACGAACGAGGTCATTGATCCAACGTCAATCCGAAGAAGAATGATCCCGCTTCCGCATGCGCTCGATTGCGGAAATGACGACCGCCTTGCGGCTAATATAGACGCGGCGAATGCGGGCGCTCTTGCCCGTTTCCCAACCAAGTATTTCGTCAATCTCGCGGTCTTCAAAACCGGTGTGCATGAGCCGCGTTGCAAACGTTCCGCGCAAATCGTGAAGGGTCTTGCCTGTGGCGACACCCCCAGCCGTCCGCGCGTCTTCTCTGAATGAGCTTCAGCTCTTCGCCCGCCCGCGGCCGCCTTTCTCCACGAACTCGCGCAACATCTGCGAAGGACGGAACGTCACCACGCGGCGCGGGGTGATTGGCACCTCCTCGCCGGTCTTGGGGTTGCGGCCGACACGCTGGCGTTTGGCGCGGACGTTGAAATTGCCGAACCGCGACAGCTTCACGGTTTCGCCGTCCACGAGCGCGTCCTGCATCATCTCAAGCATGCGCGTGAGCAGTCGGTTGGCGTCGGCCCGCTGCATGTTGGCGCGTCTGGCCAACGCCTCGACGAGATCGGCGCGTGTGACGGTCTTGGCTGACACCGGAGAGCCCCCTCCGCATTGCGCTCGCGCGCTTGGGGGAAAAGCTAATCCTGTCTGTAGCTTAGGTCAAATACTGCAAAGCCGTTCACATTCGAACCAGGGCCGCGCCCCAGGTCAGCCCGCCCCCCAAGGCCTCCATCAGCACCAGATCGCCTCTCTTGATGCGTCCATCACGGACGGCGACGTCAAGCGCGAGCGGAACCGATGCGGCCGAGGTGTTGCCATGCAGCGCCACGGTCGAGATCACCTTATCCACATCGATGCCGAGCTTGCGGGCGACGCCATCGAGAATGCGCTGATTGGCCTGGTGCGGCACAAACCAGTCCACCGTATCGAGCGGGGTTCCCGCGCGTGCGCAGGCTTCAAGCATGGCGCCCGAGATATGTTCGACGGCTTGGCGGAAAACCGCGTTGCCGGCCATGCGCACCTTGCCGACTGTGCGCGTCTCCGAGGGCCCGCCATCGACATAGAGCAGATCATGCATGCGCCCGTCCGTGCGCAGAAAGGTGGAGATGACGCCGCGGTCGCTATCCTCCTCGCGCGCTTCCACAACGACTGCGCCGGCGCCGTCGCCGAACAGCACGCAGGTGGCGCGGTCTTCCCAATCCAGGATGCGTGAGAACGTCTCCGCGCCGATCACCAGCGCTGCCTTCGCCTGCCCGCGGGCGAGGAAATTGTCCGCAGTCGCCAGGGCGAACACGAAGCCGGAGCAAACAGCCTGCAGATCGAACGCCGCGCCTTGCGTGACGCCGAGTTCCGCCTGCACGCGCGCGGCGGTTGCAGGAAAAGTGAGATCCGGCGTCGTGGTCGCGACGATAAGGAGATCGATATCCTTCGCCTCGCGCCCGGCGGCCTTCAGCGCATTCACCGATGCAGCGCATGCCAAATCGGAGGTGCGCTCATCGTCCGCCGCGATATGGCGCTCTCGGATGCCCGTGCGCTCGACTATCCACTCGTCGCTGGTGTCGACACGACGGGCGAGTTCGGCGTTGGTGAGCACATGCTTCGGCAGATAAGAGCCGACGCCCGTCAGAACTGAGCGCAGCGCCATTATTTGGCTTCTCCGGCGGCCGCAGCGGCGCTGGCGTGCGCGCGCGACAGACGCTCGATGTTGGCGGCGATTTCTTCGCGATAGTGGCTACGTGCGAGCTTCTCGGCCACGCCGATGGCGGCGGCGAAACCGCGCCCGTTGGCGCCGCCGTGGCTCTTCACCACCAAGCCGTTCAGACCGAGGAACAGCGCGCCGTTGAAAGTCCCGGGATCCATGCGTGTGCGAAGCTTTCGAAGCGCCGGATAGGCGATGAACGCGCCGAGTTGCGCCATAGGTCCGCTGGTCAGGGCCTCGCGCAACAGCTGCGCCACCAACCGCGCGGTACCCTCGCCGGTCTTCAGCGCTATGTTGCCGGTAAACCCGTCCGTCACGACGACATCGACAGTGCCCTTGGCGATGTCATCGCCTTCGACAAAACCCTGAAAGTTGATGTCGACGCCGGTTTCGCGAATGAGCCTCGCCGCCGCCCGAATTTCCTCGTGCCCCTTCTGATCCTCGGCCCCGACATTGAGCAGCGCTACCTTTGGCCGCTCCTCGCCTGACACCGCGCGCTGAAACGCTTCGCCCATGATGGCGAATTCCACCAACTGCTCGGCGTCGGCTTCGACATTGGCGCCGACATCGAGCATCACCGTGTAGCCGCCCTTCATCGTCGGCCAACGCGTCGCCAGCGCCGGACGATGCACGCCTTCCATTGTGCGCAGCCGGAACATGGACATCGCCATGTAGGCCCCAGTGTTGCCCGCCGAGACGACAGCGTTCGCCTCGCCATTCTCCACCGATTGCACCGCGTTCCAGAGGCTCGAACCCTTGCCCTGGCGGAGCGCCTGGCTCGCCTTCACGTCCATGGCGATGGACTTTTCCGCTGGACGCACTTCGGACGCAGCCTTCGCGGCAGCGTGCTTGTCCAGGAGCGCGCTCAGGCGTGCTGGATCGCCGTGGAGCAGAAAGCGAACGTCAGCGCCCCGTCGCGCGACGATGTCCACGCCTTCGACGACAATGTCGGGCGCGTGGTCGCCTCCCATCCCGTCAATGGAAAGAACGAGACCGTTCGTCATTCAGCGTGATTGTCCTGGATCCGTCCCGTCCGCCTCGGCGAGGGGCGGACCATAGTCCCGCCCCCAGGGAAAGCCAAACCGGCGCCCTCAAAGCGGCGGCCAGCCCTCGGCTGCAAACATGGCTGAAATCGGGGCGTTCGCCTGGGTGGCGGCGGCGTGGGCGACGTAGCGCGCAAGCGCCGGCGCGAAGGGGTGTGACTCAAGCCGCCATATATTGTGAGCCAGCGCCGCCTCCAGCGCCGCGGGGTCCGCCAGCGCCGCCTTGTAGGCGTTCAGCCGCCCATAAAAGGCGCCCGCCATCTTGTTCATGCGCTTGGGCACGGCGGTATCGGCCGTGCCGGCCTCGCGCAGGCCCGCATCAAAAAAGCGGAAGAGCTTGTCGGTAAAGGCCTGGGCCAAGGGGCGGATTGACGCATCGGCCCGGAGCCGCACCAAAGCAAGGACGCCATGGAGAGTCATGAGTTCGAACCGCCCCTCCAGCGTGTCCGAAACCCGGCCCTCGCCGAAGAAGTCCGGCCGCCGGCTGACCTGCGTCACCGCCGCCAGCAGGCCATCGGCGTCCTCATCTGCGCGCGAACGGTGAAAAGGCCAGACCGGCATGCCTTGCCTGTGCTCCCTACTTGCCCGGCCGCCCGGCACGCCGTACCCCCGTGCGCGGGCATTGCGCCAGAAAGGGTGACGGATGAAGCGCGGACTTTTGCGTCTTTCGGCGGCGGCTCTTGTCGCTGCGGCTGCGGCGACCTCGGCGTGCGCGCCGACGCAGACTTACAACGGCTTTTTGCCCGACCGCAACAATCAGGAAATCCCCGACCCGCAGGTTGGCGTCGACACCCGCGACAGCGTCGTGTCCCGTTTCGGCTCGCCGTCGACCACTGCCGTGTTCGATCAGACCGCATGGTATTATGTAAGTTCGGTTCAGGAGAGTGTGGCGTTCTACACCCCGCGCATCACCGAACGGCGCGTTATGGTCGTGCGCTTTGATGGCGACACCGTTTCCGGCGTTGAAAAGTATGGCCTCGAGCGCGGCAGGCTTGTGAATTACAGCGATGAAGTCACGCCGACGCGTGGGCGCGAACTCGGCATCCTCGAACAATTGCTCGGCAATGTCGGCACCACCCCGCCGATCCGCCCCGAAGACCAAGAGGGCGGACGCCGGCAGCCCGGCGATCGCTGACCTTCCTTTGACAAGACAAGAAACGCCCCGGCTGATGCAGCCGGGGCGTTTGCTTTTGAGTGCTTTGCCCGCTCTTAGCCTTGCCAGTGCGCCAGCACCGCGAGCAGCAGCAGCGCCACAATGTTGGTGATCTTGATCATCGGATTCACTGCCGGGCCCGCCGTGTCCTTGTAGGGATCGCCGACGGTATCGCCCGTGACGGCGGCCTTATGGGCCTCGGAGCCTTTGCCGCCGTAATGGCCTTCTTCAATCAGCTTCTTGGCGTTGTCCCAGGCGCCGCCGCCCGAGGTCATTGAGATGGCAACGAAAAGCCCCGTCACGATCACGCCGACAAGCAGCGCGCCCAGCGACGCGAGCGCTTGGCTTTGCCCCGCGATCGCCCACACGGCGAAGAACAGCGCGATCGGCGCCAGCACCGGCAGCATCGAGGGAACGATCATCTCCTTGATCGCGGCGCGGGTCAGGATGTCGACGGCGCGGCCGTAATCCGGCTTCGCCGTGCGCTCCATGATGCCGGGGATTTCCTTGAACTGACGGCGAACTTCTTCGACCACTGATTGCGCCGCACGGCCAACAGCCGTCATCGACCAGCCGCCGAACAAGTACGGCAAGAGGCCGCCGATGAAGAGGCCGACGATCACGTAGGGGTTGTTGAGCGCGAAGAAGCTCTCGAACTCCGTCTGTTCGAGGCTTGCGAAGAACGGATACTCGCTCGCGTTCGCCGCGTAGTACTTGAGGTCTTCGAAGTAAGCGGCGAACAGCACCAGCGCGCCCAAGCCCGCCGAGCCGATCGCGTAGCCTTTGGTGACGGCCTTCGTGGTGTTGCCGACAGCGTCGAGCGCATCGGTGGTGACGCGCACCTCTTTCGGCAGTTCCGCCATTTCGGCGATGCCGCCGGCATTGTCGGTGACTGGGCCAAACGCGTCGAGCGCAACGATGATGCCTGCAACCGAGAGCATGGTCGTCACCGCGATGGCGATGCCGAACAGGCCAGCCAGGGTGAAGGTGGCGATGATGCCCGCAACGATCGTCAGAGCCGGCAGCGCCGTCGATTCCATCGACACCGCGAGGCCCTGGATCACATTGGTGCCGTGGCCTGACTTTGAGGCTTCAGCAACGCTCTTCACCGGACGAAACGCCGTGCCGGTGTAGTATTCGGTGATCCAGACGATCGCGCCGGTGACCAGCAAGCCGATGAGACCGCAGACGAACAGGTCTTGGCCGGTCACGCCCGCAAGTTCTGAGGTTGGGCCAAGGCTTGGTGCAATCGTGCCCCAGCTGACGGTGCTATGGATGGCTAGAGCAAGGCCCGCCGCCGAAAGAACGCCGGCGGCGATCAAGCCCTTGTACAGCGCACCCATGATGTTGTTGGAGGGGCCGAGGCGGACAAAATAGGTGCCGATAATCGACGCGATGATCGCCAGACCGCCGATTGCCAGCGGCAAGAGCATCACGTCGGCAACTTCAGTGGCCTCACGAAAGAGGATGGAGCCCAGCACCATCGTGGCGACCGCCGTCACCGCATAGGTTTCGAACAAGTCTGCGGCCATGCCGGCGCAATCGCCGACATTGTCGCCAACGTTATCGGCAATCGTCGCCGGGTTACGCGGATCGTCTTCCGGAATGCCGGCTTCAACCTTGCCCACCATGTCACCGCCGACGTCGGCGCCTTTGGTGAAGATGCCCCCGCCGAGACGCGCGAAGATCGAGATCAGCGAAGCGCCGAAACCGAGCGCCACCAGTGAGTCCACAACCTCGCGGCTCGTTGGCTCAAGCCCCATCCATTGGGTCAGCACCAGATAGTAGAAAGCGACGCCGAATAGAGCGCCGCCGGCGACGAGCATGCCGGTCACGGAGCCTGCCTTGAACGCCATCCTAAGGCCGCCCGCGAGGCTCGTGCGGGATGCTTCCGCCGTGCGCACGTTTGCCTGCACGGAGACGTTCATGCCGACGAAGCCGGCCACGCCCGACAGCACCGAGCCGATGACAAAGCCCAGCGGAATCTGCCAGGTCCCCCAGAACGCGATGGCCAGCACGATGACGACGCCGGCGCCGACCATGGCGATGGTGCGGTACTGGCGGTTGAGGTAGGCCTTCGCGCCCTCCTGAATCGCGGCCGCGATTTCCTTCATCCGGTCGGAGCCGGCGCTCGCCTTGGTGATGGCCTGGGTTTCGAGGAAGCCGTAGATCGCGGCGACAATGCCGGCGGCGACCACCAGCCAAAGGATGAGTTCGTTGCTCATAAGATGAGGTCCTGGGCGCGCGCCTTCGGGACGGCGCCGGGTTGGGGAATTGGGTTGGCCGCCCCGCGACAGTCCGTCTGCGGAAACGCTTCCCCCTCAGGTGGGCGGCTATCTGCCAAAAGCCGTCAGATTCCGCAATGGCAGCCCAGCCTTGCGCTTCCTCAGATGCCGGAACCTTGGCTCGAATAGGTGGCTACGACCGTCACCGGCCCCACGGCGCGTTCGCCCAAGGCCTGAATTGCCGCGGCGCGATACACCTCGATGGCGCGGGCTTCGTTCAAGGCGTTGGAATCGTTCGGGTCGGCGAGGTCATGGGCGTGGCTGGCGCGCACCAGCGCATCGCGCAGGAAGTGCGCCCGTTCCCGCGTCCGCCACAGATCAACGCCGTTGGCGATCTCGATGCGGATCGAAACGAACAGGTAGTTCACCAGCACGCCCTCGCGAACCACCGGGACCGCGAGATACGGCGCATCCATCGAACGCGATGAGGTTTGCGCGCCCTCTTCAGTCTCGCCCTTTTCCTTCGCATTCGCCGCCGGTCCCGACGCGTTGGCGAGGCCCGCAAGCAGAGTCGAGGCGATCATGGCGGCGGCGATCGCGCGCGCGATGGCGTGCTGCTTTTTCATGCGCCGCAGCGTCCGTCGCAATGGTTAGCGAGAGGTTACCGGCCGAGCTTGTGCGAATAACCCGCCTCCGGAATGGAAATCGGCTCGCCCTTGAGATCGACCACCGTCACGCCTTGCCCAGCCTCGACCTTGCCGATCCGCGCAAGCCGCAGCGCGTGGCTGCCCTCCGCCGCTTCAATAGCGCCGCGCAGTTCCGGCGCCGCCGTGAACACCACGACGCAATCGTCGCCGCCAGTAATCAACTTGCGCACATCGCCGCCGGTGAACGCCCAGCGCTCGCCGGGAATGGAGAACGGTACGAGGTTGATCTCGATGCGGAGCGCAACACCAGACGCAGCCGCGAGTTTCTGCGCGTCCGCCACCAGGCCGTCCGAAACGTCCATCGAAGCCGACGCAAACTTTGAGACGATGGCCGCGCACTCGGGCCGCACGAACGGCGCGAGGTACGCGGTCATCAGCCAAGCGGCTTCCGCGTCGAAGTCTTCGCCCGGAAGCTTCAGATAGTCCGGCATCTGATGCGACAGCGGCCGCGACTCCGTCTGCGCCTGCATCTCGTCGCGGCCCTGGCGCAAGCGATCGAGACTCAACTCGCCCTTGCGCAACTGCAAGCCCAGCCACGCCGAGCCAATTTCGCCGCCGATCAGCCACACGTCCTCGCCGAGATTTGCATCACTGCGCGCCGGTGTGCGCTCGCCGAGCGGCTCGCCGAACAAGGTGATGGAAACCGTGAGCGGCCCGGGCGTCGAAGTCGTATCGCCGCCAATCAAACTGATGCCGAAGAATTTGAGGTCGCGTCCAAGCGCTTCTGCGAACGCCTTGATCTCCGAAGCCGGCCGCGCATCGCTCCAGACCAGCGTCAGAAGCGCCGCAGTCGGGCGCGCGCCTTTGGCAACGACATCCGAAACGTTCACGCGCAACGCCTTCATCGCCACGGTCTCGATCGGATCGCCGGGAAGGAAGTGCACGCCTTCAACGATGGCGTCTGTGGTCACAACAAGCGCGCCGTCCGCCTGCAACAGCGCCGCGTCGTCGGTCAATCCGCGCGCGCCGGCGTCCGTCGCCAAGGGCGCGAACAAGTTGCGGATCACTTCGAATTCGTCGGGGGACATGCGGCGCCGCTTATGCGCCAATCCGCCCGTCGCGCAAGTCCCTGGCGCAAGCATCCAACGTGGCATTGACGAAGCCCGGCTCCGGGCCATCGAAGAAAGCGTGCGCGATCTCGACGTACTCGTCGATCACGACCGCCTTGGGAATATCATGCCGCTGCTCCAGTTCGGCTGCGCCAGCGCGAAGAATGGCGCGCGCCACCGCATCCAGTCGCTCCAGGCGCCAACCCTTGCTAAGATGGCGAGCTATCGCACGATCGAGCGTGGCCTGCCGTTCGACCGCTTTCTCGACCAATATTTCGAAGAGCTCTGAATCAGCCGCAGCATCGGTGTATGTTGCTTCGGTTTCTCTCGGCAGCTTGCCTGCACGAAAGTGTTCGAGCACATCAGCCGTCGAAGCGCCTGATATCTCCATCTGGTAGAGCGCCTGCACGGCGGCGAGTCGTGCGGCGCGCCGTGACGCGATATCCTCGGCCTTCATCGCGCCGTCCCGGCAAACCGCCGCTTCAGCGCGATCATGGCAAGGCTCGCGCGAGTCGCTTCGCCACCCTTGTCGCCACGTGCAGGATCGGCGCGGACTTCGGCTTGCTGCAGGTTCTCCACGGTTAGAATGCCATAGCCGATGGCCAGGCCTTCGCGGATGGAGAGATCCATTAACCCGCGCGCGCTTTCGCCGCACACGTACTCGTAGTGGCTCGTGTCGCCACGCACGACGCAGCCCAGCGCGACGAAGCCGTCGTACTGATTGGTCTTTGATGCGTGCGCAATCGCCGCCGGAATCTCGAATGCGCCCGGCACGAAGATGCGATCCAACGTCGCGTCGGCCTCTTGAGCGACAGTTTCAGCGCCGCGCTGCATATAGTCGGCAACCGCGCGATAGTACGGCGAAATCACCAGCAGCAGCTTCGCGCCAGCCACCTTCGGCGTAGGCGACTTGTCAGCGACTTCTTTCACGGCTTGAACCCGCGCCAACCATCGACGGTCAGCCCATATCCCTCAAGCCCAACGAGCTTCTGCGGCGCGCCGGCAAGAACGATCATCCGTCCCACGCCCAGTTCGCGCAGGATTTGCGAACCAAGCCCGATGACGCGGCGCATGGCGTCGTTCTCGAACTCCAGCGGCTCGCCGCTCAAGCGCCGCGATATCGCATCCGGCACCAGGTCGCGCAGCAGCACGACGACGCCGGCCCCTTCCGCTTCAATCTCCGCAACGGCGCGATCGATCAAGCCCGCCCGCTCGCCGTAGCCGCCCATCACGTCCGCGGCGAAATCGATGCGGTGCACGCGCACTAGCGTTGGCTTCTCGGCGCGGATATCGCCCTTCACCAGCGCCGCGTGCTCCACGCCGTCCAGTTTGTTGCGGAACACGACAAGCTTGAACCCCTTGCCCGCCTTCGTGTCGAAGGGCGTCTCGGCAACCTGCTCGACCAGCCGCTCATTCACGCGGCGGTAGGCAATCAGTTCGTCGATCGCGCCGATCTTCAAATTGTGGAATTGCGCGAACGCCACCAACTCAGGCAACCGCGCCATCGCGCCATCGTCGTTCATGATTTCGCAAATGACAGCCGACGGATTGAGTCCCGCCGCGCGCGCGATGTCGACACTCGCTTCCGTATGACCCGCCCGCAGCAGCACGCCGCCTTCCCGCGCGGTCAGCGGAAACACGTGGCCCGGCGAAACGACGTCGCTGCGATTTTTGGTCGGATCGATCGCGGTCGCGATGGTGTGGGCGCGATCGTGCGCGGAAATGCCGGTCGAGACGCCTTCGCGCGCCTCGATCGAGACCGTGAAAGCCGTGCCCATGCGCGTCTGGTTGCGCGGCGTCATCGGATCGAGACCCAGCGCCTCGGTGCGTTCCGGCGTCAACGCGAGACAAATGAGCCCGCGTCCGAACCGGGCCATGAAGTTCACTTTCTCCGGTGTTGCAAACTGCGCCGGGATGACGAGGTCGCCCTCATTCTCCCGATCCTCTTCATCCACGAGGATGAACATGCGGCCCTGCCGCGCTTCCTCGATGATCTCCGGGATCGGCGAGATCGCGCGCTTGAGTTCGTCGATGGGGGACGGCTTGGCCGCCATTACGCATTTCTCCTCGCTTCGATGAGGCGCGCGGCATAGCGCGCCATCATGTCGGCTTCCAGGTTCACCTTATCGCCGGGCTTCAGCTTCGACAAAGTCGTCACCGCCCAGGTGTGCGGAATGATCAGCACCCCGAACCCGGATTCGTCCACTTCATTCACCGTCAGCGACACGCCCGCCACCGCGATCGAGCCCTTGGGCGCGATCAGGTGCGCGATCTCGTGCGGCGGCTTGATCTTGAGCCGCCAGCCTTCGCCGTCCTGCCGGACCGACAAAACCTCGCCGAGGCCGTCGACATGCCCCTGCACGATGTGGCCGCCCAGTTCGTCGCCTACGCGCAGCGAACGCTCCAGGTTCACGCGATCGCCCGGCTTCAACGCGCCCAGCGTTGTTAGCGCCAGGCTCTCGGCTGCGACGTCAACCACGTAACGCATGCCATTCTGATGGGTCTCGGTCTCCACCACAGTGAGGCAGACGCCGTCATGGGCGATGCTGGCGCCGATGTCGGCGCTCGCGAAAGGCGCGGCGATCGTCAAACGCGTCAGGCCCGGCAGTCTCTCCGCTGCCCTCACCTCGCCCGACGCCGTGACAATACCGGTGAACATCAGGATATCCGCTCGTAGCTTTCCCAGATGTCGGGTCCAAGCTCGCGCAATGCAACGCGCCGCCACGTCGGCGCTTGCGAGAGTTGTGTCAGCGCCAGTGCGCCTACTCCCGGCCGGCCCTCTGCGCCCAACAGGATCGGCGCGCGAAACCATTCGATCCGATCCACGACTTCCGCCGCGATAAGCGAGGCCGCCAACTGCCCGCCGCCTTCGCATAGGACGCTGCTGACGCCGTGCTCGGCCAGCTGCGTCAGCGCCGCCTCGGCATCAACCCCGAGCGGCCCGCGCGCCACGCCCGCCGTCCGCGCACCGGCAGCCTCAAGCGCGGCGCGGCGCGTCGTGTCGCCATCAGCTGCGCCGATCACGAGCAACGTCGCACGATCGAGGCTGTCGAACAGCCGCCCGCGCGGCGGCAGGGAGAATTCCGTGTCGAGCACGGCTCGGATCGGCTGGCGCCGCGGCGGGGGATCGGTGCGCGCCAGCAATTCCGGATCATCAGCCCGCGCCGTGCCCGAGCCTATCAGCACAGCCTGCGCCGCGGCGCGCAGCCGCTGCACCTCCGCGCGAGATGCTTCGCCGGTGATCCAGCGGCTCTCGCCTGACGCCGTTGAGATGCGGCCATCGAGCGAAGTCGCAAACTTCAAGGTGACGTGCGGGCGGTTCATTTAATTGGATCGCGGGCCTTCAGGCCCGCATTGATGCGCGGAGCCGATCCGAGCGTCCAGCGCTCAATCCTGTTACGCGCCGCGCCGACGCGGGCCTGAAGGCCCGTGGACCAATTAATCGCCGCTCTTACCGCGCTTCGGCGCCTTCTCGGTCTCTTCGATGAAGTCGGCGAAATCCGAAGCCTCTCGGAAGTCCCTGTAGACCGAGGCATAGCGGACATAGGCCACCGGATCGAGGTGTTGCAGCGCCTCCATCACCATCTCGCCGATCGTCTCCGACGTCACCTCGCTCTCGCCTGTGCTTTCGAGCTTGCGCACGATGCCGGAGATCATCTGCTCGATCTGATCCTGCTCGATCGGCCGCTTCCGAAGCGCGATGTTTAGCGAGCGCGCCAGCTTATCGCGATCGAATGGCACGCGTCGGCCGGCGCGCTTCAGCACCACCAGGTCGCGCAGCTGCACCCGCTCGAATGTCGTGAAACGCGACCCGCATTTATCGCACTGCCGCCGGCGGCGGATCGCGGCGCCGTCCTCGGTCGGGCGGCTGTCTTTCACCTGGGTGTCTTCGTTCTGACAAAACGGGCAGCGCATTCGGCAGACTCCCTGCGGAGCGCCGAATCAGCGCCGCCGCATGCTCAAGTGTATATGGGAAAGCGGGCTGTGAGCGCTTCCACCTTGGCGGCCACTGCAGCTTCCGTCGCCGAATTGTCGCCGTTGGTTCGCTGCAGCCCATCCAATACCTCGCAGATCAGATCGGCCACTTGCTGGAATTCCGCAGGCCCGAAACCGCGCGTGGTGCAGGCGGGCGAGCCGAGGCGGATGCCCGAAGTCACCATCGGCTTTTCCGGATCGAACGGTATGCCGTTCTTGTTCGTCGTGATCAGCGCCCGTTCCAGGCTTTGCTCCGCGCCCTTGCCGGTGGCGCGCTTGGGACGCACGTCGACCAGCATCAAATGGCTATCGGTGCCGCCGGAGACGACGGCGAGGCCATTCTCAATCAAACGGTTCGCCAGCGCGCGCGCATTTTCCAGCGTGCGTTTGGCGTAGAGTTTGAACTCCGGTTGGAGCGCTTCGCCGAAGCTCACCGCCTTCGCCGCGATCACGTGCATCAGCGGCCCCCCCTGCAGTCCGGGGAAGACGGCGGAATTGATCTTCTTGCCGATCTCTTCGTTGTTCGAGAGGATCATGCCGCCGCGCGGGCCGCGCAGCGTCTTGTGCGTCGTCGTCGTCACCACATGCGCGTGCGGCAACGGCGAGGGATAGACGCCTCCTGCGATGAGCCCCGCATAGTGCGCCATATCCACCATCAGGATCGCGCCAATCTCATCGGCGATCTCGCGGAAGCGCTTGAAGTCGATCTGCCGCGAATACGCGGAAGCGCCAGCAAGGATCAGTTTCGGCTTTTCGCGATGCGCGATCTCAGCGACCTGGTCGTAGTCGATCAGGTGATCCTCCGGCCGCACGCCGTAGGCGACAGGATGAAACCACTTGCCGGAAATGTTGACCGGCGAGCCGTGCGTCAGGTGCCCCCCGCAGGCGAGATCCATGCCGAGAAATTTGTCGCCCGGCTGAAGCAAGGCGAAGAACACGGCCTGGTTGGCGTTGGCGCCCGAGTGCGGCTGCACATTGGCGAACGTGCAGTCGAACAGCCGCTTGGCGCGGTCGATCGCCAGCCGCTCGACCTCATCGACGAACTCGCACCCGCCGTAATAGCGCCGCCCCGGATATCCCTCGGCGTACTTGTTGGTCAGCACCGAGCCCTGCGCTTGCAGCACCGCCCGCGAGACGATGTTCTCGGAAGCTATCAACTCGATCTGCTTGCGCTGGCGGCCCAGTTCGGCGGCGACGGCGGAATGCACGTCGGGATCGGCGCGCTCCAGGGAAGCCTCGAAGAAACGATCGCGCTCGGCGGCGTGGCCGGCAGCCTGGGTCATGGGTCATCCGCGGGCGTCAGGTGTTGGAATCTGATGCAAACATAGTTCGCTCGCCGCCTGTAAGCAAAATTCTCGATCTCTTCGCGTAAACCGGGGTATCAACTGTATAAATCGGGCCTAGGCCGATAGTTATACTTGTGGATTCTGCGGCGCAGCGCGTATACCGCCAAGAAGGGCATTGTATTCGCTCAGAAAAGGCAAGCTGATGGGGGAGGAGGATGAGCTCGCCGTCACCGCCAAAGGTGACGCGATGCGCATGACAGCCGACATCGTCGCCTCATTCGTGGCCAACAACACGGTGTCTGCCGAACAGCTGACGGACCTGATCCGCTCAGTTCATCGCACTTTAACGGCGCTCTCCGACGTCGCCAGCGACAAACCGCAGGAGCGGCCGAAGCCGGCGGCCCCGATCAACAAGTCCGTTCAGCACGATTACATCATCTGTCTTGAGGACGGCAAAAAGCTGAAAATGCTCAAGCGTTATTTGCGTTCGACTTACAACATGTCGCCAGACGAGTATCGCAAGCGTTGGGGCTTGCCGCCCGACTACCCGATGGTGGCCCCGGCATACGCGGCGCGACGCTCCGAGTTCGCGAAGAAGATCGGCCTCGGCAAAGGCGTGCGCCGCAAGGACTGAGATCGCAGTCAGACCAGTTTGCCGGGACGTGTATCGGTCTCGCCACCGCTGTTCAGCGCCCGCTCCAACTTGCGCAACGCCAGAGCGCGAACATCGGCCAGCGCCGCGCTGGCCGGCGCCTGCACCACCACTTCGACGCCGCTAGCGACGTGAACCGCCGCAACCCGCTGCACGTCACCAATACGGGTGATCTCGAAGAGGACTTCGCCGGTTTCGCCGGCGCTCACGCGCTGAGATGCACCGGACACATCGCCCAAACGGCTTTGAGCGACGCGACGAGCCGATCCATTAGCTCATCGTCATGGAATGGGCTCGGCGTGATCCGTAGCCGCTCGGTGCCGCGGGGCACGGTCGGGTAGTTGATCGGCTGCACATAGATTCCGTGCTCGTTGAGCAATATGTCGGAAATCTTCTTGCAGCGCGCCGCCTCGCCCACGAGCACCGGCACGATATGCGTGGTCGATTCCGCCATCACCGGCAGACCGGCTTCGCGCAACAGCGCTTTCAGCCGTTCGGCGCGGTCCTGCAGCCGATCGCGCAAGTGCGGACATTCGCGCACGATGCGAACGCTCTCCAACGCTGCCGCCGCAATCGACGGAGCAAGCGATGTGGTGAAGATGAAGCCGGACGCGGTTGAGCGGATCGCGTCGATGGCCGCAGCAGGGCCAGTGACATAGCCGCCCATCGCGCCGAACGCTTTCGCCAACGTGCCCTCGATGAAATCGACCCGGTGCATCACGCCATCGCGCTCAGCGACGCCGCCTCCTGTTGGCCCATAAAGACCAACGCCGTGAACCTCATCGAGGTATGTCATCGCGCCATAGGCTTCGGCGATATCGCAGATCGCTTCGATCGGCGCCGTGTCGCCGTCCATCGAATAGACGCTCTCGAAGGCGATCAGCTTCGGCGCCTGCGCCGGCGCCTCATTGATCAGCGCTTCGAGGTGCTGGACGTCGTTGTGCCGGAACACCCGCCGCTCGCACTTTGCGCGCCTGATGCCCTCGATCATCGAGGCATGGTTCTGCGAATCGGAGAAAATCCACAGATCTGGAAACAGCTTCGCCAGTGTCGAGAGCGTGGCGTCGTTCGACACGTAGCCCGAAGTGAACAGAAGCGCCGCTTCCTTGCCGTGCAGCGAAGCAAGTTCGCGCTCCAGATCAACGTGATAGCTTGTGGTGCCCGAGATGTTGCGCGTTCCCCCAGCTCCTGCGCCGACCTTGTCCAGCGCGGCGTGGGCCGCGTCGAGCACTTCGGGACTTTGGCCCTGGCCCAGATAGTCGTTCGAGCACCACACGACGATGTCACGCGTTGAACCGTCTGCGAGGCGGAGCCTGGCGTGCGGAAACCGCCCGCGCTCGCGCATGATGTCGGCGAACACGCGGTAGCGTCCCTCGTCGCGGATCGCGGCGACGGCGTTCTCGAAGACTTTCCTGTCCGCTTCTCTCACGTGCTCGTCTCGGTTGAACGAAGCTGGCGTAGCCTCTGAGCTAGGATACTGCCATAGCCGAAGGTAACATTGCACATGATCAAAGGTAACTGAGGCGCGAAACCGCATCCGTGGATGCGTGGTTGCGAACGACTCGCATGAACTACACCGGAAGATACCCTACCGCCCGTCCGCGCCGTTTGCGTCAAAGCAACTGGATCCGCCGTCTGACGCGCGAGCATCGTTTAAGCGCGGACGATCTGATCTGGGCGCTCGTCGTTCATGACGGCGTCGACGACGAGATTCCCGTCGCCGCGATGCCAGGCGTTTCGCGGCTCTCCGTGCGCGCCGCGGCGGCCCCGGGCCCCCGCGCCCGCGGCCAAGGCCGGCCGCCGAACCCCACCGATGAGCACAATGAAGCA
>JBQTJK010000211.1:0-18878 GCA_052387215.1 Caulobacteraceae bacterium
TTCGATCGCTGTATCGCAGCTCTGACGGCGTGCGTGGTCTTGGCGCTGCCATGGAGTATCTGGCCCATAGGTTCTCCCGGAATGCGGGATCAGCTGAACTGATTCCACCACACTCCGGGACCAGATAACTAGGGACACATGACCGCCAGCGTTCACCGCGCCGCTCTAAAAAAGTCTCGCCGAATGCCTTCACGCGCGCCGTGTCGAACCCAATCCCGAGTCCCTAATCCCTAGTCCCGAACTTCCCCGCTGACGATCCAACTCGAACTGCCGGCCCAGATCTCGTCGCCGCGGCGGCGGCCGGAAAACATGGCACGCAGCGTTTCGGCGACTTTGGGGCGCAAGCGTTCGCCTTCGTCGCCGGCGAGGCGGATGATTTCACCGGCGGGGCCGAGCGCCATGGCGAATTCGACCGCTTCGTTCATGTCGGCGCCGATGCAGATGTCGCAATCGTGGCGCTGGAAGCGGACGTTCCGAAATCCAGCGGCCTGCATCATGTCGCTGACCATGTCGGGGCCGGCCATCGAGAACGGGCCTGGCCCGCAATGCACTTGGTCGGTATCCTCATGAGCGACGACGGGCACCATCTCGCGCACCAGCCGCTCGGCGTCGTGCACCCATGGATTGTCCTCGCGCTTGCGCCAGACCACCATCGTGAATTCGCCGCCGGGCTTGAGTGAGCGGGCGATGTTTCTGAGCGCAGCACCCGGCAGATTGAAGAACATGGCGCCGAAGCGGGCGAAGGCGTGATCGTAGGGACCGCGCAGGTTTTCGCTCTGCACGTCGGCGGCGAAGTAGGACGCGTTGTTCACGCCGGCCGCGGCGGCTTCCTTTGTGGCGCTGGCGATGAAGTTCTCGGCGCAATCGACGCCGACGGCCTCGCCGCTTGCGCCGACTTTCGCGGCGATGACAAGCGTGGTGTCGCCGAAGCCGCAGCCGACATCGAGGACGCGCTGGCCGGCTTGGTAGGCGCGCGCGGCGAGGGCGACATTGCCATGCTCCTCCAGCCCCGCCGTCAGCACCCGGCGGAAGCGCACGAACTTGTCGAACAAAACCGTGTTCCAGGCTTCGATCGGGATGTCGTTGGAGGCTTCGGGCATGCGTGTCTCCTCTGCGTCCGCCAGCCTAGCAGGAAGCAGGTTCGGCGTAACCATGACCGGCGTTACAGCGGCGCGGCAGTCAGCTGGTGTCGAATGCGTAAGCGGCGGCGAGGGCGGCGGCCATCGCTTCGATGAAGAGGCGCGGATCGACGCGGTCGAGCGCGTGGACGCGCGCCGTGGCGATGGCGAAGCGCTCCGCGGCCTGGGTATAGCGCCGGATCAGGCGCGGCAGCAGCCGCGCGAGCCGGCGCGCGTAGGGCAGCGGGTCTGCGAGCACGCGGCGCAACGCTTCGAGCCGGTGGGCGAGGCGCAAGGGCGCATCTTCCGGCTTCGGCGCGCTGCGTGGCGCTCGTACAGGCGGCGGCGGAGGCGGCGGCCCCCACGGATTGAGGATGCGCGGCGCGCGGGCCTCCGGCACCGCGCGCGGATCGCGCGGCAGTGCGAGCGCGAAACGTGCGGACCAGGTTTCGGGACGGGAGAGGTCGATGCTGGAGCGCGGCGCCTCAGGCGCGCACTTTGTTGCAACGGCTGGGATAGTGCGGGGGTGAAGATACGGACTCCAATGCTGCGCCATGCCTCTGAGCGGAATGTGCGTCACCTGGCTTGTGGCCCAGCGCGGCGGCGGCTCGGTGCGTTTCAATGCGGCCGCTTCCGCCAGCAGCAATTTGCGCACGATGTTTTCGAGCAGGGCGACCCAGCCGACGATGTCGCGCCGCAGCGTGCGCGTGAGGAGCGCGATCGCGGCGATCGCCGCCGGCGCGCCGATGGCGGCGACGGCGCGGGCGAAGCTGGCGCGCGTGCGCTCCCAGAGCGGGAGGGCGGTGAGTGGTTCGGCGATGGCTTGCATGCGCGGCATTGTAAGCGCGCTGCAAGTGGGTCGGATTGATTTCTGAGCCGGCGTTGATGTTGCAGCAAAAATGCGCGCGGCGGTGTGGGATAGGGCGTAGGTCTATCCCCGCTTCCTTCTTGTGAGCGACGTCACGGCCGCATCTGGGCCGAAGGGGGACTCTCCTAATCGGCTGTTGCGGTGGTAAGCGCGTGACGATACGCGGCGCTTCGGACTTCCTCCGCCAAGCCTGAGTCAGGAGGCGTTCGGGCCAGCACCATCCCGCCAACACATACCGCCGACAGCGTCAGCGTCCTGTCGTTTCTTGCGCGAACGGCCTTTGAGCGAACTCTCGAAAAGTCCTACCATGCCTTCGAGAAGTCGCTGATAGGCGGCCCTCACCTCGGGCTTGCTACGCGCAACGTCGGAAGGGAGGGCGATCATCGGACATTGGCCGTCGAGATCGCCAAGGTGCTCCTTCGAGAGGTAGCCTGCTATCATCTGCCGCGCGGCCTCGCGCGTGGGCCTCGATGGATCAATGCCCGCATCTGACCGCCATTGCGCGCCGCGGCCCATGAGGAAGCTCGTGACCGCTGCCGCGAACAACTCTTCTTTGCTCTTAAAGTGATTGTAAAACCCGCCTCGCGTCAGTTTCGCGTCAGCCATGACCATGTCGATCGTGACGTTGTCGAAGCCATGCCGGTTGAATAGGATGCGTGCACCCTCGACGATGCGTGCGCGCGTCTGCTGCTTGTGGGCGGCAGTGTACGGCATCTGACCTCCTAGTTCGGGTTAGCAGATTCAAAATATGTCCTTGAACATATTTAGCTCGAAGGGAAGAGCTAGGTGAGAGGAGATCACAATGGCGGACAAATTTACTGGCGGGTGCTTATGCGGAGCAATTCGCTACTCATGTGACGCCGAACCAACTATGGCCGGTCACTGTCATTGTGAGGATTGCCGTCGCTCAAGCGGCAGCGGTCATAGCTCGCATTTGCTCGTGCCCGAGGCGAGCGTTGGACTGATCGGCGGGCCAAAAGGGTATGCGCGCCCGGCCGACAGCGGAAATATCGTAACGCGCTATTTCTGCCCTACCTGCGGCGCGGCGCTGTTCTCAAAGAACGCCGCCATGCCTGGGATGATGTTCTTGCGCGCATCGAGTTTAGATGATCTGGAAGTGTTTAAGCCGCAGATGCACGTCTATGCCGCTCGCGCGGCGAGTTGGGATCATCGCGCAGGATCGCTTCCCTCATTCGATACAATGCCTGAAGGCATGTAAGTGCCGCCGGAGAATATTGTGAAACGCTACATGCTACTCCACTTCGGTTTCGAAAAGCCGACGCCCGAGATGATGGCCGCGTGGAATACTTGGTTCGCAGAGGTGGCCGCCCGAACGGTTGAAAACGTTGGTTTGCGTGGGGCCCGCGAAGTCTCCCGTGATGGCGTCAAAGACCTGCCGTGGGGTGCGGAGTCCATTACGGGATACACAATCATCACGGCTGAGAGTTTGGACGAGGCTGAACAAGTCGCGCGAACAAATCCCTTTGTGTCGAGCATCCGAGTTTATGAGGTGGCGGCCCACTAGAGCGGGCGCCCCTGGATGCCCGCTCCCGGCGAGTAGCGGACCTAGAAAAATGACGAAGGCCGAACAATCTGCTCAATGGACGCGATTGGCCACGTAGCGGACGTTGACTGTCGAGACGCTGAACCTTTGCTTAGAGCCGCCTCGAGCGCACAGCACGCTAGAGTTTCGAACTATGCCTCATCTCGGATGGCGTTGTGTCCGCTAGTTCGTGGGCGCCTCAGACTGCACCGGCGTCAGGCATGCGTGCATCGTCTCGCCGTCGATGCGTCTCAACTCATCGATCGTCGCCGGAAGAATGACAGGCCCGGCCCAAATCAGGGAAATCCTTACGGATGTTCCTGGTCGCGCAATCAGGTCCGCATAAGAGTCCGCAGAGAGGCGATAGCTCCGTGAGGCTCGCACGGACGCATCTCCGAAGCCATGGGCCGCCGGCCATTCGCTACTCACGGCGCATGCGACAGAGCGGTCCGGTCTGGGTGTGCAGCACAACACTGCGATGCCAGAAGTATTCTGCTGCAAAGCTGCCGGCGGGTAGCGACTAATGAGTTCGGCCGAACTTGGCTCGGCATCGAATGTCGGCACGAATACCATTGGCGCTTGCGCTGCAGCAGCACTGGTGAGGGCGATGGCGATTATGGCGAATGTGATGGCGCGCATGGACCAACCGTAGCCCTCTTCGCTGCGGGCGCAATGCGCAGACGCGATATCAGCCGCACAGAACAGCGAGACATGATTTGCCGAGCTTGGTAGGCTCGCCTGGCCCAGCTCAACCATGAAGTATCGGGGCAAATGGAGTCTTGCGCAGCGCGGAAGCGAACTCACGAGCGCGCGATGCCGCAGCATCGCGTAATCATCATCCTCGCGAGTCCGTCGCGGTCGAGACGCATGATGAGAGGCGGCGGATAACCTTCGGACTGCAACGCATAAGCAATTTGATCCCAACACTTGTAGCGTCCAGTGTCGGCGAGTTCGTAAGCGCGAGAGCGCAGTGCAAAGAAGGCGTCATCTGACATTGAACTGCCGCTCTGGCCGGCGGAGGGTGGCGAGTTCATTATCTTATGACGCATCCATCGGCAGCTCTCCGATGAGGTTGGTTGCATTCCCAGGCATTTCCGGCGGCGCTCATGTGCGCGTTTTCCGGGATAATGACCGCGACACAGGTCAGCGCAACCTTGGCAAAACCATGCTCGCAGATCCAATCGCATTGCCAGCCGTCGCCGTAGGCGCGCGCGTGAGAATTTGCAGGCGGCGCGACAACCGGCTGCGCGGCGGCGACCGCCGCCAGCGCAAAGCTGAAAACCAGTGCTGCGGCCGCTGTTCGGGCGGCAATCATGAGTTCACCGGCGCGACGATCGTCACGATGCGTCCCTGACTGCGCAGAGTGGCCGCGGCGGCTTCGGCGCTGTCGGTAGCGTCGCCGCGAGATCGATAGTCACCGTAGAAAACGCCGTCGAGCGTAACGCGCCAGATGCCGTGCCTGAGCACGATATGAAATGTCGAAGCCGGCGCGCTCATGTCAGAGCCTGCCCGCGAGGCGACGCGATCGCATGTCGAGCGCACGCGCCAGAACGGGACCAAGGTCGAGTTCTGGGTCAGCGACGCGTCTGAAGGCGCCGGCCATAACATGGTGCACAATCAGGTACGCCTCATTCACGTCGCCCGTGTTTTCGAGGGCGCGCCGACACAAGCTCGGTCTTTGCTTAAGTAGCCTCGCCATCGGGGTCATATCGGAGTTCCACGCGCAATTGGCCGCATCGCTGGCGGCAGAAAGCGAGTCGTTTTGTTGCTGGAGACCAATTGCTAGCACACTTCAAACGAGATTACGCGGACATTCGCAGCCACAGCGCTTGAATGGACAGCAAAGAGCGCCAAGTGATAATTATCGCTAGCTAGGTTTTCCTGGGCGCTGGCGGCTGAGAGTTCGCTCCCGCCCGCTAGGACCGCGCGCCTATGTCTCCTGCACCGCGACCCAACGTCTCTTGGTTCGGCTCGCTGCGCCCTTCGGTGAAATTTGCGCTCATTACCGCAATGTGGTTCGGATTCGCCGCGCTGGCTTGGCTCGTCATTGCGGAGAACTGAGCCGGCTCGCATCCGGCGCGCATGGCCGACGCGAAGACGACGCCTAGCAAGCCGCGCAAGCGTTCCCGATCGCTAAAAGACTCTCCGCCTTGCGATAGCCATCCGCATGAGCACTTCCTTCGTGCGCGGTAGGTCGCGGCTGCGGACCCTTTTTGCGGCGTCTTTCCCGGGCTAGTCTGTGCGGGTCATTCCGGGGGGCTGTGAGTGCGGAAGAGTCTGGCGGGTCTCGCAAGCGTCGCTGTTAGCTTCCTGGCGTGGTGCGCGTCTGCGGCCGCCGAGCCTCCAAGCATCGCCGATTTCATGGCCGAATCTCCGCTGGTGGATTTCGCGCTCTCGCCGGACGGCGAGCACTTGGCCGTGCTGGTCGACACAGAAAACAGCGGGCGGGTGAATGTGCTGAATGCCCGCTCTCGCGCGACCGAGCACACGATTCAGCTTGCGACTGACATGCGCCCGATGTGGGTGACGTGGGCGAACCAGGAACGATTGCTGATCGCGGTTATTGTCGGCCGGTTTGAGATCACATCGTCGCGCATCACGTTTCCTTCCGCACGCGTGCTGGCCATCGACCCCGACGGCGAAAACCTCGTTGCCCTGTTCGAAAACCAGCGCAACGTGCTGCGGAGCAGCCTCAACCTTGCCACGGTGACGGACATGCTGCCGGACGATCCGGCGCATGTGCTGATGCCGGGCTTCCGCGGCGGCGATCTCGATCTTTGGAAAGTGAATGTCTATAGCGGCGCGGCCGAGAGGGTGGCGACCGGCGGGCCAGACACGTTTGCCTGGCGCACAGACGCTGCCGGTGCGCCCGCCTTTCGCTACGATGTGAATCGGCGCGGGACGATGCTGCGCATCTATGCGCCCGACGCGGGCGGGAATTGGCGCCGGGTCGCCACGGTTCGCCAGGAGGATCTGCCTGAGTTTCAGCCTGTCGCTGTGGGTCCTGAGCCGGGCTTGAGTTACGTGCTCGCGCGTCCAGACGGCGCTGACCGCACGGCAGTTTATCTTTACGATCTGCATCAAGGCCAATTCACCCAAACGGTCGCATCCGACCCCCGAGTCGATATCGCTGGCGTCTTTGTGAATCCGCGCACGTCGGAATATCTGGGTTACTTCACCTTCGACGACGTCCACGAGGCGCACTTCACCGACGCGGGCATCCAATCGCACGTCAATGCGCTGCGCAGGTTTTTTGGCGTCGACGCGAGCTTTGCGATCATGGACATGAGCGACAACGCGAACATGTGGATCATTTCGGCGTCGGGGCCGAGTGATCCCGGCGCGCTCTATCTCTACGACCGCGACCGCGCGGAAATTGAGCCCCTGGTTGCGCACCGCCCTTCGCTGGCAGGAGATCAATTGGGCGCCTCGCGCGTGGTGCGCTACGCCGCCCGCGATGGCGTCGAGATCACCGGTTATCTCACCTTGCCGCCCGGCGCCGGCGCCGGTCCGTTTCCACTCGTGCTCATGCCTCATGGTGGACCTGAAGTGCGCGACCTGTTCATCTACGATCGCGATGCGCAGTTTCTCGCGACGCGCGGTTACGCGGTGTTTCGTCCGAATTTCCGAGGTTCATCGGGATACGGCCGCGCCTTTGCCGAGGCAGGCTACGGCGAATGGGGCGGTCGGATGCAGGACGATCTCACCGACGCCGTTGCACACCTCGTATCGACCGGTGTGGCGGATCCGGCGCGCGTCTGCATCATGGGCATCAGCTACGGCGGATACGCCGCACTGGCGGGCGCCGCTTTCACGCGGGACACATATCGCTGCGCCATCAGCATTGCAGGCGTGTCAGACCTGGTCGAACAGTCCCGCTATGTCTTGCGAGAAGGCGATGACGAAGAAGACGCCTACATTCGGCGAAGCATTGGCGATCCGCGCATTGACCGCGACCGCCTGATGGCGCGTTCGCCCGCGGCTCATGCTGGGGACATCGACATCCCGGTGTTGCTGCTGCATGGCGATCAAGACAGCATCGTCCAGGTCGAGCATTCGCGGAGAATGGAGCGCGCGCTCCGGCAAGCCGGCGGCAACGTCCGTTATGTCGAGGTTGCCGGGGAAGGCCACCCCTATTGGTCAGACGAAGATCAGACGACGCTCTACACCGAAGTGGAGACGTTCTTGGCGCGCCACTTGCCCGTCGACGCGCCCTAGTCGAGGCGGCTTGGCGCACCGTTCGGAGCGCCGGCATTGGAGATGAGCACGGCGGCCCGACGGGTTTGCTGCGACTGGTCGAATACAATCATCAAGAGCGCCAGGTGCAGTCTTATTCTTGAACGAGATTGTCAATCCAGGGCAGAACACGGTGTGCTGCGGGGGCGGCAACGCCGCGCTTTCATTCGGCGGCTGGCCGGGGTAGCTGCGGTTCGCGCGAGCTGAGGGCGGCGATGTTTGTCTTACAGATTGCGACGACGAAGGGACGCGGCGGCATCGTCACGGCGATGAGCCACTATGCGCGCATGTTCAAGGCCTCAGGCGTTCGTCACGCCGCGATCTATCGGGGGCCGGCGACAGAGGCGCTGCGCGCCGAGGGGATCGATCTGGTCGACGCGCCGCCGTTGAATTCGCCGTTTGCGCCGCTGCTCTCGCGCATGGGCGGTCTGCTGCCGGAGATTCGCACGCGGGCTGGCGGCGAGCCGATGTTGGCGCTGGTGCATAGCGATCTCTCGTTGAGCGCCGTGCGCCAGCTCTGGCCGGCGGCGGTGGCGGCGGCGCCGTGCCACTCCGATAAGTTCAAGCGCAAACGCGAGGCGGATCTCGTCATCACGCTCAATCCGGTTCAGCAGGAGCGCGCGGCGTCGGCGCTGGCGGGTTCGCGGGCGCGGCCGGTCCTGCTCGGCAACCCTTATGTCCCGACGCCGGCGGAGGAATCGCTGCTGAGGCTGGCAGCGGCGCCGCGGCTGGTGTTCTGCGGGCGCTTCATCGAGACCAAGGATCCGATGATCTTGCTGAAGGCCGCAGCACAGATGCGGCCGGCGCCAAGTCTTTGCTTCATCGGCGCCGGTCCGTTGGAAGCGGAGCTCAGGCAGGCAGCGTCGGTCTCGACGCTCGACGTGACCTTTCCGGGCTGGCTGTCTCAGCCTTTTGAAAGCTTCACCGAGCGCGACATTCTGGTATCGCCCTCTTCGTGGGAGGGGCTGCCGTACATGGTCCAGGAAGCGCTTAGCCGTGGCGTCAGCGTCATCGCCGCCGACAATGCGGGCAACAGGTTTGCGCTCGGCGACGGCGCCTATGGCGCGCTCTTCCCGCCGGGCGACGCCGGTGCATTGGCCAGGCAAATGGAGGCGGCGCTGGCCGATCCCGATGATCTGCGGGCGCGGGCCGCTCAAGGGCGCCTCGCCGTTGGCGCGCGCTACGGCGCGGCGCCGTTTTGGCGCGCGCTGTCGGACGCGGTATCTCCGCTGATGGAAGCAGGACGCGTTCATGTTTGATTGGCACGAGATATCCCCGGATCCGACCAACAAGCAGGCGCAAGTCCTGCTCGACGGCGTGCTGAGCGACGCGACGCGGATCGAGCCGATCTCGCGCATGGAGATGATCCTCGACTTTTGCCGCGATCGCAGCGTCCTCGACATTGGCGCGGGCGAGCACGACCCGGCGTTCTACTCGGACGAAGGCTGGGAGCACGGACAGATCGTCAAAGTCGCAGCGAAGGCGGTTGCGGTTGAGATCAATCCAACGCTCTGCGAGCACTACAAGAAGGCGGGCTTTGATTTCCGTTGCGTCGACGCCACCAGTGACGCGGATCTGGGCGAGCGGTTCGAGCGCATATTCATCGGCGATGTGATCGAGCACGTGAACGACCCGGTGGCATTGCTTGAATTCGCCGGCCGTCATCTGGCGCCGGGCGGCGCCGTTCTGGTGACCACGCCTAACCCGTTTGCGCCGCGCGTTCTGGGCAAACGCGCGAAGATGGGCACGCGCTACGTCATGGCAAACCTCGAGCACACAAGATGGGTGTCGACTTCGACCATGTACGAAGTGGTGCGGCGCGCGGGGCTGGAGTTAAGCGCGTTGCGCTGGCCGATGTGCAAAAGGCGGCAACCGGGTTTGCGTAAATCATGGGCGATTTTCGCCAAGCGTCTGGCCCTGGCCGTCGCGCCGATCGAGCGCGTGTTTCATGAGTACGCGTTCGAGCTGCGCAGGCCGGCGTAAGCGCGCCGTTGGCGGCGTTACGCGCAGCGGTCTGCAAGATGGGGCGGTTCCTGCAAACTGACCCCGTCGGTAGGGCTGCCAAATGTCCGTCGAGAGCGCTATATTGGCGGCTATGGACAAGTCGAATCGCAGCCGGAAACAAGCAACCTTGGGCGGCAAAGCCTATGCGGCCATGGCCAGCGTGGAAGGTCTGCGGCTCAACAAGGAAAGCGCGGCTCGGCTTGAGCGCACCAAGGGCTTAACGCCGGAGAAGCGCCGCGCCGCGGTTCTGGCCGCTTACGGCGCCGACAAGCCTAAGCGCAAATGAGCGATCACGGCTACCAAGTCTTCGACGACCCGTACTGTTACAAAGGCACATTCGTTCTCAAGAACCGTGCGCATCTAACAGACGCGCGGCGCCTACAGGCCTTCGAACTCGAAATGTCGACACTGCGTGCCGATGAGCCACTCCCCAACGGCCGCTTCGGACCCGCGCACTATCGCGCGGTTCATTGCCATTTGTTTGGTGACGTCTGAGCGGGCGGAATTGACCGACGGGACGCGCTGCCGTTGCGTGGGCCAGTTCCTGCAAACCGACCCCGATCGCAAACGGGTGCTAGTCCCCATTTGCGCCAGCGCGCTGTAAGCCGAGCGACACGATGCGGTTCAGCAATTCGGGATAGTCGATGCCGTCGTGCTTGGCCGACTGCGCCAGCTCTTCGCTGGCAGCGAGTTGGGGGTTTGGGTTTGCTTCGATGAAATAAGGGACGCCGTCGGCGCCGAGGCGCAGATCGATGCGAGCATAGCCGTCCAGTTCGAGGATGCGGCAGATGCGCTTGACCATGTTGCGGATCTTGGTTTCGAGCGGGGTTGGCAGATCGAGCGCTGGGCCGTCGGTGACGCCGTGCTTTTTCTGGTATTGCATGTTGTGTTTCACGCGCTCGGTGGCGATCGGCAGAGCGCCCGAGGCGAGTTCAGTGAAGCTGAGCTCCCAGATCGGCAAGACGCGCAGGCGAACGTTGCCGATGACGCCGACATAGAGTTCGCGCCCGTCGATATATTGCTCGGCGATGGCCGCGGTCCCAACGCGCTCATGGATGAAGGCGACGCGTTCGGCGAGCTTCTCATCAGTTTCGACGACCGACGCCTGCGAGATGCCGAGGGAAGCGTCCTCGGTGAGGCTCTTGACGATCAGCGGAAACTTGAGGCGGCTCGGGCGCGCGATCTTGCGTCCGGTCGGATACACAACGAAGGCCGGCGTCGGCAGGTGGTGATATTTGAGCAGCTTCTTCGACAGGTCCTTGCCTTGCGCCAGCATCTGCCCGCGCGGATTGCAGCCGGTGTAGGGGACCTGCATCAGCTCGAGCAGGCTAGCGACGTGCTGGGAGTAAAGTGTGTCGCCGTGAAACTGATCGAGCAGATTAAAGACGATGTCGGGTTTCACCTGTTCGATGGCCTCGCGGATCGGCGCGAGTTCGTACTGAACGCCCAGCCATTCCAGTTCGTGACCGCTTCCGACCAAGGTCTCCTGGATGTCGAATTCCATTTTGATGGCGTAGATTTGCTGCTCGGTCAGTCCGTCGAGCGTGTCCGGTGGCACCTGGTCAGGATGGCAGACGGCCAACACGCGCAACGGCTTCATACGGCGAACCAGTGACGGCGCGTGGATGAGTAGTGCTGATACACCGCTTTCGAACTCAGCATCGCCGTGATCTCGAGCCTGATCTGTGCATCCGAGCCGGGCGCCTTGAGACTCAGCGCGCGGCAGCGCGTCATCATGTCATGCAATGCGGCGTCCAGCGCAACGGGGTACTCGCCGGTCCAGCGTGAGACGGAGCGGACGATCCGCGCTCGGTTGCGGCGGATGATGGCGCCAGCGCGCGGCGCCGACTTGTAGCGCGGATCGTCGGAGAAGATTCGGCGCAGGTCGCGGTCGAACACCGTGGGCGTATCGATCTCGTAACGTTCTCGTTTCTGCTCGTAGTGATCGCTGAGCGTCCCCTTGAGCTTCGAGACGGGATCGACGCGAATGCGTTTCTGAGGCGCCGCGCGCTGGCCGGCGATTTCGTGCATGAGCTTGTCGACGTATTCGAGCTTCTGCAGCGCGGGCCAGTCTTGGTAGCGCTTGCGCCAGTTGTAGCGCGGCGTGAGCCAGACGGCGAAGGTCTCGGCGAAGTCTTCGTCCGGATGGCATTGTGCGTACCAGCGGCGCAGATACTGGACGTAGCGTTTGCTGGTCGGGTTGGCTTTGTAGTGTTCCGGATACGGTTTGGAGGCGCGGCCGAACAGAGTTTGCCAGCGGCGGCGGCGATGCAGGCCGAAGCCGTATTGCACGACGTGGCCGGCTTCGTGGCGCAGCAGGCGCATGCACTCGCGGCGCGTGCCGCCTTCGACTTCGAGCATCATCTTGCGCTCGAGGCGCATCAGCCGTGGATGCGCGAGGTAAAAAGGGAAGGCGATCCCCGGCGTTTCCGGCGGGCTGAACCATTCGTCGGAGAGCCAGCCGTGGATGCGAATGCGGATGTCACGCTGGGCGAGTTCGGCGTTCAACTCGTCGAGGCACTCGCCCAGCCAGGAGCCTCCAAGGCTGAGCTTCAGGTCCTTGATCGGGAGGGCGAGCAAATCGCGGTCGCTCATGTCCGCGAGGTTCGTGTTCCGTCTGCGACCGGATGCGCGCGCGCCTGTTCTGGGCATGGCGCGACGTTTTTCATGTTCGCCCGAAGGATGCAACGTTAGAGGCGGCCCACCAGTTCGTGGCCTTCGGCGGCAAGGATTTCGAGCTTGGTGATCGTGCCGGGCCTGATTTCGACATCGCTGTCGACATAGATGACGCCGTCGATCTCCGGCGCGTCGGCCTTGGTGCGGAAGGCGTAAGCTTCGGCGTCGCCGTCCCAGCCGTCGCAGATGGCGTCGACGGTCTTGCCGATCATGGCCTGGCCGCGCGCGTGGGCGAGGGCGGTTTGCACTTCCATGAAGCGGTCGAAGCGCTCGTCGATGTCGTCCTGATCGACGTGGTTCGGCAGATCGCGCGAGGACGCGCCTTCGACGTTTTCGTATTTTGAACACGCCAGCGCGATCGATCTCGGCTTCCTCGATGAAGTCCAGCAGCGTCTCGAAGTCATCTTCCGTCTCGCCCGGGAAGCCGACGATGAAGGACGAGCGAATAGTGAGCTCCGGGCAGATTGCGCGCCAGGTCTTGATGCGGTCGAGCACTTTGTCCTGGTTGGCGGGGCGGCGCATGGCTTTGAGCAGAGTGGGCGAGGCGTGCTGGAACGGAATGTCGAGGTAGGGGAGCACTTTGCCTTCGGCCATCAGGCCGACGACTTCGTCAACGTGCGGGTACGGATAGACATAGTGGAGACGCACCCAGGCGCCCAAGTCGCCGAGTTCTTTGCAGAGATCATAGAATTTGGCGCGGACGGTGCGGTCCTTCCATTTGCTCTCGGCGTACTTGACGTCGACGCCGTAAGCGCTGGTGTCCTGTGAAATGACGAGCAGTTCTTTGACGCCGGCGTGGACCAGCGATTCCGCCTCCTTCAGCACAGCATTGGCTGGCCGTGAGACCAGATCGCCGCGGATCGAGGGAATGATGCAGAAGCTGCAGCGGTTGTTGCAGCCTTCGGAGATTTTCAGATAGGCGTAGTGGCGCGGTGTGAGGCGGAAGCCGCCTTCGGGCACGAGATCGATCTTCGGATCGTGCAACTTCGGCAGATGCGCATGCACGGCGCCGACGACGGCTTCGTATTGGTGCGGACCGGTGACTTCGAGCACTTTGGGGTGCGTGTCGCGGATCAGCGACTCTTCCTTGCCCAGGCAGCCGGTGACGATGACTTTGCCGTTCTCGGCGATGGCTTCGCCTATGGCGTCGAGGCTCTCGGCTTTGGCGCTATCGAGGAAGCCGCAGGTGTTCACGACGACGAGGTCGGCGCCTTCGTAGCTGCCGCTGAGCTGATAGCCCTCGCTGCGCAGGCGCGTGATGATGCGCTCGCTGTCGACCAGCGCTTTCGGGCAGCCGAGGCTGACGATCCCAACTTTTGGGCCAATGGTTGGGGCTTTGCTCATGGAGGCGGGCTTTTAGCTGACGCGGGGCGTTGCCCCAAGCCCATTAGCTCTCCAAGAGCAGCTTTGCGTAGTTCTTCATGGAACGCTGGTATCGCGGCAAATGTGGCGCGAGCGCCGTAATCAGGATCGAGACGGCTTCGCGATCGCGGCCGGTGCTGGTGAGTGCGAGCGCCAGCGTGGCGGTGACGGCGTCGTCGAGATGATCGGACGGCTGCGCGCGCTCGGCGGTGAGGAGAGCTACGCTTTCTTCGACTTGGCCGATGTTTCGCAGCGAACTTGCGAGTTGGATGACGGCGCGGCGGCGGCGCTCGCCTGTCAGTCCGATGCCAAGCGCTTCGCGATAGAGCGGCACGGCGTCGGCGGATCGCCCTGTGGAGTCGCGCGCACACGCGCGCTCGAACGCGGAAATCGCGGGCGGAGCGGTGACAACGATGTCGTCCAGAAGTGCGACGAAGTCTGCCGCCGCCATGTCGTCGAGCTTCGCCCAGTGGTCTTGCAGCCGGTCTTCAAAGGGCATGCATTGGTTCCTGATGAAGTGGTCCGGAAACGGCGAGCTAAGAGGACCGTTTTCGGCCAGTGTCGTGGGAAGGAGTTTCATATGGCCACGGTTCGCAAGGAGTTCCAATCGCCACGTTCGGCTGACGAGGTTTGGTCGCTGCTGCGCCGCTTCGATGCCGTGCACGAACTCGCGAAGGGCTTTGTCACGGCGACGAAGATGGAGCCGAGCGGGGCGCGCCTGGTGACGTTCGCCAACGGCATGGAAGTGCGCGAGTGGCTGGTCAGCTCGGACGATGCTGAGCGGCGCTTGGTTTACGCAATTACCCAGAGCCCGCGGTACGCGCACTACAACGCCGTCGCGCAGGTGTTCGAGGAGGGGCAAGGCAGCCGGTTCGTCTGGACCGTGGATTTCCTGCCGGATGACATGGCGGCGATGCAGAACGCCGCAATGGAGGCGGGCGCGGCGGCGATGAGCAAGGCGCTCAGCGGGGGCTAACGGGCAAACCTCGCGCAGCAGTTCGATTTCTGCTTACGTCGCCTCGGCGGTCAGCTTCACGCCCAACTCGCGCATGACGCTGATCGTCGTCGCGAGTGTAGGATTTCCATCGAGACTGAGGCTCTTGTAGAGCTGCTCGCGCGAGCGGCCGGTCTTGTCGGCGATCACGGTCATTCCCTTGGAACGCGCAACAATGCCGAGCGCCTGGGCGATAAATCCAGGATCGTTTGCTTCGAATGCTTCATCGAACGCGGCTTGCAAGAAAGCGGCGACATCTTCCGGCGTGTTGATGTAATCGGCCGCATCGAACGGATAAGTTTTCACCTTTTTAGCCATCGTTCTCTTCCTTCCAAGCCTCCCACAATGCCTTCGCGCGCTTGATGTCTTTGGCTTGCATGCTCTTGTCTCCGCCTGCCAGAAGCACGATCAGCGTTTTGCCTTTGCCTGCGAAGTAGAGGCGATAGACCGTAGTCGATGCGGGTTTCGCTCACTCCGCCGCCAACCGGCTTCACGTCGCCGAGATTGCCTTCGGCCATGCGGGCGACGCGGACGATCACCCGTGCAACCGCGCGCCGATCTGTCAAACCGACAAGCCAGTCCCTGAACGTCTCCGTTTGAATGACCTGCGGCACAAGCGAATGTAGTCTATAAACTACGGTCCCGTCAACGTCTTCAGGCGCTCGGTACGCTGGGAATTAGCGGCGGCATCTCGCCTCTGCTGCGAATGACTTGCAGGAGCGCTCGCGACAGGCTAAGAATTTTTTGCGGCTGCGAGTCAGTCGCCGGAAATGTCTTTGCTTTCAGAGAAGTGCGGGATGTACGTCTGCAATTGTAACGGCGTGACTCGGTCGGAAGTGGACGAAGCCATTTCTGCGGGCGCGCAGGGTCCGGAAGACGTGCTCGCCCATCATGGCTGCGAGCCCTGTTGCGGTCGCTGCCTGCCGGAGATCGCCGACGGCATTTCTTGCGGCGGGATGGCCGGAAAGCCCCGGAGCCTCGTCGCGGCGGAGTAGCGCGCGATGAAGGGCGATGCGGACGTCATCAAGCAGCTCAACGCGATCCTGACCAACGAGCTGACCTCGATCAATCAGTACTTCCTGCACGCGCGGATGTACGACAACGAGGGCTACGGCAAGCTTGGCAAAAAGACCTACGATGAATCCATCGAGGAGATGAAGCACGCCGACAAGCTAGTGAACCGCATTCTCTTTCTCGAAGGCCTGCCCAATCTCCAGAACCTGCACAAGCTCACAATCGGCGAAGCCGTTGAGGAGCGGCTGAAGGCCGACCTTGCGCTTGAGACCAAGGGCCGCGCGGCGATGATCGCGGGCATCGCCCTCTGCGAAGAGAAGCAGGATTACGTCACGCGCGACCTGCTGACGGAAATCATGGACGACACCGAAGAGCACATCGACTTCCTCGAGACGCAGCTCAGCGTGCTCGCGCAGGTGGGGCTGCAGAATTATCTGCAAAGCCAGTACGAACTGGGCAGCAATCATGAGTGATTATCGGCCGTGCGCGGGCGTGGAGTCGAAGCGGGCGACTTCGGCAAAGCCTTCACCTGTCCTGAGCGCCGCGATTGCGTCCGGGGCAAGGCGCAGCCATTCGCCGGCGGCTTCACAGGTCTCGAACAGGCGCTCTTCGGCATACGGCAAGCGTTTGCCATTGCGCTTGGAGAGCCAATGGCTCAGCAGCGTTTGGCCGGCGCCGCTCTCGCAGATCCAGCCCGAGCGGCGCATGAAGAGCAGTTTCAGCGGCTCGAACAGGTCGCGGTTGAGGTCAAACACCCCGTCGATATCGACAGGGCTGATGGCGGAGACATCCACGTCCGGGTGGACCACGCTCAGGCAATCGAAGCCAAGCCAAGCCTGGTTGGCGAGGTTGAACGCGGCATGGTCGTGAAACTCGCCGACCTGCATCACGCCGAAGTATTCGACCCGGTTGAGTTCGAGCTTGGGATTGTGACGCAAGACTGTGGTCACGGTGCAGTTCCCTCAGCGCCTGGCCGCGGCGGCTTGCGCCGATCCAAAATCGAAGCGGGCGATCTCATCGAAGCCGGCGCCGGTTTCGAGGGCGATGGTTTCGGCTTCGGTCAGCACCAGCCAATCGCCGGCTTCGGCGTGAGAGTTGAACTGACGCAGCGTGCTCGACATCGCTTCGCGCGCATCGCGGCCGCCGATCCAGTAATCGACGTGGGCCTGCGCGGCCGCGCTCAGACAGAGCCACGCCGAGCGGCGCACAATTTGAAAACTGATTGGCGCGAAAAGCGTAGCGTAGCAAGCAAACAGATCGTCGAGCGCGCTCAGGGGCACAGCGTTGAAATCGACGCCAGCCAGCACAACCGTGAGCGTGTCTCGTTTGAGAAACGAGGGGTTTTCGCCAAGGAACGTGGCGACGGCTTCGAGTTCGGCAAGCGAAACCGAGCCGTGGTATTCGGTGAGGTTCAGCTCCAGCTGCTCGTTGTGGCGCAGGACGACCGGCACGGGTTGCGACTCCAATGTTATAGCCTCTGCGCCCGCCCTGTTGAGGAACGGTTAAGGCTGATGCGAGCTGTCGCGGGCGAGGCGCCATCGTCGCGCCGCCGTTGACCGAACGCGCTCTCCGGCCGCTGTCTCGCGTCATGCGGGCTGTGCTTTTTGCACTGTCGCTCGCCGCCTGCGCTTCGGCGCCTGCGGCGGAAGCGCCGAGCGCCGACCCTGTGATCGCAGCCGAGCGCGCGTTCGCGGCGGACGCGGCGCAGCGCGGCTGGGCGGCGGCGTTTCGGCGCGCGGCAGCGGCGGACGCGATTACGCTCAGCCCCGACCCGGTGAACGCGCAAGAGAACCTCGCGCAATTCCACGGCGATGGGGAGACGACGCTGGATTGGCGGCCGGCCTATGCAGGCATTTCGCGCTCCGGCGATTTCGGCTTCACTACCGGCCCGTTCCAGTTTCGCGGGCGAGAGGGGATCGTCGGGCACTACTTCACGGTGTGGCGGCGGCAAGCGAATGGCGAGTGGAAGTGGATTTTCGACGCGGGCACTGACGTGCGTGATCCGGGCCCTGCGGTTGCGGTGGACGCGCAGATTCCGACCTTGCCAGCGGCGCTTGAGGCGGCGGATTCTGCGGAAGCGGCCATCGCTGAAGTCGCGGCGTTGGAGGCGCGCTACGCACTGGCCTCAAGCCTGGCCAGTCAACTTGCGCACACAACGCCCGCGTGAACCGGTCTGGTGCGCCGGCGGCAGTGGGACGTCCGGCCGCCGTGGCGCTGATGGCGGCCGATGGCGAGACGGCGTTCACCTCCCTGAAGCGTGAGACGGCGTCCTCTGGCGACATGGTGTTCTCGCTTGGCGAAGCGCGCGACCAGCACGACGGGGCCGAGCGGCTGCGCTACTACGCCCGCATCTGGCAGCGCCGGCCGGAGGGCTGGCGGATCGTGTTCGACGATCGTGCCGAGGCGAGGGCAATAGGGCAGTCGCAGGTAGGGCGTGATCTTGACACTAACTGTACGGCGCTGTACGGTCAGGTCGGATGACCAAGATTTCCCAGAAGGGCGCGGAAGAGGCGCGCAACCAGCTTCCTAGTCTGCTCGATGCAGCGGAACGCGGCCGCGCGACCGTGATCACCAAACACGGCAAAGCCGTCGCGGCGCTTATTCCCATTGAGGATTTCAACCGTGGGGCGAAGCAAATGAGCCTGGGCCCACTCGAAGGCTCTGGCCGCGGCCTGTGGGGCGAAGATTCAACCAAGACAGTCGATGAGATGCGGGACGAATGGGAGCGTTAGATTTCTCCGGCTTGCCGGAGAATGCGCTGTTGCTCGTCGATGCCGCGCCGATTATCTACCGGCTCGAACGGCACCCAATATTCGCTCAGCGTTTCGCACCGGTGTTCGACCTGCATACTGCAGGCGGCGTTCGCTTTGCGGTGACGACGATCGCACTTGCTGAAGTGCTTGCGGGTCCCTTCAAGAACGGAGACGAAGCGCTTGCCCGGCGTTATCGAGCTGTCCTGGAGTCGTGGCGTGTCGTGGAATTAAGTGCGGACCTCGCGGAAGAAGCCGCACGCCTGCGGGCGCAGCTGAACCTAAAGCTACCCGACGCCATACAAGCCGCCAG
>JBQTJK010000212.1:0-9071 GCA_052387215.1 Caulobacteraceae bacterium
TCGATCGCCTTCGCCGGCGCCATTTCCTTGATCACGCCTTCGGCGTTCTGGCGGATGACAGCGTTCACTTCGTCTTCGACGCGGCCGATCTCGTCGGCGCTCATCGCCTGGCCGTGGCTGAAGTCGAAGCGGAAATAATCCGCCTCCACCAACGACCCTTTCTGCGTGACATGCGGCCCGAGCACGTTGCGCAGCGCCGCATGCACGAGGTGCGTGGCCGAGTGGTTGGCGCGAATCTTCGCGCGCCGCTCGTGGTCGATTTCGAGCGTCGCCTTGTCGCCGACCGTCACCGAGCCTTTTGTCAGCCGCCCGATATGGGCATGCAGCGAGCCGGCCTGCTTCTGCGTATCCTCGACGACAAACTCCGCGCCGTTGGCGAATTTGATCTGTCCGCGGTCGCCGGCCTGGCCGCCGCTTTCGGCGTAGAATGGCGTGCGATCGAACACGAGCGCGGCCTGCACGCCTTCGCGCAGTTCGTGCTGCTCGGCGCCTTGCGCCACGATCGCGGCAAGCGTGCCTTCGCCGCCTTCGGCGCCGTAACCGAGAAACTCGTTGCCGGTTGTGCGTTCGAGGATCGAATGCCAGATCGCGGTGCTGTCGGCGCCTTCGGCGCCTTGCCAGCTTTCGCGGCCCTTCTCGCGCTGGCGCTCCATCGCTGCATCAAAGCCGGCCGTATCCACTTCGAGCCCGCGCCCGCGCAGAATGTCCTGAGTCAGATCGAGCGGGAAACCGAACGTGTCGTAGAGCTTGAACGCGGTTTCGCCCGGAAGCTTCTGGTTCTTCTTCAACGTCGCCAATTCGTCTTCAAGCAGCTTCAGGCCATTGCCGAGCGTACGGCGGAAGCGCTCTTCCTCCTCCCGCAGCTGTGCTTCGATCACGGGTTTTGCGCGCGTGAGCTCGGGGTACGCTTCGCCCATTTCAGCGATCAGCGTCGGCGCCAGGCGATGCATCAGCGGCTCTTTCGCGCCCAAGATATGCGCGTGGCGCATAGCGCGGCGCATGATGCGGCGCAACACATAGCCGCGGCCCTCATTCGCAGGATTCACCCCGTCCGCAATCAGGAATGACGAGGCGCGCAAGTGATCGGCGATCACGCGGTGGCTCGCGGCGTGCTGGCCATTCGCCTTCACGCCGGTGAGTTCGACCGACGCCGCGATCAACGCCTTGAACAGGTCGATCTCATAGTTGGAGTGCTTGCCCTGCAACACGGCGGCGACGCGCTCCAGCCCCGCGCCGGTATCGATCGAGGGTTTCGGCAACGGCGTGCGGCGGCCGTCGGCGAATTGCTCGAATTGCATGAACACGAGGTTCCAGATCTCGATGAAACGGTCGCCGTCCTGATCGGCGCTGCCCGGCGGCCCGCCCGCGAGTTTGGGGCCATGATCGTAGAAGATTTCCGAGCACGGACCGCACGGGCCGGTGTCGCCCATCGACCAAAAATTGTCGGACGTGGCGATACGGATGATCTTGTCATCGCTGAGGCCCGCGATCTTCTTCCAAAGGCCGGCGGCTTCATCGTCATCGTGGTAGACGGTGACGAGCAGCCTCTCCTTCGCCAGTCCGAAATCCTTGGTCAGCAGCTCCCACGCGTGGGTGATCGCGCCTTCCTTGAAATAGTCTCCGAACGAGAAGTTGCCGAGCATCTCGAAGAAGGTGTGGTGGCGTGCGGTGTAGCCGACATTGTCGAGATCGTTGTGCTTGCCGCCGGCGCGGACGCACTTCTGCGACGTCGCCGCACGCGGAAATGGCGACTTGGCCGCGCCAGTGAAATAGTTCTTGAACGGCACCATGCCGGCGTTGACGAACAGCAGCGTCGGATCGTCCTGCGGCGCCAGCGGCGCCGACGCGGGCGTCTCGTGGCCGCGCGCACGGAAGAACTCCAGGAATTGCCGGCGGATATCGTTGACGCTGTGCATGCTTACCAAGTCAGACTCTGGCCAAATCAGGGTTCCGGCTTGGTATAGGGAGTGCGCGCGTGAGCGCCAAGCGCCTGCGAGGCGCAAGGCAGCTTGCGACTAGGTCACGGCGGCACAGTCAGCGCGCCATCCGCGCTGAGCGGAAAGTGGGGATTCCAAGCGACCTCCCACAGATGGCCGTCCGGATCGGCGAAGTAACCAGAACGCCCGCCCCAAACGGCATCGTGCGCCGGCTTCACCACAATTGCACCCGCAGCCACCGCCTCCGCGATCACCGCATCGACCTGATCCTTCTCGCGGACATTGTGCGCGACGGCGCTCCCCCGAAAGCCGCTGCCTTCGGCGGGGACATCCGCGTCGCACGCCAGGCTCTCACGCGGAAACAGGCAGAGCGCGATCGCACCGGCTTGCAGAAACACCACGTCGTTGCCGCCAGCCGACGACGGCTTGAATCCAAGTTCCTTGTAGAATGCCTTCGAGCGCGCGAGATCGCCGACACCCAGCGTGAGCAGAGAAACGCGCGGCTCCATCGCTGCTCCGAATTAGCTGGAGAACACGCGCAGCAACAGCGCTGCGAGCATCGCCGTGTTGAACCCCAAAATCCAAGTGTTCAGCTTCACTGTGGACTTCAAATCCACAACGTCCGACCTGATGTCCGCGACCTCCGCGTTCGCCGCTTCAGAAAGCGCCTCGGCAGCCTTCCGGGCCTTGTCCTCGGGAAAGCCCGCTGACTTGAATTGCTTCGAACACGTCGTAGTTCAGCATAGCCATGCCGCCCATTGAACACCAAACCCGCTGCGCTCGTAAGGCGCCAGTTCTTATGTAAATTCGCCGGCCGGCCCAGAGACGGGCCAGGGCATGGGGTCGGGTCGGCTACGCGCCCCCGAACCGGCCGGCGAAACTCGAACCGTTAGTCGCCTTCGGCGGCGTCCTTGGCCTCATCGTCGCTTGGCGGCGAGTACATCGCATCGGCGACCACAGCCGACTTGCCGCGGATCTTGTCCTCGATCTCGATCGCGACTGCCTTGTTCTCCTTCAGGAACCGGCGCGCGGCTTCCTTGCCTTGGCCGATCTTTTGCGAGCCGTAGGCGTACCAGGCGCCCGATTTGTCGATCACGCCCGCCTTCACGCCGAGCTCGATCAATTCGCCGCTCTTCGAAATGCCTTCGCCGTAGATGATGTCGAACTGCACTTGCTTAAACGGAGGTGCGACCTTGTTCTTCACCACTTTGACGCGGGTTTCAGACCCGATCACCTCGTCGCGTTCCTTGATCTGCCCGGTGCGGCGGATGTCGAGACGCACAGACGAGTAGAACTTGAGCGCATTGCCGCCCGTCGTCGTTTCGGGGTTGCCGTACATGACGCCGATTTTCATGCGGATCTGGTTGATGAAGATAACGAGCGTCTTCGACTTGCTGATCGAACCCGTGAGCTTGCGCAGCGCCTGGCTCATCAACCGCGCCTGCAGCCCAGGCAATTGATCGCCCATCTCGCCTTCGATTTCCGCCCGCGGCGTCAACGCCGCGACTGAGTCCACAACCAGCACGTCGATGGCGCCGGAGCGAACCAACGTATCGGTGATCTCGAGCGCCTGCTCGCCGGTGTCGGGCTGCGAGACCAGCAGATCGTCCAGATCGACGCCAAGCTTGCGGGCATAGATCGGATCGAGCGCGTGCTCGGCGTCGACGAACGCGCAGACGCCGCCGGACTTCTGCGCTTCGGCGATGCAGTGCAGCGCGAGCGTGGTCTTGCCCGAGGACTCGGGCCCGTAAATTTCAACGATGCGGCCCTTGGGCAGACCGCCAATGCCGAGTGCGATATCGAGCGATAATGAGCCGGTGGAGATCGACTCGATCTCGACAACGGGCTTCTCGCCCAAGCGCATCACCGAGCCTTTGCCGAAGGCTTGGTCGATTTGTTTCAGAGCGGCTGAGAGGGCCTTCTGCTTGTCCGTTTCCATTTCCTGCTCAACGAGCTTCAGCTTGGCCATCGTATCCGCCTCCCACTTGGCCCTGAGTCCAGCTCTAAAGGCCATCGGCCAGCCCATGCGCCGCCGAGGAATCGTTTGTACCGTGTTTGTTCTAAGAACACAAGCGGAACATGAGAGGCAATAGGCAGTGGGCAATAGGCAGTAGGGATGGCGGCACAGCCTGCCACGGATTGCGTTCGTTTGGCGCGCGTAATGTAGAAATCCCTATTGCCCACTGCCTACTGCCCATTGCCTCTTAACAAGAAACGGAGAGGATCGACCGATGGCTCAGTCCTTGGCGCCCATTCCGCCGCGCGACGGCCATCCGGCGACGCTGGAGGGCCTCACCTCGTTTCGCGTCAAGACCGCCGCGCTCTCGCGCCCGGCCGCGCCTGCCAAGGGTGATCCGAACATGGTGCTCGTCACCGCGCCCGACGGCGGCGTCGTCGTCTATCCGCCAAGCGACAAGCTCGTGATCCTCGCGGCGCGCAGGTTGCCGAAGGTCAATCGCTAGAGAAAGTTCTCCTGTGCGCGTTCCGGTGTGACGATGGATTCCTTCTCCGACTATGACTGTTGGCTTCGCAGCCAACGCATCTGGTGAGCACCTCAACAGCCGAGCCGGTTAGACGGGCTAGTCTCTGGGCGCGTCTGTCGCACACCGCGCGCGCGATGATTGCAGGCTTCGCAGTGCTGATCGTCGGCGGAGGCGTCAGCGGCGCGCTCATGCTCGCGAACCTCGCAAGCACGCCGCAGATTCCTTGGTTCCTGCCCGCCACCTGCGTTTGGCTGTGGTCGTTGTGGTGCTACCTCAACGGCGCATGGTGGCCAGCCGCAACCGCGCGGAGCCGGCGTAGGGCGCTACGCGCGTATTCGCTCTCGTTCGATCAATGGGTCTGGGCCATCATAGCCGGCGCGCTTGCGGTTACTGCTGTGATGGGCGTTGCATTCTACACGTATCAGCACGCCACGTTGCCAGAAGCCGCCTATCGCGCCGAGTTCCCGGTCGCCGACTATCCTTGGTGGACGATCGCAGCGATCTTCATGGCGCTGGCGCTCACGGCGGGCGTCGTTGAAGAGGCGGCGTTCCGCGGCTTCATGCTCTCAGGCATTCAGCAGCGTCACGGCTGGATCATCGCCATTTCTCTGGTGACGCTCGTCTTCTATGTTTCGCATCTGTCGCACGCCTATGCGTCGCTTGCGTTCTTGCCCTTTTTCATCCTGCACGGCTTGGTCTTTGGCGCGCTTGTCTTCGCGACGCGATCGATCGTTCCCGGCGTGATCCTCCACACACTCTCCGACATCATCGTGCTGCCAATGCAATACGGCGTCATTTCCATCAGCGGGGCAGTGGAGTTTCGTCGGCGACGGCTCGATGAGCCTCATTGCGGGCGCCGCCGCCATCGTGGCGTATTGGCGACTCGTCGAGGTCTGCAGGACTAATAGGATTGAGGAGAATCGCTAGCCGAACGCCGCCAAATCGCCGAACGTGGCCGCATTGAAATCCATGATTGCCTGAGGCGCATCCAAGCTGACGCTGGTGGAAGCCAGGCGCCATAGCAACGATGGCGTCACCCCGGATCTATTCCGGGACTGTCGAAGCGCGACGCCACGCACCTATTCTCAGAACATTCACGCGGCGGCGCCCTTGCTGCGAACGCGACACGCTCCCAAATGCTGCTCGCGCCCTTCGGCGCTCCTCCCATTCCCCTCGAAACGCGCCGCCTCCGTTGCGGCGCCATTCGCGTCTCAAGGACATATGCTCATGTCGCAATCCGCCACGCTCGCCGCACGCTCCGGCCAATTCAAAATCGGCGGCGAGTACGAAGTGAACCGTTTGGGCTTCGGCGCCATGCGCGTCACCGGTCAGGGCATCTGGGGCCAGCCAAAAAATAAAGCCGAAGCGCTCGCGGTGCTGAAGCGCGCGCCCGAACTCGGCGTCAACTTCATCGACACTGCCGAGTCCTACGGGCCGCACGTCTCCGAAGAGCTGTTGCGCGAAGCGCTGCATCCGTTTGACGGCCTCGTCGTCGCCACCAAAGGCGGCCTCACCCGCGGCGGGCCTGAGATTTGGGGCCAAGACGGCCGCCCGGAGAAACTCATCGCCGACGCAAAAGGCAGTTTGAAACGCCTCGGCGTCGAGCAACACAAACTCTGGCAGCTCCACCGCATCGACAGCAAAGTCCCGGCGAACGAACAGTTCGACACCGTGAAGTCGCTGCTCGACCAAGGCATCATCGCCCACGCGGGCTTGAGCGAAGTGAGCGTCGATCAAATCAAAGCCGCGCAGAAGGTGTTCCCGGTCGCCACCGTGCAGAACCTCTACAACCTCGCCAACCGCCAAAGCGAAGATGTACTGAACTATTGCGAAGCCAACAACATCGGCTTCATCCCCTGGTATCCGCTCGCCGCAGGCGACCTCGCCCGCGACGGCTCGGTGCTCGACAGAATCGCCAAAGCCAAAGGCGCGGCGCCAAGCCAAATCGCGCTCGCCTGGGTGCTGAAGCGCAGCCCGGTGATGTTGCCCATCCCCGGCACGGGCAAGGTGAAGCACCTCGAAGAAAACACGCAAGCCGCCGCCATCGAGCTCAGCAACGAAGAGTTCGACACGCTTGATCGGGCGGGCGCCTAGCGGAGCCGACGCGCGCTATCGACTCCCCGCCCCCTTGCGGGGCGGGGCTGGGGGTGGGGTGATGGCGGCGGACCGGCAGGACCGGCTTCTCGCTCGCCGCAACGCCGGGTACATCTCGCTTCATGACCGCTAAGAAAACCAAGGGTCGCGTCGGACCAAGCTTTGACTCATTTCTGAGGTCAGAAGGCCGCTACGAGGAAAGCCAAGCCATCGCCATCAAGCGCGTGCTGGCTTGGCAGATCGAAGAAGCGATGCGGAAGAATGACGTGTCAAAAGCTGAAATGGCGCGCCGCATGAACACGAGCCGCAGCCAACTCGAACGACTGCTCGATCCAGAAAACCACGCCGTCAGTCTGGAAACGCTCGCGCGCGCCGCGCATGCTGTGGGGCGGAGTCTGAAGTTGGAGCTGGTGTAGCGAACTATTGGAGTTGAGCGAGAAACAAGCCATCCAGCTCTTGGTTCACCAGTTGGTCGTTGACGCGATTCTCGAAGTCATCGCCAGCTGCGGATATGAAGCGCCTAGAGAGATCGGCGCAGGCGAGGATTTGCTGACGAGGATCACCAACCCCATGCTCAGTCAGTTTTTCCGAAAGGAACGAGTTCGATGGAAGCGGCTCTTGCCCACGCAACCGTTCGTAAGTCTCAGCACGACGCCGGAAAGGATCTCTGATCCACACAACGCTGTAGCCGTGGGCAATTGAACAGGCGTAGCCCACCTCGACGTCGCGGCCACGAACCACCCTGGTATGTGCGAGTGAAACTCCGCCTTCACCGGACAATGCAACGCGCTGGAAACCGTCGGGCCAGACTCGCGCGACAGACCGCTGCGTGACCCCCTCCTCCGAGATCATCACAGACACGAACGATCCATCCGGCATTGACCACCCGCGAGACGTTATTCGATCGGTTTCCTCATCATACAGTCCGCCGACGCAGACTTCACCGCAGCAATCCCACGTGGCAACCCAGTCGCTATTCGAGTCGCGGAAATCCCGCCGGTATCGAGCCACGCCATCGGCTGTTCGTGTTTCAGCAGCGCAGCGGGTTGTGGCGGACTCTGAAGGTGCATCTGCGGCGCATGCGGCAACAATCACAATCGCTATTGCAAGGAGGACTCTATGCGCGCCCATCCTCAAGCCGCCGTCAGCAGCTCCTTCACGCGGCCGACCAGCTGCTCCATCGTCACCGGCTTCGACAGGTAATGCACCGGATAGCGCTCCAGCATGTCGCTGAAGCTCTCAGGCGCGTAGCCTGAGAGGAACAGCACCTTGGCATTGCCGATCATCGCTGGATCGGCCTCTTCGAGCATTTCCGGCCCGGTCATCACCGGCATCGAGACGTCGGAGATGATGATGTCGAACGCGCCCGGCTTCGCCGTCAGAATATCGAGCGCCTCCTGCCCGTCGCCGGCTTCCTCGACCTCGTAGCCGCATTCCTTCAAATTGCGCACGGTCGCGCGGCGCACCGGCACCAGGTCTTCCACGAACAGGATCTTGCCGCGGCCCGACACGTCCTTCGGCGGCGGCGCGATCAAAGCGCGTTCCTTCGCGGCGATTTCGTCGAGCTCTTCCTGCGTCGGCGCATATTCCGGCAGGAAGATGCGGAACGTGGTGCCCACGCCAACCTTTGAGGTGAAGAAGATATAGCCGCCCGATTGCTTGATGATGCCGTAGCTGGTCGCGAGCCCAAGCCCGGTGCCTTTGCCTGCTTCCTTGGTCGAGTGATACGGGCGGAAGATTTTCGACGCGTGCTCCGGCTTGATGCCGCCGCCGGTGTCTTCCACCTCGATCATGACGTACTTGCCGTCCTCGATCGGGTTGTGGCCCAAGCCCCGCGCTGCCACCGCGTCGATCACCGACGTGCGCACCGAGAATTTGCCGTCCTTCGCGATCGGCGAGCCCTTCGGCGTCATCGCATCGCGCGCATTGGTGGCGAGGTTCACGATCACGCGCTCGAGCTGGGTCTTGTCGACCTTTACATACGGCAGATCGCGGCCGTGGCGGATTTCCGTCTGCACCGCGGCGCCCATGACGCGGCGGATCAGCTCCTGCTTCGAGCCCAGGAAGTCGCCGACATCGAACACTTCGCGCGCGAACGTCTGCTGGCGCGCGTAAGCGCGTAGCATTTCCGAAAGCTCCTTCGCCGTCACGGCGTGATCGGAAATCTCCCGCAGCATCGGATAATCGGCGTCGCCCACCGGGTGGCGGCGAAGCAGCGTCGAGCAGGTCTGCATCACCACGGTCAACAGATTGTTGAAATCGTGTGCGACGCCGGCGGCCAGTTCGCCGATCTCGCGCATCTTCTCCGATTGCGCCAAGCGCGTTTCCAGTTCGCGCTGCTGGCTAACGTTGGAGATGTACGCGAGCGCCCGCCCATCGGAGCCGCGCGCCAAGTTCACGTGCACCGCCGTCGGCGGCGTCGTCGCAAGCGAAATCTCGATCGGGTCGTTCATCGCCTGGCGCAAGCGATGCGCCAAAGCAGCCGGCCCTTCCGACGCGTCGAACAAGTCGGCGAACGCAGCACTCGGCGTGGCGCGGCCTTGCGTCATTTCCATCA
>JBQTJK010000213.1:0-20571 GCA_052387215.1 Caulobacteraceae bacterium
GGCGGCGCCTAGAGATATTTCAACAGCGTGAGCTGGGAGAGTTCGGAGAACGTCTTCGCGGCGGCCTGGTATTGCACCAGCAGCGTGTTGAGCTTGATCGAGACTTCGGCGACGTCGGCGTCGGCCTGATCGCCGATCTCCTTGAACAGCAGGCTCGAGCGTTCCTGCAGGCGCACGCGTTCGGCGGCGAAGCGCTTCTGCAGCTGTCCCGAGCGCCCCTCTTCATTAGTAAAATCGGCGGAGTGCTGATCGAGGGCGTTGGCATAGTTTTGCAGCGCGGTTATCGTGGCGGCGTCGATGGGTTGACCGATCGTGCCGCCGGCGGCGTCGAGCAAGTCTTTCAGACCGCGCATAGTATCAAACAGGTCTGTGGCCAGTTCCGATGCCTTGGCCGCGAGCTTGACCGGCGCGCCGCTGCCGAGATCGATGAGCTGATGGCGTTCGGCTTCGTTGAAGATGTCCTCGGGCGTCGCCGCGGCCTGGAGTTCCTCGAGCGAGTTGATTTTGATGGGCCCGCCTTCTTGCCGTTCGCCGGCAAACATCGGCTGGCCGTTCCAGGTCTCGTTCAGCGCGGAGACAACGCTGGAAAATGACAGATCGAGTTCGACGGTAATGCCGCGCCCGTCGTTGGCGCTGATGGCGTCGCGGATCGACTCCGATAGCAGGTTTGCCGCTTCCGCCACTTGGCTGAGCGCCGAGGCTTGCACCCCAAAGCGCGCTTGCAGCTGATTGATCACGGATGCGCGCGAGTCCGACGCCGCCATCAGGCTACGCGCATTGAGCAAGCGGCTAGATGCGCCGCCGAAGCCCTGCAGATCCTTTGCGACTGCCCCGGAAGCAACCTGACGCTGCAAATCGCTAAGTTCGCCGGTGATGCGGCGCACATCCTGCTGCGCTTGCGTGAAGAAACGGAGTGTGAGCGGGCTGCTCATGGTTGGTCAGATCCTATCGATAACCGATGGCCATGAGCACATCGAGCATGTCGGTGGCCGCCTGGATCACGCGTGCGGCGGCGGCGTAGGCGTTCTGGTATGTCGTCATCTTCATCAACTCGTCGTCGATACTGACGCCTTCGATTTGTCCGCGGCGATCGGCGGCAGCGGTGGCGACCGAGGCTGCTCCCTTGGCGGAGCGCTCCGCGTCGCTGGCGAGCCGCCCTGCCTCACCGCCGAGGCGCGCGGCGTAGACGGCGAGCGTGGTCGATTGAGCCGTCAGCACGCCGGCGGCCGGGAAAGGACGCACGGAATCGCGCGCGGCAACGAGCGCGGCCGAACCCCTATTGTCGCCGGCCTCGATCACACGCTCGTTGAGCGCTGCACTGAGATCCGGCCGGGCGACGGCGAGGCGGCCCGGGTCGGATGCAATCAGGGCGTTCACATCGACTTCCATCGCGCGGCCGGTCGTGGCCGCGGGCGACAGGCCGTGCAGCGCTGAGAATGCGACGCCAGTCGAGCTGCGGAGCGTGGTGTCGCTCATCAACTCGACCGAGAACGCCGGATTTGGCGCAAACGAAATGCGCCCGGTGGCGCTGTCGAGCGCAAACGCGCCGAATTCGCCGAGGCCCGTCCCGGTTGTGTTCAACGCAGCGACAAGGTCGTCCCAGTCGGCGCCGGGCGCGGCAAGCGCGCCGCCGATGGAGACGGTGCGCTCGGCGATGAAGCGGCCGACGGAGTCGCGGACCTGGTAGGTGATGGCGCCGCCGCTGTTCAGTCCATGCGCATCGCTGCCGCTGGCGCCGCTTTCGAAGAAGAGCGGCGTCGGACGCGACACGAGGTCATTGAGGCCGAAGAAGTGCGAAAAGCCGCGGCCGGCGCGGTCACTCGGATCGGCGCTGTCTTGCTGGATGACGATGCCACCGCCAGCCGTGGTGTTGAGCGAGAGCACGCCGCCAGAAAAGCTTGCGCTGCCGGGAGGCGATGCCGCCGCGAGCGCAGAGTTCAGCGCAGTGACGAATGCGTTGATTGTGCCGCCTGCAAAGCTGAACACGCCGGGCGGAGCTTCGGCAGTGATAGTCCGCGCGTCGAAATCGATGCTGAGGCGCTCGCGCAGATCGCCCGCGGCATTGGTGACCGCCAGAGTCGCTTCGCCGGTGAAGTTCAATGCGTCCGTGCCGAGCAGGCCAGTTTGCCGGCCAGTCAGGCTCGATACCGGTGGCGAGGATGTGTTTTCGTTGTGAACCTGGTTCAGCGTGTCGGCCAGCGCGGCCGAGAAACCGCCAAGCGCCTCGGCGAGGTTGACCAGATCATGGTCGCGCACCTGGAGCAGGCCCTGGATGGCGCCGCCGGTAAGAAACGGTTCGAGGTTGGTTTGCGCGCCTAGGTCTTCGTTCATCGAGATGACGCCGTGCACGGCAAACGGAGAAGAATTGGGCGTATAGCTCAACTGCGCGGCGGTCACGCCGACGAGCAAGCCGCCGCCGCTTGTGCGCACGTGCACGCCACCCTCGGTGACAGGCGATACGCGCACGTCGATGAGAGCTGAGAGTTCGTCGATCAACGCGGATTGTGCGTTCTCGGCGTTGCCGGTATCGGCGCCGCTGCGCTTGCTTAGACGAATTTCGTCGTTGAGCTCGGCGATCCGATCGATCAGACTCTGCGCTTCCTGCACAGAGTCGCCGATGCGTTGATCGGCTTCGGCGATCAGCTCCTGCAGCGAGTCACCGATGCGCTGAATCTCGGAATACGTGGTCTGCAGGGCGCTGACCGCGTCGACGCGGCGGAGCGTTGAAGCCGGGTCAACGCCGAGTTCGGAGAGCGCCGACCAGTATTCGTCCAGCATCGCAAACATCGATGTCGAACTGGCTGGGTCGCCGAAATTCGATTGGGCGCGGGCGAGAATGTCGGCGCGTGCGGCCGATGCGCCGCGCGCACCTTCCGCGATGTAGCTGGCGGTGGCGAGGAAGCGATCGGCGGCGCGCTTGACGCTGCCGACCTCCACGCCGGCGCCGTAGCCCGACTGCGTCCTCGGCACGAGCGAGAGTTCGGTCCGGACGTAGCCGGGGGTGTTGGCGTTGGCGATATTCTGCGAAACGACCGAAACGCCGGTCTGCGCGGCGCGCAGACCGGAAAGGCCTGCAAGGAGAACGCTGGTCAGACCAACCATGCGTGCGCTCCCGGCAAAAAGCGCCCGGCGCCCGGCAGGAGATGCCGGGCAGGCGCGGCGGCGCTGAGCGCCGCAGGGGCACGCTTAAGCGTTTGAAACACTACGCTTTCTCCCTGCCCGGAGCACGAGCGAAGGCGCTGGCGCACGAGGCATTGTGGCTTCACCCACGCAAGCTCGGGGCCATGGTTAAGAGCCCGGCAAAACCTGCCGGGAACGCGGCGGAAATTGCCGTTTCGAGGCCGAAGCAGATCCGGCGCCTTTGAGTAAGTCATGGTTTGTAATTGGTTTTATCATGGTTACCGGCGTGGCCCGGGGCTTGCTCGGAGCTGCTGGCTGGGCGCGAGGACAAGCGCGCTTTGCCTGGGGGACCTATGGATTTCGCGGCCGAGCCGGTCATGGACGCGTTCACGCCGCAGACACGCGCGGCTGGGCGAGCCACGCCTGAGCATGTCGAGCCGGGGCCGACATTTGAGGAACAGCTGCAAGCTCTGAACGAAGCGGCGCCCGAACGCCCTACTGCCGCAGAACAAGAGAATACGAGCGACGCTGCAGCCAAGCAGCCTGAGGAGTCGGATGCGCCGGAGAAAGCCGAAGCGGCGTTGCTCGGCGGGCCTCCCGTTACAGCACCGCCTGTCACGCCGGTGGTCATCGTGCAACTGGCAGCGGCGTCGGCGGCGCAACCGCAAGCACAAAGCGCCGCTGAAGCGAGCGCGGCGCTGGCATCCGCCGCTGCGTCGCAAGCGCCTGCGGTCACTCCGGCCCTAGATACTGCGGCGCTGACACCGGCTGGCGCATCGTCGGCGCCCGCGGCGCCGACAGCGAAACCCGCGCACGCGGCGACAGCAAGAACGACCGCAACTGCACCAGCGCCGCCACAATCAACAAACCCATCGCTCGAGGCAGCGCCGACGCCCAACACGAATGCGGCGGCTCAAGCAATTGACACAACGTCGCAACCAACAGCTTCTATCGCCGCCGAGGCTTTGCCGCGGCTACAGCAAGCGCTGGCGTCGACGATCGGCGCCACTCCGCAGTCGAACGTTGAAACGGCGCAGCGTGCCGCGAAAGCAGCGCTTGAAAGCGCGCAGGCGAAGCGTGCACCCGAACCGACCGCCACAAGTGCGGCGCGTGAGACGCCTAACGCCGCGCCGAGACCGCAGCCGAACAAAGCGGCTGCGGCGCTAATCGTGGCGAAGGAGAGTGCGGCGCCGCTGCCAGCCCAGGCGGCGCCTCAGGACACGACACAAATTGCGCAACCGACAGCCGTCACTCCGACGGGCGCGCAAGCAGGCGCCCTGGCGCAACACGTTGGCGCCGACACGAGCGCACAGCAGCGAACGACGCCGGCAGCTGCACAAGTCGCACGAGAGATTATTCGCCGCTTCGCTGGCGGCGCGACGAGCTTCGAGTTGAGACTCGATCCGCCAGAATTGGGCCGCGTCGAAGTGCGCATGGAGGTGTCGCGCGATCATCGCGTGACGGCGGTGATCGCCGCCGACAATCCTCAGGCGCTAACGGAATTGGCGCGGCACGCGCGCGAACTAGAACAGCAGCTGCAGTCCGCGGGCCTGCGATTGAGCGACAGCGGCCTGTCGTTCGATCTACGCCAGGGCGCACCGGGAGCTGAAACGCAGGATTCGAGCAGTGGGCCGCCTCGCAGCAGCGAAGAAGCGGCAAGACAACAAGCGCCAGCGCTGATCGCGCGGCCGATTGGGCTCGAGCGCTGGCGCGGTGTGCGCGTCGACATAATGGTTTGAGGACGAGATAGATGCCAATCGGCGCCATCGACCCGGCTGTAAACAGCACAGATGCAAGCGCGCGCACGCGGCTGTCGGACAATTACGACACGTTCCTGGTGCTGCTGACGGCGCAGCTGCAGAACCAGGATCCGCTGGCGCCGATGGATTCGACGCAATTCACGCAGCAGCTCGTGCAGTTCAGCCAGGTTGAACAGCAGATCCGCACCAACGAGCAACTGGAGGGCCTGGTCGGCCAGTATCAAGCGGCGTCGGCAGGCGCCGCCCTCTCCTATCTCGGCAAAGACGCGATCATCGAGGCGGACGAAACCTATCTCGCCGGCGGCGAAGCACGCTGGGCCTATCGTCTGCCGGAGAACGCCACGTCGATGACCATAAACGTCAAGGACGCGTCTGGCCGCGTCATCTACACGACGACCGCGGCGCCGCGCACAGGGGGCGAACATCTGTTCACCTGGGACGGCCAGAAGGCGGACGGCTCGACAGCTTCCGACGGCGTCTATCAGATCGAAATCGAAGCCATCGGCGATGACGGTGAAGAAATGACGCCGGCCATCTCGGTGCGCGAAACCATCATGGGCGTGAATTTCACGGGCGATACGCCCGTCGTCATCACGCCATCCGGCACACGCGAACTGGGCTCGATCCGGTCGGTGCTGGACAACGGCTGACACAACAAGCGTCTGCCGAATGCAGACGTTGCTCTAGCGCAGAAGCGCTCCATCAGTAGCAACAACTTTTGCCGCGTACGGTGGGACGCGCGCGGCGATGGAGCTGGGACCCATGTCTATCTATACCGCATTGCGCGCGGGCGTTTCTGGCCTCACCGCCAATTCGAGCGCGCTCGCCGTCATTTCCGACAACATCGCCAACGTCAACACGGTCGGCTACAAGCGCGGCGGCGTCGACTTCAGCGCGCTGGTGAACGCTCAGAATTCGAACACCACCTACAACGCCGGCGGCGTGCTGCCGCTGACGCGCCAACAGATCTCGCTGCAAGGCTCGCTGGAGCAATCGCGCTCGACCACTGACCTGGCCATCTCGGGCGATGGTTTTTTCATCGTCTCGACCAACGATCAGCTGCTCTCCAATGGCGGCAGCGTGTTATTCACGCGCGCCGGCTCGTTCACGATCAACGCCGACGGCTACATGGTCAACGCCCAGGGATTGTTCCTGCAGGGCTGGCCGGTCGCGGCGGACGGCAGCGTCACCTCCTCGCCCACATCGCTCTCAGCGATCGAGCCGGTGAACATTTCCGGCGTAGGCGGCTTAGCCGAGCCCACCAGCAATGTCGGGCTCAATGCGAATCTCAATTCGGGTCAGACTGATTATGCCGGAGCGCAAGGCGCCTACGACGTCGGCGACATGGCGACGGGCACGATCACGCCGCACTTCGAAAGCTCGCTCGAAATCTATGACAGCTTGGGCGCGCCGCGCACAATCGCGTTCGGCTTCTTGAAGACAGGTCCGAATACGTGGCGGGTCGAAGCTTATGCACGCCCAAGCAGCAACATCACGGGGGGCGCGGCTACCGGCGGCGTACTCGCCGCGGGCATCCTGACGTTCAATACAGACGGCACGGTGGCCGCCGTCGCCGGCCACGGTACGGCGTCGACGGTGCAGAATCTCAACGGCGCGTTCAACGTCGACTGGGCGACAGTGACCGGCGCAGCTGATCAGCTCGTCGCGCTCGATCTGACCACGGGCATGACCCAGTTCGCGAACAGCTTCGGCGTTACCTCAGTGACCGCGGACGGCGTGCCGCCGGGCGATCTGGTCGGCCTGGTGCTAGAAGGCGACGGCATGCTGACCGCGCAGTTCTCAAACGGCCGGGCGCGCGCGCTCTATCAGATCCCGCTGGCGACGTTTCTGAACCCAAACGGCTTGAAGTCCGATCAAGGCGGCGCGTTCCGCACGACGCTCGAGTCCGGACTCTACAATATCAACGCCTCGAACGCCGGCGGCGCCGGGCGTATTGTTTCCGGCGCCCTCGAAGCGTCGAACGTCGACCTCGCCGCGGAGTTCACGAGCCTCATCACCACTCAGCGCGCGTACTCTGCGTCTTCGCGCATCATCACCACCGCTGACGAAATGCTGGAGGAACTTCTGCGTATCAAGCGATAAGCGAAGCGCTAGCCGGGTAAGAAATGAGTAAGAGACTCGTGTTCTAATTCGACACACGTTTCTGCGCTGTATTCAGCCCGCGTCTTAGTCGTTTCTTTAGCGCTCCGAGTTATCGTGAAGCGCTCAAGAAGGAGAAGGCGCTATGCAGAAGCAACGCCGCTATGATGGGGTGGTGATGGGTCCCGACGGGAATCCCCTCACTTTGGACGATCTGCCGGCGGCCGGCACGACCCGTTGGGTCATTCGCCGCAAGGCTGAAGTTGTCGCTGCGGTTCGCGGCGGCCTGCTCACGCTCGAAGAAGCGTGCGCTCGTTACGGGCTCTCTGAAGAAGAGTTCGAGACGTGGCGCAAGTCGATCGAGAAGCATGGCCTCCCTGGCTTGCGCACCACGCGCATCCAGCACTACCGCGCAGCCAGCGTCTAACAGACGCTGCGCTGCGGCGGCGGCTCGATCTGTCAGTACAAGGCTTTCAAAAGCCCCCGCATTCCCCGGCGGGGGCTTTTGCGCGTCTTGGGGTTTGCTCCCCCGCGAGCGGGGGAGCTGTCACGCGCGAGCGTGACTGAGGGGGCGATACGCGCGCTGACTTCGAACGTTTGCGCGGATGCACCCCCTCCGTCGCGCGCCCTGCTCGCGACTCCTCCCCCCGCACGCGGGGGAGGAAAGCAGGCAACATGCTTAACCATTGTTTCACGCCCGACCGGGCAATTTCTGCCGACCGGTGAGATTTGCCCAGTGATTCTGGGTGAGCCGCACCGTGCGTGTAGAGGGCGGCGTGAACGGGTTCACACAACTCCTTTTAAAGGCGGGGCCGACGCGGCTGTTCGCGGCTCTAGGCATAGCGGCGGTGGTCGCAGCCCTGCTCTTTACGCTGGTGTTCCGCATCGGCGGCGAAGCGAACGCGCTGCTGTTCGCGGGGGTAGAGACGCGCGAGGCGGCGGAGATCACGCAACGGCTAGAGCAGGCTGACATTCCCTACGAACTCCGCGGCGACGGCGGATCGATCTATGTGCCGCGCTCACGGGTTCTAGATGCGCGCATGATGCTGTCGGCGGAGGGCCTGCCCTCGCGGGGATCCATCGGATACGAAATATTCGACGAGCCGGATGCGCTCGGGCAGACGCAATTCCAGCAGAACATCAACCGCCTGCGCGCGCTTGAAGGCGAACTCGCACGCACGATCGCGTCGCTTGATGGCGTGGCGTCAGCGCGCGTGCACCTGGTGCTGCCCGAACGGCAATTGTTCGCGCGCGAGACTGGGCAGCCTTCGGCCTCGATTGTGATCCAGCTGCGGCGCGACGAACTGATTGCGGGACAGGTGCGCGCGATCCGCAATCTGGTCGCGAGCGCGACGCCGGGCTTAAGCGCCAACCGGGTAACGATCCTGGATGAAACCGGCCGCCTGCTGGCGGCGGCAGCAAGCGGCGAAGATGCGGCGGCTGAGGGCATCGATGCGCGCCAGGTGGCGGCCGAAGAACGCATCCGCCGCACGGTGACGGATATCGTCGAAGGCGTCGTCGGCCAAGGCAGCGCGCGGGTGCAGGTGACCGCGGAGATGGACTTCAACCGCGTCAGCGAAACGACGCAACGCTTCGATCCGGAAGGTCGCGTTGTGCGCTCGACGTCGTCGACCGAAGAGACATCTACGAGCGCCGAAACCGCGCGCGGCGTGACCGCGGCGGCGAACGTGCCGGATGCGGGCGGCGCGGGCGGTTCGCAAAGCGGCGCGCAAGCCGGCAACGAGTCGAGCCAAGAAACGGTCAATTACGAAATCTCGAACACGACACGCACGGAGGTCAGCGAAGGCGGCCGCATCCGCAGGCTTTCGGTCGCGGTTGCGGTCGACGGCACGCTGACGCCGGGCGAAGGCAACGCCGCGCCGAGCTATGCGCCCCGCACGCAAGAAGAAATGCAGCGGCTGACAGCGCTGGTGCGCTCGGCGGTCGGATTCAACCAGGAGCGAGGCGACATCGTCGAAGTCGTCAACACGCAGTTCGCGCGCACGGCGGCAGCGGCCCAAGCAGAAGCGCCGGGCATGTTCGCGTTCCTGGGCGATCTCGACGTGATGCGGATCATCGAGATCGTCGCGGCCCTGATCGCCGCGCTGGCGTTCGTGTTCTTCGTGCTGCGGCCGCTGGTGGGCGGCCTGATGCGCGGCGGAACAAATGCGGAGTTGGGCGGACCGGGCGCTGTTCCTGCCCTGCCCGGGGCGGGCGGCGCGGCGGCGGCGTTGCCGGGCCCGGACGGCGCGACTGATCCCGGCATCGACGTCGCGCAGGTCGGCGGGCGGATGAAGCAATCGGCGGTTAAGAAGATGGCCGAGGTGGTGTCCCAACATCCAGACGAGTCAGCGCAGATCATTCGCGGCTGGCTCAACAACGCGTTGTAACCGATGAACGCGCTGGTCAAATCCCCGCTCGAAGGTCACGGCGCGCCCGATCTGTCGCGCTACAGCGGTGCAGAGAAGGCGGCGATCATCCTCATGAGCCTGGGCGAAGACGCCAAGAAGCTCTGGGAGATGCTCGACGAGGAGGAGATCAAGGAAGTCTCTCAGGCGATGGCCTCGCTGGGCATAGTGCCATCAGTCGTCGTGGAAGCGTTGGTGCATGAGTTCATCTCGCGCATGTCCGGCGCCGGCGCGATTATGGGTTCGCTCGATCAGGCCCAGCGCGTGCTGGCGCAGATGCTGCCGAAGGAAAAGGTCGACGGCCTGATGGACGAAATCCGAGGGCCGGCCGGACGCAACATCTGGGACAAGCTCGGCAACGTGCACGAGACGGTGCTGGCGAGCTATCTGAAGAATGAATACCCGCAGACGGTGGCGGTGGTGCTTTCGAAGGTCCGCCCTGAGCACGCGGCGAAAGTACTGACGGAACTTCCGGAGGACTTCGCGGCGGAGTGCGTGATGCGCATGCTGGGGATGGAGCCGGTACAGCGCGATATCCTCGACAAGATCGAGACGACGCTGCGCACAGAGTTCATGTCGAACGTGGCGCGCACGTCGAAGCGCGACAGCCACGAAACGATGGCGGAAATCTTCAACAATTTCGATCGCCAGACCGAGTCGCGCTTCATGGCGGCGCTCGAAGGCAAGAGCAACGAAAGCGCCGATCGGATCAAGGCGCTGATGTTTGTGTTCGAAGACCTGGGCAAACTGGATTCCGGCGGCGTTCAGACTTTGCTGCGCGCGGTCGACAAGGCGGACCTGGCGCTAGCGCTCAAGGGCGCGTCGGACACGCTGCGGAGCCTCTTGTTCTCCAACATGTCCGAACGCGGCGGCAAGCTGTTGAAGGAAGACATGGCGGCGATGGGGCCGGTCCGGCTCAAGGATGTCGACGCCGCACAGACCCGCATGGTGGCGACGGCGAAGGAATTGTCCGCACGCGGCGAGATCGTGCTTTCTGACGGCAAATCAGACGATGAGCTGATCTATTGATGAGCCAGATTCGCAAATACGCCTTCGAAACCGAGTTCGCGCCAGACGGCGAGATCGTGCGTGAGGCCCCCAAGCGCATCACGGCGGAAGAAGTGCAGGCCGCCAACAGCGAGGGCTACGAGCGCGGCAAGAACGACGCGCTCGCGCAAGCCGAACGCCGCACGACGGCGGCGTTGGAGGCCATCGCCGACGCGGCTTCGGCGGTGCTGACGCGACTGGACATCGAGAGCCGAGCGATGCGCACCGAGGCGGCGCGGGTAGCGCTGGCGGCGGCGCAAAAGATAGCTGGCGTCGCGCTCGACACGTTTGGGATCGAACGCGCGCAAAAGGCGATCGAGTCAGCGATGGATACACTGCGACATCAGCCGCGGCTCGTCGTGAAGCTGCCACCGGACGCCGCCGAAGCGCTGAAGCCGCGCATCGCCGAGATGTGCCAGACACATGCCTACGCCGCCGCAGTGCTGGTGCGCGCGGAGCCCGGATTGAGCGCGGGCGAAGTCGTGATCGACTGGTCGGACGGGGTCATCGCGATGAACCCAGCCGACGCCGCCAAACGCATTGAAGATTTGATCGACGCCGCACTCGCGGCGCCACGCGAGGCACGCACATGAGCGACCTGAAGCTTGACGAATTCCAACCGACGCCGGACGCCCCGCCCCCTCCAGACGGGATCGAGCGCAGCGCGGCCGATCTCGCCGCCGTCTATGATGTGCCGGTGAACATTCAGGCGGTGCTCGGACGCGCTAACATGGAAGTGGCGTCACTGCTGCGGCTGGGGCGCGGTTCGGTGATCGAACTCGACCGCAAGGTCGGAGAAGCGATCGACATTTACGTGAACAATCGATTGGTCGCGCGTGGCGAGGTGGTCGTCGTGGACGAACGCTTGGGCGTGACGATGACGGAAATCATCAAGGACGGTGACGCCTAGCGGCGGAGCGGGAGAACGGACATGCGTCTACTCATCGTCGGCCCGCTCGGAGGACAAATCTCCGCCGCCACGAAGATCGCCATGGAGCACGGCGCAAAGGTCGCGCACGTCGACACGATCGAACAGGCTACAGGCGCGCTGCGCGCAGGACGCGGCGCCGATCTGTTGATGGTCGACGCGCGGCTCGACATCGCCGCTTTGATCGCCGCCAATGAAGCTGAACACATCGTCGTCCCGGTGGTGGCCGCGGGCGTGGGCGTCGAGCCGGCGCTTGCCGCGAAGGCCATCCGCGCCGGCGCACGCGAATACATCTCCCTCCCCCCCGATCCGGAACTGATCGCGGCGGTGCTGGCGGCGGTATGCGATGACGAGCGGCCGCTGATCGCGACGGACGAAGCGATGAAGCATGTCGTCGCCCTCGCCGATCAGATAGCGGCGTCTGAGGCGTCGATCATGATCACGGGCGAAAGCGGCGTCGGCAAGGAAGTGCTGGCGCGTTACGTACACAAGAAATCGAAGCGCAAGGACAAGCCGTTCATCGCGGTGAACTGCGCAGCCATTCCGGAAAACTTGCTCGAGTCCGAATTGTTCGGACACGAGAAAGGCGCGTTCACTGGCGCCGTGGCGCGACGGATCGGCAAGTTCGAAGAGGCCGACGGCGGCACGCTGCTGCTGGACGAAATCTCCGAAATGGATTTGCGCCTGCAATCGAAGCTGCTGCGGGCGCTGCAGGAGCGCGTGATCGACCGCGTGGGCGGCGCCAAGCCGGTGCCGGTGAACATCCGCGTGCTCGCCACCTCAAACCGCGATCTGAATGCGCTGGTGCGCGCGGGCGAGTTTCGCGAGGATCTCGTCTATCGCCTCAACGTCGTGAACCTACGCATTCCGCCGCTGCGGGACCGCAAGGACGATCTGGCGGCGCTGGCACAGTTCTTCATCGACAAATACGCGCGCTCGAACGGCCGCCCTGCCCACAAGCTCTCGCGCGATGGCCTGGCGCAAGTGATGGAGCACCGCTGGCCGGGCAATGTGCGCGAGCTCGAAAACGCGATGCATCGCGCCGTGCTGCTGGCGAATGGCGAGGAAGTCGGCGCCGACGCGATCCGCGCGCCGGACGGTGCGCCGGTTGGGCATCGGGATTCCACGGGCGATGCGATCGAGGCGGCGCAGGCCGCGGCGCGCAACTTGGTTGGGCGCACGGTGGCCGAGGTGGAGCAGGATCTGATCCTCGAGACGCTGACCCATTGTCTCGGCAACCGCACGCATGCGGCGCACATTCTGGGCATCTCGATCCGCACGCTCAGGAACAAGCTCAAGCAGTATTCGGACGAAGGCCTCAGGATTCCGCCGCCGACCGGGCAAGCGGCCTGAGTTAGATCATGACTGACGCTGCGCAGCCGCAAGGCAATGATCTTTCGTTCAGCGTGCTGCGCGGCTTTGTCATGCGCGGCGAGATCGCGCTTGCCGCGGGCGTGCTGGGCATCCTGGCGATCATGCTGGTGCCGCTGCCGCCGGTGCTGCTCGACTTCCTGCTGGCGATCTCGATTATCCTCTCGATCCTGGTGCTGATGACGGCGCTGATGATCAAGAAGCCGCTCGAGTTCACGGCGTTTCCGTCCGTGCTGCTGCTGGCGACGCTGCTGCGTTTGGCGCTCAACATCGCCTCGTCGCGTCTGATCTTGGCAAATGGTCAGAACGGCGAGCATGCGGCGGGCGAAGTGATTGCGGCGTTCGCGCAGTTCGTTATGGGCGGCGAGTTTGTTATCGGCGTCATTGTGTTTGCGATCCTGGTGATCGTGAACTTCGTCGTCATCACCCGCGGCTCGACACGGATCGCCGAAGTGGCGGCGCGGTTCACCTTGGACGCCATGCCCGGCAAGCAGATGGCGATCGACGCCGACCTCTCCGCCGGGCTGATCAACGAGCAGCAAGCGCGTGAGCGCCGCAAGGCGCTGGAAGATGAGAGCGCGTTCTTCGGGGCCATGGACGGTGCCTCGAAGTTCGTGCGCGGCGACGCCATCGCCGGGCTGCTGATCGTGTTCATCAACATCATTGGCGGCATCGTCATCGGCACCATGTCGCACGGCATGGATTTCGCCGAGGCCGGCCGCACCTACACCCTGCTGACTGTCGGCGACGGCCTGGTGACGCAGATTCCGGCGCTGATCGTCTCGGTCGCGGCGGGCTTGCTGGTGACGAAGGCCGGCATCGACGGCGCGGCAGACAAGGCGCTGGCAAAGCAGCTCGCCTCCTACCCTGTTGCGCTCGGCGTGGTCGCTGCATGCGCGTTCGGCGTTGGCGTTCTGCCCGGCATGCCGATGATCCCGTTCTTCGTGCTTGCTTTCGCGGCGGGATTGTTGGCTTGGCGGCTGCGGCAAGCGAACCGCGCGGCGGCGATTGCCGCTGCGGTGGCTCCGCCGCCTGCGCCGACGGGAGAGGAAACGGCCGCGGCGTCGCTAGCGATGGACGACGCGCGGATCGAGCTCGGCTTTGCGCTCTTGCCGCTGATTAACGACGTGCAGGGCCGAAGGCTCACCGATCAGATCAAGGCGCTGCGCAAGACGCTGGCGCAGGACTACGGCTTCGTCATGCCGAGCGTGCGCATCTTAGACAACGTGCAGCTGCCAGCGGACGCGTACGCCATCCGCATCCGCGAAATGGATGCGGGCGAAGGCAAGCTGAAGATAGGCGCGCTGCTGGCGATGGATCCGACCGGGGCCGGCGTGGCGTTGCCGGGCGAAGCCGTGAAGGAGCCGGCGTTTGGCCTCGATGCGAAATGGATCGACGAGCGCGCACGGGAGGAAGCGAGCTTCCGTGGCTATACCGTCGTGGATCCGGCCACCGTGCTGGCGACACACGTCACCGAAGTGATCAAGGAGCATATGAGCGAGCTCTTGACCTTCGCGGAGGTCAAGAAGCTGATCAAGGATTTGCCGAAGGATACGCAGACGCTGCTGGACGACGTCGCGCCGGCGCACATTTCCTGGTCGGGCGTGCAGCGTGTGTTGCAGAACCTGCTGAAGGAGCGCGTTTCGATCCGCGATCTCGGCGCGATCGTCGAGGCGATCGCAGAGGCTGCGCCGGCGATGCACGATCTGGTGCTGATCACCGAGCACGTGCGTGCGCGGCTCGCGCGGCAGATCTGCTACGCGCACCGCAACGGCGAGGGGGCGCTGCCGATCCTCACGCTATCGCCCGTGTGGGAGCAGGCGTTCGCGGAGGCGCTGATTGGCGAAGGCCAGCACCGGACGCTGGCGCTGGCGCCGTCGAAGCTACACGACTTCGTCGCTGACGTGCGCACGTCGTTCGAGAAAGCGGCCCAAGCGGGCGAGACGCCGGTACTGCTCACCTCCCCCGCCATCCGCCCGTTCGTACGCTCGCTAATCGAGCGCTTCCGGCCGTCGACCGCGGTGATGGGGCAGTCGGAAGTGCACGCAAAGGTGCGCTTGAAGGCGATGGGGCAGGTCTGAGCAAGAGCGTCACGGTGGTTGACGTTTGTACGGGCGAATTCTCTGTAATTAAGCGCACGTTTACCAAAAGCAGCAGCGCCGCTAACCGCTCCGAAACGATGTCCGCTCATATCTGAGGCATGTCAGGCGCAAACGCTGCGATGAACGACCCGCCGCTGCCGCGCACGCGAGTAGCGCCGGTTTACGCCGTCGCGTCGGGCAAGGGCGGCGTCGGCAAGACCTGGCTCTCCACTATGCTGTCGATAGCGTTCGGCCGCGCCGGGCAGCGCGCGCTACTCGTGGACTGCGATTTGGGGCTGGCGAACATCGACGTGCAGCTGGGCGTGCGGCCGCAGGCGGACGTACATTCGGTGGTGCGCGGATTCCTGGAACTGGAGTCCGCGGTGACGCCGGTGATGGGTGGACCGGGACGCAATGGCGGCTTCGATCTGATCGCGGGGCATTCGGGCTCAGGCGCGCTTGGCGCGGTGAAGCTGGAAGAAGTAGCGCGCATCGCCAACGGGCTGTCGCGGCTGACGCCGCATTATGACCGCGTGATCTTGGATCTTGCGGCGGGCATTGACCCGACCGTGCTGCGCTTCGCGCGTGCGGCGGATCGGCTGATCCTGGTGACGACGGAAGAGCCCACTGCGCTTACCGATGCGTATGCGATGGTGAAGCTGCTGCGGTTGCAGGGCGCGCAGGTCACGCCATGGGTGATCGTCAACATGGCCGAGAACCGCGTCAAAGGACGCAAGGTGTTCGATCAGTTCGCGCTGGCGTGTAACGAGTACCTGGGCTTCAAGCCCAAGTTCGCCGGCGCCATCTGCCGCGATCCGCGCGTGCCGGACTCGATCCGCGCGCAAACGCCGCTGCCGACGCGGCATCCGCAGAGCCAAGCGTATGAAGACGTGATCCGGATCGTCGAAGCGCTCAACGCTGGGTGATCCGCGCGGCGCGGATCGTTGCAAACTCGTCCAGTTCGGCGTTCTCTCGTTTGTTCCGAGCAGCTTTCTCTCGCTCCGCCTCCAACTCAAGCAACCGCTCGAACTTGCGCACCTCGACATAAGCTTCGGCGATGAGCGTGCGCAGGCGCTCGATTTCCTGATTGATCGATGCGCGCTCAGCGTCGAGCGCCCTGCGGATGGCGAGCGCGGCAACGACATAGCCGCCGTAGGCGCGTGCGGATTCGTAGTCACGCTGGGCGAACGCCTGTTCGGCTCGTATGGTTTGCTCATGCCCATCGATGCGCTGGATGACATTGACGTCCTTGGCGATCTGATCAGCCAAAGCGCGGCGGAGGCTTTCGAGATTGCTGCGGGCGACTTTGAGGAGCGTCCGGAGGGATTTCATCGGAACGCCTCCCCCCTTGCGGGGGAGGCGCCGCCGAAGGCGGCGGAGGGGGGGCGTGCAGGCACGAGCGCGACGGCGCCGCTTGCGCCAAATCCTGATCGCCCCCCACCCCCTGCCCCCGCCCCGCAAGGGGGCGGGGGTTTCACTGCGTCCAAGCTCACCTCAGCGCCTCAGCCAACAGCGCGAAGCCTTCGTCGATGCCGGAGCGTTCGTCGCGCTCCTGCGCCAGCACGCGTTCGAGCGCGGGACGGACGCGGACGGCTTCGTCGACCTGTGCATCGGCGCCGGGCTTGTAGGCGCCGATGCGGATCAGTTCTTCCATTTCGCCGTAGAGGCTCAGTGCTTCGCGCGCGCGCGCGACCAGCGCGTTTTCTTCCGCCGTGTGACACATCGGCATGAGGCGCGAGATGGATTTCAACACATTGATCGCCGGATAGCGGCCGCGTTCGGCAATGGCGCGCTCCATGACGATGTGGCCGTCGAGGATGCCGCGAACGGCGTCGGCGATCGGTTCATTGTGATCGTCACCGTCAACCAGCACAGTGAAGAGCGCGGTGATCGAGCCCTGCTCGCCTTCGCGACCCGGGCCGGCGCGCTCCAGTAGTTTAGGGAGTTCGGCAAAGACGGAGGGCGTGTAGCCCTTTGTGGTGGGCGGTTCGCCAACGCTGAGGCCGATCTCACGCTGCGCCATGGCGAAGCGCGTGACGGAGTCGACAAGCAAAAGTACATCGAGCCCTTCATCACGGAAGTGTTCGGCCACGGCTGAGGCCATGTGCGGGGCGAGACGCCGGCGGGCGGCGCTCTCGTCGGACGTGGCGACGACGACGACGGAACGGCAGCGGCCTTCTTCGCCGAGCGTGTCCTCGATGAATTCCTTCACTTCGCGGCCGCGCTCGCCGCAAAGACCGATGACTATAACGTCGGCGGCAGCGCCGCGCGCCAGCATCGACATCAGCACCGACTTGCCGACGCCCGAGCCGGAGAACACGCCCAAGCGCTGCCCGCGGCAGAGCGCGGCGAAGAGGTTGAGCGCACGGACGCCGACGTCGAGCCGGCCGCCGACGCGGGCGCGATCGTGCGCGGACGGCGGCGGCGACCGCACGAGATGGGGACGCAGGCCCTGTGGCAACGGCCCCTGCCCGTCGACCGGGTTGCCGAAGCAATCGATGACGCGCCCGAGCCAGGCGCGCGAGGGGCAGACCATCGGTGCGGAACCTTCCAGCGCCACGCGCGCCCCTGGACGGATGGCCTCGATCGAGTCGAACGGCGCGATCAACGCGCGGTCGCCGCGGAAACCGACGATCTCGCCGCGCGCGGAGCGGCGCCCGTGAATCGTGGCGCGAGCACCCAGCGCAAGCGCTTCGATCGGACCAGTCGCTTCGACCAGGGAACCCGACAAACCGGTAACGCGACCCTCAAAGCGGCGCGGATCCAGCGCATCGATCTGTTCAGCAAGCTTAGAAAGCAGTGATGGCATCGCGTGCGCGAGTTTCCTCACATCTTCTTCAGCCGTCATGGTGAATCAAAACCTAACGCGATGGCGTTGCTTTAAGCGGCTCGTTCATCGCCCGATTCAAAATCAACGGGTTGCGATGAGTTTTTCTTCAGCATCTAGCGCTGGACACATGAATCGAATTCCGATTCACGTATCTTAACGGAGCTGATGAAGGGCGGGTCAACGGTAACTTGGCGAGCGTCGCAGTAAGAATTCTTACCGACGTTAACGCGTTGTCCATACATCAATATGATTCTGTGGATTAACGTTGCCGAGGCGTTGCGCCGATCGGGGAGCATGCAATGCGAGTCTTGTTGATCGAAGACGACAGCGCAACCGCGCAGGGCATCGAGCTTATGCTCAAGTCCGAAGGGTTCAATATCTACTCGACCGATCTGGGCGAGGAAGGCATCGACCTCGGAAAACTCTACGATTACGACATCATCGTCTTGGACCTCACGCTGCCCGACATGCACGGCTATGACGTGCTAAAGCAGCTCCGGGTGGCGCGGGTGAACACCCCCATCCTGATCCTTTCGGGCACGGCTGACATTGACACGAAGGTCCGCGGCCTCGGCTACGGCGCCGACGACTACATGACCAAGCCCTTCAACAAAGACGAACTGATCGCACGGATCAACGCGATCGTCCGCCGCTCGAAGGGTCACGCTCATTCCGTCATCAAAACAGGCGACATCGTCGTCAATCTCGATGCGAAGACCACCGAAGCGCACGGCCAGCGCGTCCACCTGACCGGCAAAGAATATCAGATGCTGGAGCTGCTCTCGCTCCGCAAAGGCACGACGCTGACGAAAGAGATGTTCCTCAATCATCTCTATGGCGGAATGGACGAGCCGGAGCTGAAGATCATCGACGTCTTCATCTGCAAGCTCAGGAAGAAGCTGGCGGCGGCGACCGGCGGCGAACACTACATCGAGACGGTTTGGGGCCGCGGCTACGTGCTGCGCGATCCGCAGGAAGTCGGCGCTGCGGCTACGCCGACGACGGGCGTCGTGGCTGCCTAGAGCCATGCATGGTGTTCGTCAGTGGCTAGCGGGCTACGACCGCAACATCTGCGAAATCATCAGGATCCTGAATCAGTTCGAATCGCTCGGTATGAGAACAAGTACCGGATTTGGTTCGGCCCGCATGATTGACACGACCGAAAGCGACGTGCGCACCTGAAGGCTCGCCTTGCGATGTATGAGCGTCTCGCGGCACGCGCTCGAGATGATTTGAGCCTCAACGGGGCAGTCTAAAACCTAGACGAGATGCTACGAACTTCCCCCTTGCGGGGAAGGTGTCGCGCGGATGCGCGACGGATGGGGGTGCGGGCGGCGCGCTATCCCGAGAGTCCAGCGCCGTCACCCCCACCCCCAGCCACGCCCCGCAAGGGGGCGGGGAGCTTCGTGTGTGGGAGCATCAGGCGCGCTCCACAGTGCGGCAGGCTCTTACAGCGCTTCGTACGTGACGCGGCCGTCGCAGACGGTGAGCACCGCTGTCGCTGTGGGGATGGTCGCCGGTTCGGCCGTCATCAGATCGGCCGAGAATGCACTGACGTTGGCGCGCTTGCCGACTTCGATCGTGCCGCGTTCGGTTTCACTGAAGGTGGCGAAGGCCGGCGCCCAGGTGAGCATGCGCAACGCTTCGGCGCGGCTGACGGCTTGCTCCAGATGCCAGTCAGGCCCGGCGAAGCCGCTGAGATCGTGGCGGTAGGTCGCAGCGTAGAATTCGATCAATGGATCGCCCTTCTCGACCGGCGCGTCAGTGCCGGCGGCGATCACCGCGCCGGAATCGAGCAGCGAACGCCAAGCGTAGGCGCCGGCGAGACGCCGCGCGCCTAAGCGCGCCGGCGCGAAATGCAGGTCGCTGATGGCGTGCGAGGGCTGCATCGAGGCGATGACGCCGAGCGCGGCGAAGCGCGGGATATCCTCCGGCGCAATCACCTGCGCATGCTCAATGCGCCAACGCAAGGCGGGCAGCCCCACGGGATTTCCTCCAACGCCGCGCTCGAACGTGTCGAGCGCGATGCGGTTGCCGCGATCGCCGATGGCGTGCAACGCCACCTGAATCCGCGATTCGCTCGCGGCGCGGAACAACATACGCAAATCGTCTGGCGGCGTGACAAGCAGACCGGAAGTGTTCGGCGCATCGCTGTACGGCGCCAACAACGCGGCGCCGCGTGAGCCCAGCGCACCATCGACATAGGCCTTGATGCCGCGGACGCGCACAAGTCCGCTATTCTCGGGCCGGAGTTCACCCTCCCATAGGGGCGCGGCGTCCTCGGGCGTGAGGTAGATGTCGGCGCTCAGCGGCAGCTCGCCGCTCGCGGCGAATTCCTGGAAGAGGCGCGCCTCCGCCAGCGAAGTGCTCATGTTGTGCACGCCTGTCCAGCCGCGCGAAGCGTAGAGGCGAGCGCCCTGCAAAAGCGCTTCGCGCTGCATCGCGAGCGTCGGCGCCGGAAAGCGGGATTGCACCAAGTTTGCTGCGTTGTCGATCAGCATGCCGGTGGCCACCCCCGAAGCATCGCGCTCGATGCTGCCGCCGCCGGGGTTGGGAGTATTGTTGTCGATGTTCGCAAGCTGTAGCGCGGCGCTGTTGGCGACGGACGCGTGGCCATCGATGCGCTCAAGCAACACGGGGCGATCGCTGACAACCGCGTCGAGGTCGGCGCGAGTCGGGAAGCGATGCTCTGGCCAATGTGTTTCGATCCAGCCGCGGCCATAGATCGGGCCTTCAGCGTGCGACGCCGCGTACGCGCGCAGCCGATCCTGCAGGTCGGCGATCGAGGTCGTACCGACGAGATCGAGCGTCATCGCGGCGGCGCCAACGCCGGTCAGGTGCACGTGCCCGTCGGTGAAGCCTGGGAAGGAAGCCGCGCCGGCAAGATCGATCTCGCGTGCGCCGCGCGCATTGGCCCGGGCATCAG
>JBQTJK010000214.1:0-2861 GCA_052387215.1 Caulobacteraceae bacterium
CCCTTGCAGATGATGTCGCGCTTGTAGCCGTCTGCAATCGTCGGGTGCAGGAGTTGATCGAGTGCCGAGGCGTCGATGCGCAGCACGGCCTCGTCCTGAGTGATGAGTTTTTCGCCCACCATGTCGACCGCGATCTTCAGCGCGGCTTTTGCGGTGCGTTTGCCGTTGCGGGTTTGCAGCATGTAGAGCCGGCCCTGCTCGACCGTGAACTCCAGATCCTGCATGTCGCGGTAGTGCGCCTCGAGCTTCTGGTAGACCCGCACCAGTTCGGCGAACACCTCCGGCATCGCCTCTTCCAGCGACTCTCCGGTTTCCTTCATCGCCTCGCGCGCGGCCTTGGTCAGTGCGCGCGGCGTGCGCACGCCGGCGACCACGTCCTCGCCTTGCGCATTGATCAGGAACTCGCCGTAGAATTTCTTCTCGCCGGTTGAGGGGTCGCGGGTGAAGGCGACGCCGGTGGCGGAGGTGTCGCCCATATTGCCGAACACCATCGCCTGCACGTTGACGGCGGTGCCCCAGTTTTCGGGGATGTTGTTGTGCTTGCGGTAGAAGATCGCACGATCGTTCATCCAGCTCGCAAACACCGCGCCGATCGCGCCCCAGAGCTGATCCTTCGGATCGCTCGGAAACGGCTTGCCAAGCTCGCGTTGCACGGCGCGCTTGTACTCCGCGACCACGGCTTTCCAATCCTCCGCTGTCATCTCCGTGTCTGACTGGTACTCGTTCAGATCCTTCTGCGAGCCGAGGATTTCCTCGAACACGCCGTGCTCCAGTTCGAGCACAACGTCGGAATACATCTGAATGAAGCGGCGATATGAATCGTACGCAAAGCGCGCATCGCCCGAGAGCTTGGCCAAGCCTTCGACGGTTTCGTCGTTGAGCCCCAAGTTCAACACCGTATCCATCATGCCCGGCATCGACGCGCGCGCGCCGGAGCGTACGGACACCAAGAGCGGATTGGCCGGATCGCCGAACTTTTTGCTCGCCTTCTTTTCCAGCGTCGCGAGCGCCGCATCGACTTGCGCGGCGAGTTGCGCCGGATAGGCACGGTTATTCTTGTAGAATTCGGTGCAGACTTCCGTCGTCAGCGTGAAGCCCGGCGGCACTGGGAGCCCAAGCTTCGCCATCTCCGCGAGGTTCGCGCCCTTGCCGCCGAGCAGCGCCTTCATCGACGCATTGCCGTCCGACTCTCCCCCGCCGAAGCCATAGACCCATTGTTTTGTCATAGCGCCGAACTCTCTTCTCCCCCGCCCCCTTGCGGGGCGGGGGCCGGGGGGTGGGGGGCGTTCAAGCAGGCGCGCACCTGTTCGACAACCCATTCGGGCCGCATCGAGACTTCTGCGTTTGTGAATCGCAGCACGCGGAAACCAGCGGCTTCGGCGTCAGCCTGCTTGATCTCGTCGAACGTCGCCACCTCGGGCTCTTCGCGAACCACGCCGTCAAGTTCAATCAGGAGACGCGCGCCATACTCCGCGAAATCGAACACTCGATTGTCGACGGCGACTTGTTTGCGGAAGTGAGCGCCGGGGATTTCGCGCAAGAGACGCCACAACTCTTTCTCAGACGGCGTCATCTCCTTTCGTAGACGCTTCGCGCAGAGATTTGCTTTTGTGAAATCGCGCTGGCGGGTTTGGCCTGGGTTCGGACCCCAGCCGATTGAACCTTCGACGCGATCTGAGGTTCGCGGCAACTGGATTTTGCGCGTGTCGATGTTCGCGCTCGATCCTGCTCGCCCCCCACCCCCTGCCCCCGCCCCGCAAGCGGGCGGGGGTTCAAGCGGCGGCGTGCGTCTTTCGCTCATCCTTCGATCTTCGAAAAGTCTGCGACTTGCGACAGCGCTTCTCTAAAGCGCGACAGCAGCAGAAGTCTATTGCGGCGGAGCGAAACGTCCTCGGCGTTGACGAGCACCTTGTCAAAGAAGGAATCCACCGGCGCGCGAAGGCCAGCGAGCGCCTTCATGGCGGCGGCGAACTCTTCCTTCTCAACGCCAGCGCGCGCGGCGGGTAGCGCTTTTTCCAGCGCCTGGTGGAGCGCCTTTTCGGCCGGCTCGGGGAGCTTCGCTGCATCGACGCCCCGGGCGACGAGCTTCGGGTCTTCCTTGTCGAGGCCTTTACCCTTCTTCTCTTCGGCCGCGAGAATATTCGCCGCGCGCTTATAGCCCGCAAGCAAGTTCGCGCCGCCTTCGGTTTTCAGGAACGCGTCAAGCGCCTCAACGCGCGCGACGATGCGGACGAGGTCGTCGTCGACTTCTTTTGTTACAGGATTTGGCGCGAACACAGCATCGACGAGATCGTGGCGCTTGCCTTGGTCGCGGAGCTGGACTTTGAGGCGATCGGCGAGGAAGGCAAGCAAGGCACTCACTCTCGCTTCCGCCTTCGCGACCACCGCCGTGTCTCTCTCCACCTTCCCAAGGTATTTACGGTCTGTTCGCGTCTGCAGATCGTTCAACACAAGCCAAAGTACATTGCGCTGACTCGCCAACGTGCTGACCAGCGCTTCCTCTGCTGGCTGATACTCTTTCGTTCTTGTGAGTGAACCATCAGCACCAAGTTTTCCGGACTGCACCGCCACTTGCGCATTGACGGCAACGCTCTCCGAGGCAGCGGCATCCAAGAACTCACTGAAGAACGGCAACGCCAGAAGATCAGGTCTCTCATGAATCTTGAACGGCGTATCCAGTGCCTCAAGGTGGTGGCCACCAGATGACGACCACAGCATGGTCCAATACTCTTTGAAGCCTGGCGGCGAGATGTCATCGACCGCGCGCAACATGTGCCGCAAAAGAACTGGTCGAAGTTCAATTCTGGAACCCACAGTCAACGCCGTTGCGGTGTAGCCGAGCGCGGCTCTCCGCAGCGCGT
>JBQTJK010000215.1:0-3752 GCA_052387215.1 Caulobacteraceae bacterium
ACGTCGGGCTCGTTCATCAACTCGCGGAACAGCGGAAGCGTGGTATCAACGCCGGTGATAACCATTTCGTTGAGCGCACGGCGCAAGCGCATGAGGCACTCGGCGCGGTCGCGGCCGTGGACGATGAGCTTGCCGATCAGCGAGTCGTAGTTGGGCGGAATCGCGTAGCCGGCGTAAATCGCGCTGTCCAAACGCACGCCCAAACCGCCGGGTGAATGGAAGCCCGTGATCCTGCCAGGCGAGGGGCGGAAGGTGGCAGGGTCCTCCGCGTTGACACGGCACTCGATGGCGTGGCCGTTAAACTTCACGTCCTTCTGCTTCACCGAAAGCGGCGCGCCGTCGGCGATGCGGATCTGTTCGCGCACCAGATCGATGCCGGTGATCATCTCCGTCACCGGATGCTCGACCTGCAGGCGCGTGTTCATCTCGATGAAATAGAATTCGCCGTCCTCGAACAGATACTCGACCGTGCCGACGCCGAGATAGCCAAGCCTCTCGATCGCCTCTGCGGTGATCTTGCCGATGTGGGCGCGATCTTCTGCGTTGAGTGCGGGCGAGGGGGCCTCTTCCATGACCTTCTGGTGGCGGCGCTGCAGCGAACAGTCACGCTCGCCGAGGTGGATCACGTTGCCGTGGCTGTCCGCGACGATCTGAATCTCTATGTGACGCGGATGCGTCAGGTATTTCTCCATGTAGACTTCATCGTTGCCGAACGCCGCTTTCGCTTCCGCGCGCGCCGTCGAGAACGCTTCAGCCAACTCCTCTTCCGTGCGCGCGACTTTCATGCCGCGTCCGCCGCCGCCCGCGGCGGCTTTGATCAGCACCGGATAGCCGATCTTCCTGGCGACTTTCTTCGCCTGCGCTTCGCTCGCCACGCCGCCATCCGAGCCCGGCACGACCGGCATGCCGGTATCGATAGCCGCCTGCTTTGCCGCGATCTTGTCTCCCATCAACCGGATGTGTTCGGCGGTCGGGCCGATGAAGGTCATCTGGTGCTGGGTGACGATCTCGGCGAACTTCGCGTTTTCGGACAAGAAACCGTAGCCCGGATGAATCGCCTGCGCGCCGGTGATCTCGGCCGCAGTGATAATCGCTGGAATGTGCAGATAGCTTTTGGAGGCTGGCGGAGGGCCGATGCAGACGCTTTCGTCGGCCAGCCGCACATGCATCGCATCGGTGTCCGCAGTCGAGTGCACCGCCACGGTGGAGATGCCCATCTCCTTGCACGCGCGATGGATGCGCAGCGCGATCTCTCCGCGATTGGCGATAAGGACTTTGTCAAACATCGCCTACTCGAGGATCACCAGAGGCTCGCCGTATTCGACCGGCTGCGCGTCGGTGACGAGGATCGCCATCACCTTGCCGGCGCGCGGGGCCGGAATCGGATTGAACGTCTTCATCGCCTCCACGACCATCAACGTCTGGCCGGCATTCACTGTGTCGCCCACTTTGATGAAGGGCGGCGCGCCAGGTTCCGCCGAGAGATAGGCCGTGCCCACCATGGGCGATGGCACAGCGCCCGGATGCGAAGCTGCCTCAACGGCCGGCGCAGCCGACGCCGGCGCCGGCGCAGCCTGCGTGGCGCTAGGCGGCGCTGCATGGACGACCTGCGTCGACATCCCTGGCGCGGCAGCGGCCACCAGCGTTCGCGCAATTCGCAGGCGCAGTTCGCCATGCTCCACCTCGATCTCGGACAGCCCGGTGTCATCGAGGATGGCGGCGAGCTCGCGCACGAGCTTGGGATCGATCGCTTGAGTCTTCTTGTCGCTCATTTCTTGCGGTTTCCTGCTCACGCGCTCTGGCTTTCCTGTGCAAGCAACGCCGCCGCTTCCACGGCCAGCAGATACGAGGTCGCGCCAAACCCGGCAATCACGCCCTTTGCGGCTTGGCCCACTAACGAAACGTGACGAAATTCCTCGCGGGACGCGGGGTTGGAGAGATGGGTCTCGATCACCGGAACACCAATCGCCTTGATGGCGTCGTGGATCGCAACCGAGGTGTGCGTATAGGCGCCCGCGTTTAGAACGACAGCCGCCGCCTTGTCGCGGGCCTCCTGCAGCCAGTTCACCAGTTCGCCTTCGACGTTCGACTGGCGGAAAACGATGGAGCGCCCAAGCTGGCCCGCGCGTTCGGCACACGCCTTCTCGATCTCAGCCAAAGTCACGTGGCCGTAGATGTGCGGCTCTCGTGTCCCCAACAAGTTCAAGTTGGGTCCGTTCAGCACGTAGATCGGCTTTCCGTCCGGCATCGTCCCCAAAAACGTCCTCTGCGCGGCTGGATGGGAGCGGCGGTTGAACCCCGCCCTGGGGGGCTTTAAGTCGGGCGGATAGGAAGGGCTATGCGTCTGACCGTCAATGGAGAAACGCGCGAGGCGCCCGATTCCGCGACCCTCGCCGACCTGCTCGCCTCGCTGGGGATCGATGGGCGGCGCGTGGCCGTAGAGCGCAACCGCGAGATCGCGCCCAAGAGCCTGTGGTCGCAGATTGTTCTGGCAGATGGCGATCGGCTAGAGATCGTCCAGTTCGTTGGGGGCGGGTGATGAGCCTTGTTTTCCATCTTTCGCAGCCGCAGGTTTGAACCATGATCGACTGGTCGCAATGCCGTGCTGTCGAACGCAACCCGGCCAAGGTTAGCGGCGCTTGGCTGTTCAAGGGCACACGCGTTCCCGTCAAGGCGCTATTCGAGAACATCGAAGGCGGCGCCACGATCGACCAATTCTTGGAATGGTTTCCTGGGGTCGAACGTGCGCAGGTTGAAGCCGTTCTTGAGCACGCGCAGCGTAGTCTGGAAACGGCTTAGCCGCCCGGATGAAAATCCTCTTCGATCAGGGGACCCCGGCGCCGCTCGGATTGGCGCTCAACGGTCATGAAGTGAAGACGGCGTTTGAATGCGGTTGGGATGAGCTTGAGAATGGCGCGCTGCTGACGGCAGCCGAGGCCGATGGATTTGAAGTCTTCGTTACGACTGACCAGAATCTGCGCTATCAACAGAACCCGGCTCGGCGGCGCATTGCCATTTTGGTGCTCAGTACAACGAACTGGCCGCGCATCCAGCCGCATGCGAACCTCGTCTTGAATGCGATCAACGGCGTCACGCCCGGTGCATTCGTAGAAGTATCAATTCCATGATGCAGACCGACTTCCCCCTCAGCATCGCCGGCAGGCAAACCCGACTCCCTCCCCCCTGGCGGGGGAGGGTTGGGGAGGGGGGTATGGGCGACGCCTTCTCCGGAGAGATCACCGCCGTCACCCCCACCCCCGGCACCGCCCCGCAAGGGGGCGGGGAGTCGCTCTATTCTACATGCAAACAACAATGACCGACCACAAATTCACGATCGCGGGAAAGCAGTACAGCTCCCGCCTCATCATCGGCACCGGCAAGTACAAATCCTACGCCGAGAACGCCGCCGCGCTTGAAGCCAGCGGCGCCGAGATCGTCACCGTCGCGGTGCGGCGCGTGAATCTCTCCGATCCAACTAAAGAGCGCCTCACCGATCACATCGATCCCAAGAAGGTGACGTTCCTGCCCAACACCGCCGGCTGCTTCACCGCCGACGAAGCGCTGCGCACGCTCCGCCTCGCGCGTGAGGCGGGCGATTGGAAGCTGGTGAAGCTCGAAGTGCTGGCCGACCAGAAGACGCTCTACCCCGACATGGAAGAGACGCTCGCCGCCGCCAAAATCCTGGTCGCCGAAGGCTTCGAAGTGATGGTCTATTGCAGCGACGATCCGGTCTACGCCAAGAAACTCGAAGA
>JBQTJK010000216.1:0-55226 GCA_052387215.1 Caulobacteraceae bacterium
GGCTGTCTGGATCGACCGAGAGCCGATCAGGCGGCGTATCGCTCATGTGAATTTGATCTCCGGCGAAAGGCCCAAGGCGGCGGCAGCGTAATCCAGGCGCCGCTGCACCGTCTCGGTGATGATGTGAGCCACCTTCTTCTTCACCCGAAGCACCAGCCTGCCGTCAACCACCTGCGCCTCCACTGCTGCCAAAAGCGGCTCGCTGCGGCCAGTAAGGTCGGCCCCGAGGCGCAGCGCCGCTCCCAGAGCGGCGGCGGCGGCCTGCACTTCGTCGCTCAGCAGACGCGCATACGCATCCGCATGGCGCGGCGGCGCCTTGGTGTAGCGGTGATGGATGGCGGCGGCGAGGAACGCGCGCTCCTCGTGGCTGATGGCCGCGAGCGGCGCGCGCAGGATCAGATCGAACATAATTTCGATACGCTGATCGGGATGCAGCGGCCCGCCTACGTCGGCCAGACGCGCAGCCGCGCCGCGCAGCACTTCTTCGCGCTTCTTCGCAAACACATACGGCTGCCCGTCGAACATGGGCGCAATCCAGCCTTCCAGCGCTTGCCCAAAGGCGCGCGTGCGTGTCCAGCGGCCCGCAAGCGCCTCCGCCGCGGCGATCAGCGGATGTACGGCGAGCGCATCTTCACTCATCCGCTCCAGCAGCACGCCCTCGCGCAGGCCGAACGCGGAAAGAATGACGCGATCGAATTGCCCGGCTTGCAAAACATGCTCGAGCACGACCGCTGCATAGGGCAGCGTTTCCGCGCGCTTGGCCGCAGCCTCTTCCAGCTTCTCCAGCGAGCGTCTGCTTTGCTTGCGCACCGCGTCGACGACCTTGAGCGCCTCGTTGCGGCTCATTTCGTGGTGGTGCAACACGCCTAACGGGTGGTTGGTGAGTGCGATGTCGATGCGCCCGAGAGCGCGCCAGGCCCCGCCGACGGCGTAGAAATCGCCGCCGCGCTTGTTGAGAAGCTTTGTGCTCTCTAGCGCCTCGGCCACCTTGTCGTGAATTTCGCCGTAGTCGAACTTATCGCCGTCCATGAGCGTAAGCGGTCCGACCGGGAAGGTTTCGCCGCGGCCGACGCCCCTAGGACCGATCTCGATCAGCTCCAAACTGGCGCCGCCGAGATCGCCAACGATGCCCTTTGCGTCCGGCGCGCCGGCGCTGACGCCCAGCGCTGAAAGCCGCGCTTCCTCCTCGCCGCTCAAGATGCGCAACTTGATGCCGCTTTCGGCCTCCATGCGGGCCGCGAACGCGCGCCCGTCCTTTGCTTCGCGCACGGCGGCGGTCCCGACGGCGAATACGTCCTCGATCTCCAAGGCTTCGATCAAGGTCGCGAAGCGCCTGATCGCACGCAGAGCCTGCTCGACGCCGTCCTTCGCCAGCGCGCCGGTGCGCGCGCCGTCGCGGCCAAGGCCGGCCATGACCTTCTCGTTGAGGATCGGCGTCATCGCGCGGCCGTCGATGCGATAGACGACAAGACGCACGGAGTTGGAGCCGACGTCGATGACGGCAGCTTCCTGACCGTCGCGGAGCGGGCGTGACGTCATGCTGAACGCTCGTCCTCCCCCGTTAGGGGGAGGTGGCGCGTGCGGCAGCGGCTGGGGGGTGACACGCTGGTGGGTGACACACACTCTTTTTCAAGTTCGGCGGATCGATCTGATCTTACTGAAAAAGAGTGTGTGTCACCCAGCTTGCTGTCACCCAGCTTGCCGCGCTCAGCTCGTGCGCGCGCCGATGTGGTCGAAGGCAGCCGGGGCGTCTCCCTTGCCGGCGCGGCCGCGGCCCGAGAGGCTTGGGTTGCGCATGAAGTAATTGTGCGCGGAGAACGGTTCGTCAGGCAGCTTGGACACATCGACCCGTTTGAATACTCCGTCCTGGTCCATGTACCAGGATTGCGCCTCGTCGTTGAGGTTCGCGACCATGATTTGGTCGAGAACTTGCTGATGTACCGTTGGATTCTCAACGGGGCAAAGGACTTCGACGCGCCGTTCCAGGTTCCGCGGCATCCAGTCGGCGGAGGAGATGAAGACTTTGGCCTTCTGGTTGGGCAACTTCGCTCCGTTGCCGAAACTGACAATACGGGAGTGTTCAAGGAAGCGTCCGACGATCGACTTGACGCGGATGTTCTCGCTCATCCCCGGCACGCCCGGTCTGAGGCAGCAGATCCCGCGCACGACCAGATCGATCTTCACGCCTTCGTTGGAGGCGCGATAGAGCGCGTCGATGATCTCCGGATGCACGAGCGCGTTGAGCTTCGCCCAGATGGCCCCGTCGCGGCCGGCGCGGGCGTGCCTGATCTCGTCCTCGATTAGTTGCAGCAGCGTCGCCTTCGAGTTGACCGGCGACATGGCGATCTTTTCCAGTTCCGCAGGCGTCGCGTAGCCGGTTACGAAATTGAACAGCCGGTTGGCGTCGCGCCCGAGCGCCGGATCGCAAGTGAAGAGCGACAGGTCGGTGTAAATGCGCGCCGTTATCGGGTGATAGTTGCCGGTGCCGAAATGCGCATAGGTACGCAGGCCCTGGGCTTCGCGGCGCACAACCAAGCTCACCTTGGCGTGCGTCTTGAAATCGATGAAGCCGTAGACGACCGAGGCGCCCGCGCGCTCCAGCATGCTGGCGACGTGCAGGTTCGTTTCTTCGTCGAAGCGCGCCTTGAGCTCGATCAGCGCCGTGACGTTCTTGCCGGCTTCGGCTGCGGCCACGAGCGCGGCGACGATGGGGGACTCTTTCGAGGTGCGGTAGAGCGTCTGCTTGATGGCGACGACGGCGTGATCGGCGGCCGCCTGACGCAAAAACTGGACGACAGAGTCGAATGATTCATAGGGGTGATGGACTAGAATGTCCTTGGCGCGGATGGCGGCGAAGCTGTCGCCGCCATAATCGCGAATGCGCTCCGGGAAGCGCGGCTCATAGCGCGGGAACTTGAGATCCGGCCGGTCCTCGGTCACCAGCGCCGAGAGCGCGGCGAGCCCCAACATGCCCTCGACGATGATGACGTCACGCGTGTCCGCTTCTATTTCGCGGATAATGAAGGCGCGCAGGTCCTCCGGCATCAAAGCTTCGATCTTGAGGCGGACGATGTCGCCCAACCGGCGCTCCTTCAGGCGCGTCTCGAATTCGCGCACCAGGTCTTCGGCCTCTTCCTGGATTTCGATGTCGCTGTCGCGAACCACGCGGAACGCACCGCGCGCTTCCATCGTGTAACCGGGAAAGAGTTCGTCCAAGAACAGCGTGATCGTGTTTTCGAGCGTGAGGAAGCGGCGCTGCGGCCGTTCGCCGGGCGCGAGTTCGACCTGCGGATGCGCCAGCGTCACGTCGACGAAGCGCGCGACTTGGGTTGGCACCGGGATCAGCGCATTCAGCGCGCGGCCGTCGCTTTTGCGCTTCAGTTTGAGCGCGATGGCGAAGCCAAGATTCGGGATGAATGGGAACGGGTGGGCCGGGTCGACCGCAAGCGGCGTCAGTAATGGAAACACTTCCGCCAAGAACAGCTGCTTCAGAAGACGGCGTTCGTCATCGGTCAGCTCCTCAGGGTGCAGCACCGAGATGCCTGCGCTGCGCAGCTCCACGCGCAGCGTACGCCAGCGCTCCTGCTGGCGCTCAATCAGCTTCGTCGCTGCGGCGTGAACCCGCGTCAGCTGCTCCGAAGGCGTCAGGCCGTCGAGGCTGAGCGTGGTGACGCCCGCCTTCACCTGCTCATGCAGGCCGGCCACGCGGACCATGTAGAATTCGTCGAGGTTGGAGGCCGAGATCGAGAGGAAGCGCAGCCGCTCCAATAGTGGATGGTTCGGGTTCTCAGCTTCTTCCAGCACGCGCGTGTTGAACGCGAGCCACGAAAGCTCGCGGTTTATGAACCGCTGCGGGTCCGTCAGCGACAGCGTGTTCTGCGCTGTTGCGCGCGACTTCTTGCGCGTCTTCGCCATCCGTTAACCGTCTCCATCGCCCCAGTGCGCTTCTGCTTTTTGCAGCGCGCGTTTTGCGCCTATCAGCGAGACAGGCTTGGCCCCGCGCACCAGATCCTGGTCCAGCGCCGCCGCCCATTGCCGGGCTGCAGCGAAGGTCCTGGGCAGCCGCCGCACGAGGAACTTGGCCGCATCATCGCTCAATTGAATGAATTGTTCGCGACATATCCGGCGCAAAACCACGCCCATTAGCGCTTCATCGGGCTCTCCAAGCGTCGCAACCGGCAAGGACGCTATCCTCGAGCGCAAGTCCGGCAAGACGACCGGCCACGCCGAGGGCGGCTTTGACCCAACCAGCAACACGGCGCCGCGCTGGGCGCGGGCGAGATCTAGCACGCGCCAGAGCATGCCCTCGTCGCGTTCGCGATCGGCGTCGTCGATGAACAAACGACCTTCGGCCTCGCGGAAAATGGCGGCGGCGTCCTCGGCGGCGGCGACGGCCGAGACTTGCCGGGCGCCAACCTCCAGCGCCCAGGCCAGCGCCAAATGCGTCTTGCCCGACCCTGCCGGTCCGGCGAGCGCGAGCGCCCCGCCGGGCCAGGCGCGCCAATCGGTCAGCAGCTTGGCGGCGTCGCGGTTTGCTTCGGCCACCACCAGCTTCTCGGGCGAGCGTTCGCCCATGCGAAACTCGAACAGGCGCGGCTGCTGGTCTTCGTTCATCTCTACCCCTCCCCTTGAGGGGAGGGGGTAGGGGGTGGGGCGAAGCGGTCTCTCATGCAATCAGGGAAAAAGTTATCTCCCGGTCACACGCAAGGTGGGGCCCTGAGCGCTGTCGGCCAGGGCGACGCCGCGGCGGTTGAGCTCCACTGCCAGCTGCTCGCGGTCGCCGACGAAGGAGAACGACACCAGCGCGCCGTCGCGGCCGACGGCCTCGATGCGGATTTCCGAGATCAACGTTTGCGCCGCGGCTTCGAGCGCATCCTTGATCCGCTCCCACTGCGCCTGGTCTGAATAGAGCGCCGACGCGGACACACGTGCCCGTTGGCCGCCGCCGGTGGCGACGCGCGCCTTCCAGTCGTTCTGGATGCGCATGCTGGCCTGCTCGGCCAGCGAAGCCAGCGCGACGTGAAGCGCCGCCGCGTCTTCGCCATTGATGCGGGCGGTGACTTCGCCGCGATCGCGGCGGGCGTTGGCGTCCACTTCAACCAGCGCAGCAGTTGCGGTCGAACCCTGCACGCGCAGCGCGGCGTAGAGCACAGACGCCGCGGCCGCGGATTGCGCGAACGGCTGCGCCGCAGCCCACGCCGGCGCGCCGCGCAGCTCGGCAGGCGCAGTGATCAGCGGCACGAGTTCATCGCCGAAGCCGCCATTGGTCCAGATCTCGCGCCAAAGCGCAGCCGTCTCTTCGGCTGTCCCGTCGACAACGAGCGGCGCGACCAGCACGGGCGCCGTGCGCGTATCGACGACCGTGAGATTGAATTGCCGCAGCAGCGTGCGCACGCCGGATGGATCGTAGCGTACGGTGAGGCGGCCGATATATCGCGTAGCGGAGCGGCGTTCCTCCTCAACGTCTACGCTGAGCACCAGCCGCTCGAGCGTGGCCGCCTCCACTTGCGGCGCCCCACGCCCCGCCAGTTCATCCGGCGCCGTCAGCCGCCGGACCAGTCGCTCAAACCCTGCCCGCTGCGCCGCGGCGAAGCCGGCTTGCTGGGCGGCAGCTGCGTTGGCCGCCGTTTCGTCTACGCGAATGCCGGCGACGGCGTAGACATTGTCGCGCCCCCTAGTCGCACTCTGGGCGCTTGCCGGCCCAGGCGCGAACGCGCACAAGGCCGCTAGAACAACGGCGGCGAACGCTGCCAAAGGCTTGGGCGTCATGCGGTAACCTCGGTGTGGGGAGGAGACCCTACCCGGCGCGGAATCGCCTATCAATGTGGCGGCTTCTGGACTCATGACGTGAACAACACCCCCGGAACAAACGGTCTGACCTATCGCGACGCCGGTGTGGATATCGACGAGGGCGAACGCCTGGTCGATCTCATCAAGCCCGCGGCGAAATCCACAGGCCGTCCCGGCGCGGAGGCGGCTTTGGGCGGATTCGCCGCCGCCTTCGATCCGAAAGCGGCCGGCTTCAAGGATCCGATCTTCCTCGCCACCACTGATGGCGTCGGCACCAAGCTGAAGATCGCCATCGAAAGCGGGCGCCACGAGACAGTCGGGATCGATCTCGTCGCCATGTGCGTGAACGATCTCTCCGCGCAAGGCGCCGAGCCGCTGATGTTTCTCGATTACTACGCGACTGGAAAGCTCAACGCCGATGAAGCCGCGCTCGTGATTCAAGGCATCGCCGAAGGCTGCCGCCAAGCCGGCGCAGCGCTCGCCGGCGGCGAGACGGCGGAAATGCCCGGCATGTATGGCAAGGGCGATTACGATCTCGCCGGCTTCGCCATCGGCGCCGCCGAACGCGGCACGCTGTTGCCGCGTGTCGATGAGATGAAGGCGGGCGACGCCATCGTCGGCATTGCATCGAGCGGGCCGCACTCGAACGGCTATTCGCTGGTGCGCAAGATTGTGGAGCGCTCAGGCCTCACGTGGGACGCGCCCGCGCCGTTTGCCCCAAGCAAATCGCTCGCCGAAGCGCTGCTCACGCCGACGCGCATTTACGCCAAGGCGCTGAAGCCGATCTTCGAAGCAAAGTTGGCGAAAGGCGCCGCGCACATCACCGGCGGCGGCCTGGTCGAGAACACCCCGCGCGCCTTGCCGGATGATCTCGAAGCGGCGTTCGATTGGAACGCATGGAAACGTCCCGCCGTGTTCGAATGGTTGCAGTCGACCGGCGGCGTGCCGGAGGCGGATATGCGCCGCACCTTCAACCTCGGCGTCGGCATGGTCCTCATCGTCGAGTCCGCACGCGCCGGCGACGTCATCACCATGCTCGCGGCCGGTGGAGAGAGCGCGTTCGAGATCGGGGTGTTGAAGCAGGTATGAGCGCGAGCATTCGTAAGTTGGAGCGCGGGCCTCTGGCCCGCATGCGCGCCGGAGGCGCGCGCTCCAACCTCTTGATGTTTGCGCCAAGATGAAGAAGCGCGTCGCCGTTCTCATCTCCGGCAGAGGCACAAACCTGCAAGCGCTGCTCGACGCCGAGCAGGACGCCTATGAAATCGTGCTTGTCGTCTCCAACGTCCCAGGCGCCCCCGGCCTAGAGCGCGCGCGCGCGGCCGGCGTCGAAGCCATCGCGCTCGATCACAAGCCCTACGGCCGAAACCGCGAAGCGTTCGAGCGCGATCTCGATGCGCTGCTCATACAGCGCAACGTCGAGATCGTCGCTCTCGCCGGCTTCATGCGCGTGCTGACGCCGTTTTTCGTGCGCGCGTGGAAAGGTCGGCTCGTCAACATCCATCCTTCGCTCTTACCCAAGTACCCCGGTGTCAACACGCACGCGCGCGCCCTCGAAGCAGGCGACAAGGAGCATGGCTGCACGGTCCACCTCGTCGTCGAGGAGGTCGATTCCGGCGAGATCATTGGCCAAGCGAGTCTGCCGATCCTGCCCGGCGACTCGCCTGAAATGCTTGCGGAGCGAGTGCTCGCGCTCGAGCACGAACTCTATCCGCGCTGCCTCGCTGAATTCGCCGCTACAGTGCGCGCAAGTCGGCACTGAAGCATTGCGATTCAAAAAATGGGCCCGTACACCTTTTTTTGCCAGATGCTCCATGGCGTGAACGGGTGAGAGAAGCGGCGGCGCAGATCATGTCCAGCGGCTCTCCAAACCGGCTGCTCTCCGCGCTCAGTGCGACTGATCTCGCTCTGCTCTCGCCGCATTTGACGCGCGTGCCGCTTCTCACACGAGCGCTTGTGGAGGCACGAGACGAGGTGATCACGCACGTTTATTTCATCGAAAGCGGCATCGTCTCCGTCCTCGCGCGTGCCGGCGAGAAGGAGAGCATTGAAGTTGGTCTGATTGGCTGCGAAGGCGTCACTGGCGGCGGCGTCATCTTGGGCGATCATCGCGCGCCACACGAGGCATTCGTGCAGCTGCAAGGCAGCGCAATGCGCATCGCCACGCCGGCGTTGTGCGAGGCCCTGGCGGAGAGCCGAAGCTTGCACCAGCTGCTGTTGCGTTTCGTCCACGTGTTCAACATCCAGATCGCGCACACGGCGCTGGCGAATGGGCGCGTCAAGATCGAGGACCGCCTCGCACGCTGGCTGCTGATGGTGCACGATCGGATCGAAGGCGACGAGGCGCTGCTGACGCACGAGCTCATCGCGCAAATGCTCGGCGTGCGCCGCCCTGGCGTTACCGATGCTCTTCACGAACTCGAGCGCAAGGGCATGATCCGCTCGCAACGCGGCGTCGTGCGCATCGTCGACCGCGAAGGACTCGAGACGCTCGCGAGCGGAACCTACGGCGTGCCGGAGCGTGAATATCGTCGCTTGATCGGCTAGCCGACACACTGAGCCAGTAGGAACGCGGGGGTCGGCTTTAGCCGAACGGCGCGCCACTCTCTGAGGCGATTTGAAACCAAATCGCCCAGCCCAAAAGCCAGAGCATGCACACCCCGATGGCAAGCCACGTCACGCCAGCTCTTGGCTGTTTCCCGCTCATTGTTTGCGGCCCCCGCCGCCAGCGCCACCCTAGAGTCGCTTGATGGCAAAGGCCATCCTGCACCGCTCCCCCTCACCCGGTTCGAGCGAGCTCGAACCGACCTCTCCCCTCGCGGGGGAGACGTGACGATGTGAGGATACTCGCGCATCTGTTCGACCGCCTTTGCACAGCGCTTCCAGGTTGGAGCGCGGCCTCCGGCCGCGCCTTTCCGAAGCATTTCAATGTGAACACGAATGCGCGGCCGGAGGCCGCGCGCTCCAATTTAGGGGGATAGATTCGATTCAATCCGACCGAGCCGCGGCGCGGCTACAATCGCCCGCACATGAGTGCTGAACCAAAACCCGAATCCAAACGCGCCGCCCCGCTCGCACTCTGGCGGGCGCTGCGCGCGTTTCTCGCGACCATGTTCTCGCTCTTCGGCGAGCCGCAAGAGATCGCCGCGCTCGGGCTGATGCGGCGCAAGCAGCATGCGCTGATGCTGGCGTGGCTGCGCGCCGGCGAAGCCTTCCTGCGCCGGCTGCTGTTCATCGAAGCGCTGGCTTTGATCGGCCCGGCCGCGCCGTCCGCCGCTTCGAAACCCGCGCCGCGCAAACCGCGCCAGCGCAAGCTCATGTGCTTCCATCCCGACCAGCCCGAGGACTGGCGCGTCTCGTTTCGCGTCATCGAACCAAGGCGTGCGCAACGCCCACGCAGCCACGGCGGCGCACGGCGCGAACCGATCTGGATTCCGCCAGCGTTCCGGTCGCCGCGGCCGAAGGGTGACACACACTATTTTTCGCCGGCGCCGAAGCTAAATGTCGGAAAAATAGTGTGTGTCACCCGCGCGCGAGAACCGCGCAATTGGCCCAACGCATGGCCGCTCGCCGAGCGGCTCGAAGCGATGCTGCGCACGTACAACGATCCCTTCTCTCACGCGCGCCGGCTCGCCCGCGCGCTGCAGCGCCGAGACGATTGCGCCGCGCGCGTCTTGAAGCCGCAGCCGCCATGCGTCGCTATTGTGTTCGGTCCGTATTTCGCGCCGTGCGACAGGATCGCGGAAAAGCGGCGACGATCATGGCCGCCGCCGCAACCGCCCGACACCGGATGATGCACACGCTGTCCTCCGACACCTCGATGCTGGTTGCGTTTCCGATGTCCGGAACGCAAGCGGTGACGCGCGCGCCGCGTCGTGCGTCGCGTCAAGCCGTGCGCTTGCTCCGCAACAACAGCACCTGCCCTGTCAGCACAAGCACAACGCCGCCAAGCGCGAGCAAACCCCACACCTTGGCTTCGAACAGGCTCGACATCACCATCGCCACCGGCGGCACGAGCGCGGAAATGTAGGAGGCCGTGCCGTAGCCGCGCCGGCGCGCGAGGCCGTAATACAGGATGAAAGCGATCACCGAACCGTTGACGGCGAGATGCAGCAGCGAAAGCACATAAGCCCAGCTCGGGTCGAAGATCCAGGCCTTGCCCGTGGCCAAGGCGAACACGGCCAGCGCCGCCGCGCCATACGCCATCGCCCAGCCGGTGGAGGCGGCAATGCCCGCGCCGGCCAGTTCGCCGCGCCGCGCATAGATATTGCCGACCACCGACGCGACAACGCCTGTGAGCGTCATCGCAATGCCGGTCATCGCTTCGACGCCGAAATTCGCGGCGGCGATTTCCTCCCAGGACATCAGCGCAACGCCGGCGATACCCAGGCTCGCTGCCGCCCAGGCGAGCGGCGGCGAGCGTTGGCCGAAGGCGATGCGGAAACCGATCAGGTTCAGGAACGCCATCGCCGCGAACAGTACGGCGACGACCGCCGAGGTCACGCGCTCCTCGGCCCAGTAGACGAGCGTGTAGTTGATGGAGAACGTTGAAAACCCCACGCCGAACGCGGCGAGATGTTGCGCGCGCGTGAGCCAAATCTTTTCGCCGCGCAGCGCGCACCATGCGAACAACAACACGGCGGCCAAGCCGAAACGGTAGACGATCGAGATGACCGGATCGACGACGCCGAACTGCAGCGTGATCGCAAACCAGGTCGTGCCCCACGCAAGCGTGCACACCGCGATCGACGCAATGTCGAGCCATTGCGTGCGCGGCGGTGATTCGGCCGCTCCAGTCGCGGTTGCGCTTTGCTCGGCGCTCATCAGGGGCTCCCCGGCGCCTAAATGGTGGTTAAGTTGCCTAAAGCAAAGTCATGGCGTTCGCAGATGCGGCGAGAAGCGATGGAACGGCGCCCTTTGCTTGCTCAATGCGTTGACCCCTCCCGACCCCGGGCCTACGTTGAACGATGGCATCGGGGCGCCCAGGGGGCGGGCCCGACCCCGAGAGCGCCGTTGGTTTTTCAGGCCATGGAGGCTCCTGCATGCGCATACAAGTCGCCGGACGGCAAATGGATGTCGGCGAAGCGCTGAGAACACGCATCGAAAATGAGCTCGCAAGCGGCGTCGGCAAATATTTCAACCGCGCGACCGACGCTGTTGTCACAGTCGCCAAGAATGGCGGCGGCGCGGGCGTAGCTGTGGACTGCACGGTCCACCTTTCTTCCGGAATCTCGCTCCAATCCGAGGGCCACGGCGGCGATGCGCACAGCGCCTTCGGCGACGCGATGGAGAAGCTTGAAAAACGCGTGCGCCGCTACAAAAGGCGCCTGCGGAATCATCACGCCGACAACAAATCTCCCCTTCCAGCCGAGACCGCTTCGGCCTATGTGCTCGCCCCGTTACAGGAAGAGGAAGATAACGGCGCCGAAGCGCCGGCGAACGGCGAAGCGGCGCCTCTGGTGATCGCCGAAGCCACCAAGCCGGTGCGCACAATGACGGTGTCCACGGCGGTGATGCAGCTCGATCTGGCGGAGTCGCCGGCTTTGATGTTCAGGAACGCCGCCAATGGCGAACTGAATGTCGTCTACCGGCGCCCCGACGGAAACATCGGCTGGATCGATCCCGGGCGTGGGAACGCCAAAAACGGCGCTTGAGTTACGAGGCCGCCGCTCGATTAGGACGGCGCACGCAGGGTGAGTATGAACGACCTAAGCGATCTGGTACCGCCGGATGCGATTTTGCCGCGTTTGCTGACGACATCACGGCGTCAGACGCTGCATCTCATGGCGGAAGCGCTAGCGAAAAGCGCCGGCATCGATGCGCGTGCGGCGTTCGAAAGCGTGCTGATCCGCGAGCGGCTGAACGGCACCGGTCTGGGCGAAGGCGTGGCGACGCCGCATGGGCCGCTGGCCGGGCTTTCGCGCCCGATCGCAGCCTTCGCGCGGCTCGATCCGCCGCAGGATTTCGAGGCGCTCGACAACCGCCCGGCGGACCTCGTGTTCATGCTGCTCTCGCCTCCCGACAAGAGCGCCGATCACTTGAAGGCGTTGGCGCGGATCTCGCGTTTCCTCAAGCGCCCTGAGGTGCGCGAGAAGCTGCGTGCGGCGCGCGGCGGCGATGAACTCTACGCGCTGATCTGCGGCGCGGTGCGTAGCGACGCAGCATGATAACCGCGGCCAACAGGCTGTTCTCATATTTCCCGCTGCTGATGACGATTGTGTCGTTCGCGGCGTTGGGCGTGTTTGCGCAATGGCCATCGCTATGGAGCGCACTGCTGTTGCTCTTCGTCGTGTATTTCGCGCCACCGATTGCGCAGCGTTGGCTGTTTCGCTGGGCGCCGCTGAAGCAAGGCGTTTCGGAAATCGACGGGCACAAGTTCTCTGCCTGGCTCGCCTCGCACCACATCCAGGCCATGTATGACGCGCTGCCGTTCCTGGAATCGCTGCTGCGCGTGTTCCCCGGCTTTTACTCCATGTGGCTCCGACTGTGGGGCTCGCGCGTGGGCTATGGCGTGGAGTGGCCAGTGCGCATGGACATCCTCGACCGCAATCTGATGGACATCGGCAACCGCGTCGTGTTTGCCCGCGAAGTCGAGCTTTCGGCGCATGTGCGCAAGAAAACCGATGGCGGACGGACTCGCGTGCTTGTGCGCAGCGTGCGGATCGGCAGCCATGCGTTCATCGGCGCCGGCTCGCGCATCGGCCCGGGCGCTAGCGTGCCCTCCAACGCCAGCGTGCCGGAGATGACGATCGTTGGCGTGAACGAAGCGTTTGGAGATGCGGTGCGGCACCACGAGCAAGTTGAGGCGGAATTTGCGTTGAGTTGAGTCGCCGGGCTTCGCCAACAACGACTGGTTATCCCCAACAAACTTATCCCACACCGTTCGAGCGGCGCGATACTTCACGCATGCTATGCAGCTTCGAGCTTCGCCAACAACACGCCTTCACTCACCTGCGCGCCGGGCTTGGCGTTGAGCTCGGCGAGTCTGCCGTCGAACGGCGCGGTCAGCGTGTGCTCCATTTTCATGGCTTCGAGCACCAGGATCGGATCGCCCTTCCTCAGCTTCGCGCCAGCTTTCGCGGCGACGGAGACGATCTTGCCGGGCATGGGCGAAAGGATCGCGCCATCGCTCGCCGCCGCTTCGCCTTCAGCGCGCTCGCCGGTGTCGAGGGTGAATTCGTAGACGTCGCCGTGATCGAACACGATCATCGCGTCGCCGACATGATGCGGCCAGGAGTCGTGGAGATTGGTGGACTCCGCGTCATAGCGCTCGCCGTCGTGGCGCATCACGATCTTCGACGACGGCTTCGCATTGAGCCGGAAGCCGTGCAGCTCGGACCACGGCGAACCGCGCGTCGATGGCGCACCCAGGCTCGGCGACGCCGCATGGCGCATGAAACCGCCTGCGGCGGTGGCGAGCACCGCCTCGCTCGGCGGCGGCGCGGCGGTCAGCGCTTCGCCGCGCGCGGCGATCAAAGCGGTGTCTACCACGCCGGACTCAAAGCCCGCGTCGCGCAAACAGCGAAAGATGAAGCCGGCATTCGTCTTCACCGGCCAGGTTTCGACGTCGCGCCATTCGCGAAGCATGTTGGCGATGGCCTCGTGGCGTGTCGGCGCATGCATGATGATCTTGGCGATCATCGGATCGTAGAACGGCGTCACCTCATCGCCCTGCTCGACGGCGGAGTCCACGCGCGCATGATCGCCGCGCAGCGTGGGGAGCTTCAAGATTTTCAGCGGGCCGGTGCTGGGGAGGAAGCCGGTGGCGGGATTTTCCGCATAAAGCCGCGCTTCGATGGCGTGGCCGTTGATGCGGAGCTGTTCCTGTTTCAGCGGCAGCTTTTCGCCGCTGGCGACGCGGAGTTGCCATTCGACCAGGTCCTGGCCGGTGATCTCTTCCGTCACCGGGTGCTCGACTTGGAGGCGCGTGTTCATTTCCATAAACCAGATACGGTCTGCGCGCAGGCCCTCGCTGGCGTCGGCGATGAACTCAACGGTGCCGGCGCCGACATAGTTCACAGCCTCGGCTGCGCGCACGGCGGCGGCGCAGATCGACGCGCGCGTAGCCTCGTCCATGCCCGGCGCGGGGGCTTCTTCGATCACCTTCTGGTGGCGGCGCTGCAGCGAGCAATCGCGCTCGAACAGATGCACGACTTGCCCATGCGTATCGCCGAATACCTGCACTTCGATATGACGCGGGTGCTGCACGTACATTTCCAAGAGCACGCGATCGTCGCCGAAGGCTGCGGCGGCTTCGCGTTTGGCGGAGGCGAGCGCGGCTTTGAAATCCTTCGCCTTCGCGACCTTGCGCATGCCCTTGCCGCCGCCGCCGGCGATGGCCTTGATCAGCACCGGGTAGCCGATTCCGTCGGCTTCTTTCTGCAAGCGCTCTTCGCTTTGATCAACGCCCAGATAGCCGGGCGTCGTCGGCACGCCAGCTTCGGCCATGAGTTTCTTGGCGGCGTCCTTCAAGCCCATGGCGCGGATGGAGTCGGGGTTTGGGCCGATCCAGATCAGGCCGGCATTGATCACCGCCTCCGCGAACTCGGCGTTCTCGGAGAGAAAGCCGTAGCCGGGATGGATCGCCTCGGCGCCGGTTTGCTTGGCGGCGGCGATAATCTTCTCGCCGCGGAGATAGCTCTCCTTCGCGGGCGACGCGCCGATGTGTACGGCAACATCGGCCTCGCGCACGTGCAGCGCTTTGGCGTCAGCGTCGGAATAAACCGCGACCGTGCGCACGCCGAGACGCTTGCACGTTCTGATTACACGCCGCGCGATCTCGCCACGATTCGCGATGAGCACCGACTTCAGCATACGCAAACTCCACCCCCGCCCCCTTGTGGGGCGGGGGCAGGGGGTGGGGGGCGATCAGGATGAAGTGCAAACGGCGCCATCGCGCTCAATCTTGCACGCCCCCCCTCCCCTACCCCTCCCCCGCACGGGGGGAGGGGGCGCGCGTTCTGCGCGACTTCACCGTTTGCGATAGGAAAGGAGCACATCATCCTAGCAGCTCAGCAGTCGTAACGATCTCCGCGAACTCACCGTTCAAGCCGGCAAGCGCGTGATAGTGCATCGTCTCGGCGTCAACTGGCGCTCCATCAGGCCCACGGCCGGCATGCGCAGCGGTGGCACCGGACACGACTTTGGTGACGAAGCCCAGGTTCGCCGCCATGCGCGCCGTGGTCGAGATGCAATGCGGCGTGGTCAGGCCGACGATGACGAGATCGGCGATGTCGCTTCGACGCAAATGTGCCTCGAGATCGGTGCCTATGAAGGCGCTGTTGACGTCCTTGCCGAACGCGGCCTCGCCTTCGCGCGGGCTCGCAAATTCCTTGAACGCGTTGCCGGCATTGCTCAGATGAAGCAGCGAGTTCGGCAAACGCGAATTATGTTTGACATGCACGATCGGCTTTCCCGCGGCCCGCCATGCCGCCAGCAATTGAGCTATATTGTCTTCGGCCTGGAGATTGTTGCGGGAGCCCCAATACGGCTCGTCAAAGCCTTGCTGTACGTCGATCACAATGAGCGCGGTGTTCGGTGAAAGCGTCGCCATGGTTACATCCTAAACACGCCAAACCGTGTTTCCGGGATTGGCGCATTGAGCGACGCCGAGATCGCGAGGCCCAGCACATCCCGCGTCTGCGCCGGATCAATGATCCCGTCATCCCACAGCCGCGCCGTCGCGTGATAGGGATCGCCTTCGGCTTCGTAGCGGTCGCGGATTGGGTCTTTGAACTTTTCTTCGTCGGCTTTGGCCCAGGTCTCGCCTTTCGCTTCCATGCCGTCGCGCTTCACTTGCGCGAGTACGGAGGCCGCTTGTTCGCCGCCCATGACGGAGATGCGCGAGTTGGGCCAGGTGAAGAGGAAACGCGGCGAGTAGGCGCGGCCGCACATGCCGTAATTACCGGCGCCGAACGACCCGCCGATCAGCACGGTGAATTTGGGCGCTTCGGCGTTGGCGACGGCCATCACCATTTTCGCGCCGTCCTTGGCGATGCCGCCGGCTTCGTATTTGCCGCCGACCATGAAGCCGGAGATGTTCTGCAGGAACACCAGAGGTATGCCGCGCTTGCAAGCAAGCTCGATGAAGTGCGCGGCCTTAAGCGCGCTTTCGCTGAAGAGAATGCCGTTGTTGGCGAGGATCGCGACCGGATAGCCCCAGATGCGCGCAAACCCCGTGACGAGCGTCGCGCCGTAAAGCGGCTTGAACTCGTCGAACTCGCTCGCGTCGACGATGCGGGCGATGACCTCGTGTACGTCATATGGGGCGCGCACGTCCGGCGGCAGAATGCCGTAGAGATCGCTCGGTTCGTAAGCCGGCGCCTGCGGCTCGCGCAGATCCAGGCCGACACGCTTTGCCGTGTTGAGGTTCGCGACGGCGCGGCGGACGAGATGCAGCGCATGTGCATCGTCCTGCGCGACGTGATCGACGACGCCGCTCTTGCGCCCGTGCACTTCGGCGCCGCCGAGATCTTCGGCGCTGATCACCTCGCCGGTTGCGGCTTTCACCAGCGGCGGGCCGGCCAGAAAGATGGTGCCCTGCCCGCGAACGATGATGGTTTCATCGCTCATCGCCGGCACGTAGGCGCCGCCGGCGGTGCACGAGCCCATGACGCAGGCGATCTGGGCGATGCCTTCGGCGCTCATGCGCGCCTGGTTGAAGAATATGCGGCCGAAATGGTCGCGGTCGGGGAAGACTTCGGCCTGGTGCGGCAGGTTCGCGCCGCCGCTATCGACGAGATAGATGCAGGGCAGCTTGTTCTGCTGCGCGATCTCTTGTGCGCGCAGGTGCTTCTTCACCGTGATCGGGAAGTACGCCCCGCCCTTCACCGTGGCGTCGTTGGCGACAATCATCACTTCGCGGCCGGAGACGCGGCCGACCCCGGTGATGATGCCGCCCGACGGCGCTTCGCCGTTGTAGAGATCGTAGGCGGCGAGCGCGCCGATCTCGAGAAACGGCGCGCCGGGATCGAGCAAACGCTCCACTCGCTCGCGCGGCAGCAGCTTGCCCCGCTCTGTGTGACGCTTGCGTGCGGATTCCGGGCCGCCTTTCGCAATCTCAGCTGTGCGTTCGCGCAACTGCTCAGCCAACGCCCGATGATGCGCAGCGTTCTTGGCGAAGGCTTCGGAATTGGTGTCGATGTTGGATTTGAGTTTCATGGCTTGCTCTGTTCCCCCTCCCCCTCTAGGGGAGGGGTGCGCTGCGCGACACGACGAGCAATCACGCCCCAATCACCTCGCGCCCGATCAGGAAACGCCGCACTTCGCTGGTGCCCGCCCCGATGTCGTAGAGCTTGGCGTCGCGAAGGAAGCGTTCGACGGGGTGGTCTTTGGTGTAGCCGGCCCCGCCCAGCGCCTGGATCGCTTCGAGCGCCACCTGCACTGCGCTTTCGGAGGAATAGAGGATGGCGCCGGCCGCGTCGTGGCGGGTGGTCTTGCCGGCGTCGCACGCCTTTGCCACGGCGTACACATAGGCGCGCGCCGAATTGAGCGCGACAACCATGTCGGCGATCTTGCCCTGCATCAGCTGGAAAGCGCCGATCGGCTTGCCGAATTGTTTGCGCTCGCGGATGTACGGCAGCACGACGTCGAGGCACGCCTGCATGATGCCAAGCGGACCAGCCGAGAGCACGACGCGCTCATAATCCAGCCCGCTCATCAGCACGCTGACGCCGCCGTTCAGCGGGCCCATCACGTTTTCTTCGGGCACCTCGCAATCCTCGAACACCAGTTCGCCGGTATCGGAGCCGCGCATGCCCATCTTGTCGACCTTCTGGCCGACGCTGAAACCCTTCATCCCCTTCTCGACCAGGAAGGCGGTGATGCCCCCGGAGCCTGCGCCGGGTTCGGTCTTGGCGTAGACGACGAGGGTGTCGGCGTGCGGGGCATTTGTGATCCAGCACTTCGCGCCGTTGAGGATGTAGCGGTCTCCCCGTTTATCAGCCCGCAGCCTCATGCCGACGACGTCGGAGCCGGCGTCGGCTTCGCTCATGGCGAGCGCGCCGACATGCTCGCCGCTGATCAGCTTCGGCAGATAGCGTCGCTTCTGGTCTGCGTTGGCCCAGCGGCGAACTTGGTTAATACAGAGATTGGAATGGGCGCCGTAGGAGAGGCCGATCGAGGCGGAGGCGCGCGAAATCTCCTCCATTGCCACGACGTGCTCGAGATAGCCGAGGCCCAGGCCGCCATCGGCTTCGCTGACCGTGATGCCGTGGAGGCCTAGTTCGCCCATTTCAGGCCAAAGCTGACGCGGGAAGGTATTGGTTGCGTCGATCTCGGCGGCGAGCGGCATGATGCGGTCGTTGGCGAAGCGCGCTGTAGTGTCGCGGATCGCGTCCGCCGTTTCGCCCAGGGCGAAATCAAGCGCCTGTGAGTTCGAAAGCATGCTCTCCCTATACGCCGCGCCGACTGCCGCCGGTTCACATTTTCCGCCGTCTTAGACCAATCCGTGGAGCGGCGAAACTCGCGCGCGAGGCTGCGACGAACGACAGGCGCCACATCACGAAAGCAGGATACGATTAACGCTGGCGCTTGTGGGTAATGGAACCTGCCGTTACGATGCCGGAACGTCGGGTCACACAAGGGCGTTCGCCTATCATGCCACCTCCAGCTCGTCCCGTTTGGACTGGGCAAATCCGGCTCGCCCTCGTGGCGTTGCCGGTGAAGCTCTATTCGGCCTTGGATGCCAAGGAAAAGATTTCGTTCAACCAGATCCATGAGCCGTCCAAGCAGCGGATCAGATACGAGAAGGTCGCGCCCGGCATCGGGGCGGTCGACAAGGACGAGATCGTCAAGGGCTACGAGTATTCGAAGGGCCGCTACGTGCTGTTCTCCGACGAGGAGTTCGAGGCGCTGAAGATCGACTCGAAGAAGACCCTCGACATGATCCAGTTCGCCCCGGCGGAGACGATCGACCCGATCTATTTCGACAAGCCGTATTACGCCCTGCCCGACGGCAAGTTGGCGGACGAACCCTACCGCGTCGTGCGCGAAGCGCTGAAGAAGACGAAGACGGTAGGGCTGGGCCAGATCACCATGCGCGGGCGTTCCTACATCGCGGCGGTGAAGCCGTACGAGAATGGGTTGACCGTCGAGACGCTGCACTATGCCGACGAGATCAGGAAAGCGAACCTGTTCTTCGACGACATTCCGAGCGGCAAGCTCGACGCGGATTTGATCGACCTCGCCGAAGAGTTGATCAACCGGAAGAAGGCGAAGTTCGATCCGGCGAAGTTCGAGGACGAATACGCCATCGCCATCGAGCGGCTGGTGAAGAAGAAGATCGAACGCCACGGCGAACTGGTGCTGGAAGACCAGGAAGAGCCGTCGCGGGACTATGGCGACAACGTCGTCTCGCTGGTGGATGCGCTCAAGAAGTCCCTGGCGAAGAAGTCAATGCCGATCGAGGACGATGAAGAGGAAAAGCCGGTGCCGAAGCGGCGTGCGGCGGCGGAAAAGACTCGTTCGGCGCCCCGCGCCAAAGCGCCGGCTAAGTCCGCGAAACGCGCTAAAAAATGAAGCGGCCCGCTAAGAGCGGGGCGAAAAGCGCGGGCAGGTCTGACACGGTCGGCGATCTCGCCGAATACAAGCGCAAGCGCGATTTCAAGAAGACGAGTGAACCCGCCGGCGGCCAGGTCAAGGACGCCGGCGGCATGTTCGTCGTGCAGAAGCACGCGGCGACACGGCTTCACTACGATTTCCGCCTCGAGCACGACGGCGTGCTGATGAGCTGGGCGGTGCCGAATGGCCCCTCGCTCGATCCTTCCGTTAAGCGCCTCGCCATGCGTACCGAAAACCATCCGATCGAGTACGGGTCGTTCGAAGGCGTGATCCCGAAGGGCGAGTATGGCGCCGGCGCCGTAATCATCTGGGACACGGGCAGAGTGAAATGGTTGCTCGATCCCGACGAGGGCATGAAGAAAGGCGAGTTGAAGTTCGTGCTGGCCGGCGAACGGCTGAAAGGCGAATTTCACATGGTCAAGATCAAGCCTCGCGAGGGCGAGCGCGGCAATCCTTGGCTGCTGTTCAAATCGAAGGATGCGTTCGCCGGCAAGGAGGATCCGGTGGCGCGCAGCGTCACCAGCGTGGTTTCGGGCCGCACCATCGAAGACGTGCGCTCGGGCGGAGCGCGGGTGTGGAGCAAAGGCAGCGAACGCGCGCCAAAGGCGGCAAAGCCGCCGAAGTGGGAGTTCGTCGAGCCCGCGCTGGCGACGCGCGTCGAGGCGCCGCCGAAGGGCGACGACTGGATTCATGAAATCAAGTACGACGGCTATCGCATCCAGGCGGCTGTGAGCGGCGATTCGGTGCGGCTCTATACGCGCACAGGCCTGGATTGGACCGGCAAGTTCCAGCCGATTGCCGATGCTCTGGCTGCGCTCTACCTCAAGGATGTGCTGCTCGATGGCGAAGCGGCCGTCGCGCATGCGAACGGGCGGACCGACTTTGCGTCGCTGCAGAAATCGCTCGAGAATGGGATCGCCAAGGGCGTCTCGTACTTCGTGTTCGATCTCTTGGCGGAGGGCGCGAAGGACTTGCGCAAGACGCCGCTGAGCCAGCGCAAGGAGCGCCTGGATAAGTTGCTGGCAAAGACGAAGCCGCCGATCCGCGTCAGCCCCTATTTCGAAGGCAACGGGCCGGATGTACTGGAGGCCTTTCGCGAGAAAGGTCTGGAGGGCGTCGTTTCGAAGAAAGCGAACTCCACCTATCAGAGCGGACGCACAAATTCCTGGCTCAAGGTGAAATGCGTCAACGAGCAGGAATTCGTGATCATCGGCTATCAACCTTCGGCGCGCGGACGGCAGTTTGCGTCGCTGATGCTGGCCGATCATGTAGACGGCAAGCTCGTCTATCGCGGCAATGTCGGCACGGGATTCAACGACAAGACGCTGGCGTCGCTGCACGCGCAGCTGACAAAGCTGGAGCGCGCGAAGCCTGCGCTTTCTGTGCCGCGCGAGGCGGCGAAGGGCGCAAAATGGGTCGAGCCAAAGTTGGTGGCGCAGGTGAAGTTCGCGGAACTCACCAGCGACGGCGCGGTGCGGCACGGCGTGTTCTTGGGCTTGCGTGGAGACAAAGCGGCGAAGGACGTGCAGGCTGAACAAGTAGCGCCGGCGATGAAGACGCGCGTGCGGTTGACCCATCCGGACAAGGTGCTGTTTCCGGATGCGGGCGTCACCAAGGCGGAACTTGCCGCCTATCTTGACATGGCGGCCGACCGCATGGGTCCGCATCTTTATGGGCGACCCGTGAGCTTGGTGCGAGCGCCCGATGGCGTGGGCAAGCAGACCTTCTTCCAGAAGCACGCGATGAAGGGCATGCCGAAGGAGATCAAGCTCATCCCCATCAGCGAGAGCGACGGCAAGACAGAGGAATACATTACGCTGCCAGATGCAACGGCGATCGTTTCCTCCGCGCAGATCAGCGCCCTTGAGTTTCACTTGTGGGGCTCGCGCAACAAAGATCTCGAGCATCCGGACCGGCTCGTCTTCGATCTCGATCCCGATGAGGAGCTGGATTTCCAGATCGTCAAACGCGCCGCGTTCGACATCCGCGCCCTGCTGGATAGCGCCGATCTGCCGAGCTTCGCCATGATCACAGGCGGCAAGGGCATTCACGTCGTGCTCAGCTTGAAGCCCAAACTCGAATGGGACGAAGCGAAGGGCTTCGCCTCCGATTTCGCCGAACAGGTCGCGGCGCTTGATCCCAAACGCTTCGTCGCCAACATGGCGAAGGCCAAGCGCAAGGGGCGCATCTTCATCGATTATCTGCGCAACGGCCGCGGCGCGACGGCGATCGCTCCTTACTCCCCTCGCGCACGCGGCACGGCGCCAATCGCCGTGCCGGTGAGCTGGGATGAACTGAAGACCATTCCCGAGGCGTCGGTGTTCAAGCTCAAGGACATGCACGCGCGCCTAGCTGAGCCCGATCCATGGGCGGATTACGCCAAGAGCGCGGTGAGCATCACCAAAGCCGCGCGCACGAAGCTGGGACTCGATTGAACGCCTTCGTACGGCCTATTTCGATATGCTAGCATTACGCGAGGAGTTCCCGTGCGCCGCATCGCCCTCACCTTCGCGCTCATTCTCGCCGCATGCGGACAGTCCGAGCCGCCGCCCCCACTTCCGGAAGCGTCGGCCGGGGCGCTGTCGCAGCCTTGGTTCATCTGCGATGCGATCGATGCTCCGGTGCTGCTGGTGTTCGAGCGCGATGGGTCAACGGCACGTGTGGCGCAGTACGACAAGCCGAACGGCGCATTGGTGCAGCGGACCCAATATCAGATCGGCGCCGAGGAGGGCGCGGCAGGAAGCGTCTACACGACGCTGTTGGAGAACGGCGCGCAGTCCGGCTCGATCCGGCAGCTCAATCCCGGCATGCTGGAGACGCCGGGCGCGGCCTATACGACGCCGTTTACATCGCTGCGGCTTGGCGACCACGACATCTCCTGCCGCTGGATGCCGCGGACGCGGCTGATGGGCTTCACCGGCCGGCGCACGATCGTCGTCAGCGAGGATGGCGACGGCGACCTCCTCTATCATTCCTACGACTTCGCCACGGCGGCGCAGGCGCAGCAGATCGAACTCAGCGAAAGCGCGCGCACGACGACTTTCTCACTCGAGGCGCGGGACGGGTCAGAGAACGTTGGCGCCGACGGCTCGCGCTTTCAGTTTCAAGCCGATGCGAACACCCAGATCATCGTCATTTCCGGACGTGACGGACGCGGGCGCGTTGAGGTGCGCCGGCATGGGCCAAATCCGGTGCAGTCCGAGGATCTGATTGCGTATCTGCAAGGCGACGGCGCGCCGTAAGCAATTGTCCGCGCTGCGCCGATGGTCTAAGCCACGCGGACGATTTCCGCGGAGCCGCCATGACGTTCGCAACCTACGAAAAATCCGGCCGCGTTGCGACGATCACACTGAACCGGCCGGAAAGCCGCAACGCCATTGGAACGCAGCAGGATTGCGACGACCTGGCGGGCGCTTTGTGGCGCGCAAACGACGATGCGGACATCAGCGCCGTTGTCCTGACGGGCGCCGGCAAAGCATTCTGCGCCGGCGGCGACCTGAAGGCCATCCGCGAGCGCTCCGGTATCGGCCCACGCGCAACGCCGGATGGCACGCGCGCGAACTATCGCCGCGGCGTGCATTCGATCATCAAAGCACTGGCCGACGTTGAGGTCGCCACGATCGCCGCGATCAATGGACCTGCCATCGGTCTAGGCCTGGACATCGGCGTTCTGTGCGACATCCGCCTAGCGGGGGCTTCGGCGAAGTTGGCGTCGAGTTTCGTGAAGGTCGGCATCATCCCAGGCGATGGCGGGGCGTGGATTTTGACTAACGCGATTGGGACCTCGCGCGCGGCGGAGCTGGTGCTGACGGGAGATACGATCGATGCTGACGAAGCAGCTCGGATTGGGCTGGTGTCACGCGTCGTACCGGACGAGGCGCTGATGGATGAGGCGCGCAAGCTCGCTGAGCGCGTAGCCGTCAATCCGCCGCGCACCGTGCGGCTCGCAAAGCGGCTGCTGCGCGAGGCGCAGCATGGGCGCTTGAGCGACGTGTTGGAGCTCTCGGCGGCGTTCCAGGCGCTGGCGCACGAGACGCGCGATCACAAGGAAGCGGTCGACGCGTTCACCGAGAAGCGCGCGCCGAAGTTCACGGGCGAATGAGATGACGATCCGCGTCGGCATCGGCGGCTGGAGCTACGAGCCGTGGGAGGAGACCTTCTATCCTGCCGATCTGCCGGCGGCGAAGCAGCTGGAATACGCCGCAAGTAAAGTCACGGCGATCGAGATCAATGCGACGTTCTACCGGACGCAAAGTGCGGCTTCGTTCAAGAAATGGGCGACGGCGACGCCGGACGATTTCATGTTCTCGGTGAAGGCGCCGCGCGCGGCGGTGCAACGCAAGGATCTGCGCGAGGCGGCGCAATCGATCGAGTGGTTCTTCAACAGCGGCGTCGGCGAGCTCGGGTCAAAACTCGGGCCAATCTTCTGGCAGATGGCGCCATACAAGAAGTTCGATGCGGGGGAGATGGCGGCCTATTTCGACATGCTGCCGGAGAAGCTTGGGAAGCAGAAGCTGCGCCACGCCATAGAAGTTCGGCACGGGAGCTTCATGGAAGACGCCTTCCTGAAGCTTGCGCGCGAGCGAAACGTTGCGGTCGTCGCTGTGGAGTCAGAGAAGCATCCGCTTGTCATCGAGCCCACGGCCGATTTTTCATACGCGCGCCTCGAGCTGACCCACGCCGATGAGCCCACGGGCTATGCCAAGCCCGCGCTGAAGAAGTGGGCGACGACGGCGCGCGACTGGGAAAAATCGGGCGACGCATTTCTCTACTTCATCAGCGGCGCCAAAGAGCGCAATCCAGCCGCCGCGATGGCGATGCTGCAACTCTTGAAGAGCTGACGCGCCGTGCACGCAGTGACTCCGCTGTGTCGCTGTGGGTAGCTAAATTGCACCACAGCGACACAACGACGGCACGGCGGTCACGGCGATGTCTGAGCCTTTCGAACCTCTCCCACGGCAAACTCAAGAAATAGGCACAAGCCTGCTAGACGCGGCTTTTGCTGTGCATCGAACGCTAGGACTTGGACTTCTAGAGTCGACATACGAAGTCTGCCTCGAGCATGAGCTTCGTCAGAGGGGACACGAGGTGCAGCGTCAAGTCGCGCTGCCGGTGGTCTACGACACTATCAAGTTGGATGCCGGCTATCGGATTGACCTCATCGTGGATAGAGTTGTCATCGTCGAAGTGAAGTCTGTCGAAGCGCTCGCTCCGGTTCACGAGGCCCAAGTGCTCACCTATTTGAAGCTCTCCTCTCGCCGCTTGGGCTATCTTATCAACTTCAACGTTGCGCTGTTGAAGCAAGGGATCAAGCGGATGATCTTGTAAGGATTTCTGGGTTGCCATGACGGCGCCTAGTTCTCACATTAACGGGATTGAAGCGCGTTCTGCGCTCATAGTTTGTTGCATGTCCGAAAACCGCATCGGCCACATCCGCCTGACTTCCCATCCTGGGGCTGGCGCGAAATCGCGCTTTCCGATCCGCTGGGGCGCACCGATTGCGCGCGAACGCGGGCCGGTGATCGGCTCCATAACGGCGGACCGTAACGCGATCGGCGCGCATGGCGGATCGTATTCGGTTTATCGCGCGCTGGCGGTTTCGGCGGGCGCGCTCAATCCCAGCGTGCGGCCGGATTTGAAGGACACGTCGCCCGTGGTGTCATTTGGGCCGTTTCCGCAATGGAGCGATGCGGCAAAGATCGTCTCGCTCGATCCGTGGGGCCATTTGGTTGCAGACGCTTTCAAAGCGGAGATCGACGGGGGCATTGATATTCGCCCGACCATTGCGGTGACGAAAGCGCGGCTCAGCCTCGGCGAAGTGCGCGACGCGATCGCGAAGGGCCGGCTTAAGGTTGACGGCGATGTCGTGCACGAGAGTGGCGACGTCGCAGTGACGAAGGCGGCGATCGATCCGGTTTGGTATTTGCCCGGGGTTGCGGCGCGGTTTGGCGTGTCGGAAGAAAAACTGCGGCACACTTTGTTCGAGCAAACGGGCGGGATGTATCCGGAGTTGGTCACGCGCACCGACATGGACGTGTTCCTGCCGCCGATCGGCGGCGTGACGCTCTACATTTTCGGCGATCCCCCAGCGATCGCCGATCCGGCGCGACGCCTCGCCTGCCGCGTGCATGACGAGTGCAACGGTTCGGACGTGTTCGGCTCAGACATCTGCACTTGCCGCCCCTACCTCACGCATGGCATCGAGGAATGCGTGCGCGAGGCGCAGGCCGGCGGCGCTGGGCTGATCGTCTACAACCGCAAGGAAGGCCGCGCGCTGGGTGAAGTGACGAAGTTTCTCGTCTATAATGCACGCAAACGCCAGCCCGGCGGCGATCAAGCCGCAACGTATTTCGAGCGGACCGAGTGCGTCGCCGGCGTGCAGGACGCCCGTTTCCAGCAACTGATGCCTGATGTACTGCATTGGCTTGGGATCACGCGGATCGATCGCTTCGTATCGATGTCGAACATGAAACACGACGCGATCACATCGTCGGGCATCACTATCGGCGAGCGCGTGCCAATCCCAGCGGAATTAGTGCCGCCGGATGCGAGCGTGGAACTGGAAGCGAAGAAAGCCGCCGGCTATTTCAGCGCCGAGGCCGCGCCCACGGAAGATGACCTGACCCGCGTGGTGGGGCGTGACCTCAAAGACTTCTGAACACCGGTTGACGCCCGTTCAGCGCGCCGCCTTTCAGTCGGCGCAGGGTGTGCGCAATCACGCCAACGCTTGGTACGCCTTCGAGAGTGGAAAGGGAGCGTTGTGGGACATCCATCCCGAAAGACTCCCGGCGTGCGCCGACTACGTCGCGGAAGTCATCCGCACGCGCTATCCAACTCTTGAAGTGCCGTTCCATGCTCGCTGGCGCCATTTTGAGTTTGGCGGCAACGATCTCTGGGCGGACACTAGAGAGGCCACCGCGTGGCGCGACAAACATGCACTCGCACGCGCCGAGTTCGATCTCGCCATCACCTCCGTCCTGCTCGACGCAGGCGCCGGCGCGGCGTGGCGTTATGCGGATTCCGCAAGCAGCTTGATTGCGTCTCGGTCCGAAGGCTTGGCGCTGGCAAGCCTTCGCTTGTTCGAGTGGGGCGGCTTCTCTGCCGATCCCAGCGATCCGCTTCGCGCTGACGCCGAAGCGTTGGGCCGTTTCGACGCAACGCAGTTGGCAGACGCCTTTCAGGTTACGGAACGCAATCCCCTCGCCGGACTCGACGGCCGTGTGCGTCTACTCAACCGCCTCGGTGCGCACGCTGATGCGCAAGGCGAGCTGTTTGCGCGTGCTGATCGTCCGCGCCCGGGCGGACTCTACGATGTTATGATCGCGCGTGCACATGACGGTCAGATTGCCGCGCCGGTCATTCTCAGCACGCTACTGGAAGCTCTCGGGCCAATCTGGGAGAATCGCCCCGTTATGAACGGCGTTCCCCTTGGCGATTGCTGGCTGGTAAACAGTTCTTTTGGCTACACGCCCTTACACAAGCTGTCGCAATGGTTGGCGTACTCATTGATTGAACCACTCGAACGCGCCGGAACGCGCGTCGTTGATATCGATGGGCTGACCGGCTTGGCCGAGTATCGTAACGGCGGCCTTTTCATCGACATGGATGTGCTTACGCCCAACTCGCGCTATTCTTTGAGCGAAACTTATCCAGTCTCTGATCCCTTCATCATCGTGTGGCGCTCGCTGACGGTGGCGCTGCTCGACCGCATCGCGCCGTTGGTGCGCGAGCGTTTGGGTGTCTCGGCAACACAATTTCCGCTGGCGCGCGTGCTCGAAGGCGGCACTTGGGCGGCGGGCCGGGAGATCGCGCGGCAGAAGCGAGTCGATGGCGGCCCGCCGCTTCACATTCACAGCGACGGCACGGTGTTCTGATGCAGGGTGTAACAATCGTCGATCATCCCTTGGTGCAGCACAAGCTCACGATCCTGCGGGACAAGGAAACGTCCACGCGTTCCTTCCGCGCGCTGCTACGGGAAATCAGCGTGCTGCTTTGCTATGAGGTGACGCGCGACCTGCCGCTCGAAGTAATCGACATTGAAACGCCGATGGCAGCGATGAAAGGCAAGCGCCTATCCGGCAAGAAGCTGGTGTTCGCGCCGATCATGCGCGCGGGGCTCGGCCTGCTTGACGGCATGCTCGAACTGGTGCCGTCCGCGCGCGTGGCGCATATCGGTCTTTATCGCGATCCAAAGACGCTGAAGGCGGTGGAATACTATTTCAAGGCGCCGGCGGATGTGGCGGAGCGGTTGGTGATCGTCATCGATCCGATGCTGGCGACGGGACACACCGCGGTGGCCGCACTGGACCGGCTAAAGGAGCACGGCGTCAAGGATATCCGCTTGGTCTGCCTGCTCGCAGCGCCGGAGGGTGTCGATGTCGTTCGCAGCCATCACCCCGACGTGCCGATCTGGACAGCCGCAGTGGATGAGCGGCTCGATGAGCATAGCTACATCGTGCCGGGTCTCGGCGATGCCGGCGACCGCATGTATGGGACAAAGTAACTACGCCGCTCGTGCGGCCGCGATGTAGGCGTCGATTTCGCGATCGAGAACCGGTAGCGTGACGCCGCCATTGGCGAGCACGGCATCGTGGAAGGCACGGACATCGAACCTTTCGCCGAGCGCGGCTTCGGCGCGCTGGCGCAATTCGACGATCTTCAGCTCTCCCATCTTATAGGCGAGGGCCTGGCCGGGCCAGGCGATGTAGCGGTCGATTTCGGTGCGAACTTCGTGGGTTGAGAGCGCGGTGTTGGCGGCGAGGTAGTCCAGCGCGCGCTGGCGCGACCAGCCCATCGAATGCATGCCCGTGTCGACCACCAAGCGGCATGCGCGCCACATCTCATAAGTCAGGCGGCCGAAGCGCTGATACGGCGTGTGATAGATGCCCATCTCTTCGCCAAGCCGCTCCGAATAAAGGCCCCACCCTTCGCCGAACGCGTGCGGGTAAAAGGTGCGGCGAAACGCAGGAAGATCGGTGAGTTCGCGCGCGAGCGAAATCTGCGTGTGATGGCCGGGCGCGGCTTCGTGGGCCGTGAGCGACGGCAGGATGTAAAGGGGGCGCGTGTTGAGCGCGTAGGTGTTGACCCAGTACTCGCCCGCCGCGCCGAGCGGCCCGCCATTGTAGCGGCCTCCGGTATAATTCGGCGCGATTTCTGCCGGCACGGCGCGAACCGTGTACGGCGTGCGCGAAATGCGGCCGAAGAAGCGCGGCATCTGTCCGTCGATCTCGCGAGTGATCCACGCCGCCTCGCGCAACAACTGCTCCGGCGTCGTCGCGTAGAACTGCGGATCGGTGCGGAGATAGCTGAGAAACTCCGCGAATGAGCCCTGATAACCGCTCACACGCATTTCCGTTTCCATCGCGGCGCGAATGCGGGCGACTTCGCGCAGGCCTATGTCATGGATCTGACGCGGCGTGGCGTCGGGCAGCGTCGTGTAATAGCGGACGAGGTCGGCGTAATAGGCGCGCCCGTTCGGCAGTGATTGCGCGGCGATCGTGTTGCGGGCGCGCGGGGCATACTCGGCTTCGAAGAAAGCGCGAAACTCATTGAAAGCCGGGATCACACTGCTTGTGATGGCGGCGCGGCCGGCTTCCCGCAGGCGCGCGCGTTCGCTCTCCGGGACGGTGGTGGGGAAGTTGGCGAACGGCGCATAAAGGCCCATACTGTCGGCGCTGTCGAAGCGAAGAGCGCCGATGACCTGCCCCACCCCGCCAATAATCTCACGCGGCAGCGTGAAGCCCTCGCGCATGCCCTGGCGCATGTTGGCGATGTTCTCGCGGAAGTAGCGCGGCACGTCGTTGAGGCGGGCGATGTAGTTCTCGTAGTCGCGCACGGTGCGCGGCGATTGCAGATCGTCAAGCAGCAGGATTTCGGAATAGAAGCCGCTGTCGCTGTTCAGCGGCAAACGCCAGTCGTTGTAACGAGCAAGCTGGACGCGCTGACCGACCAAGAACGCGAACAAATCGTAGCTCACCTGTTCCTCGTGCGAGAGCTGATCGCGCTCGATGGCGTTGAGGCGAGCGAGAAAAGCCTGGTTCTCGCGTGTTTGCCGCGCATTGGCCTCTGCGGTCACCGGCGGCAGGCGATCATCGTAATCATGGACGCCGGCGTTCGTCGCCGAAAGCGGGTCCTCGCGGTAGAGGAAGGCGCGTTCGTCAGCAAACAGCCGCGCCAGATCTGCGCTGGCGGTTTGTGCGGCGGCAGGCGTGGCGCACATGAGTGCTGCAGCGATGACGATGCGTTTCATCTTTTGCCTCACGGAACGGCGGGCGTGCCTTCTGGCGGCGTCGCTTTCTTGTCGAACAAGGCTGACCGCAACAGCAAAGCGGCGGCGTAAAGCACCACAATCACGACCAGCCAGCGCAAAGTGACAAGGTCCAACGATTTGACGACAAGCGCCGCCACCAGCACTGCAGGGATGCCGCCGAGCGCGATGCCCAGCACAATGCGCAAGTCGATCCTCTCCGAGCGGACAAAGTTGAGGCTCGAAATCGGCATCAGAAACGCACAAGAGCCCATCATGATAGGGAACGCGGCGACAGGATTGAGCCCCAGCAAGCTGAGCAGCACGAGCGACGGCGCGTAGAGGCCGATGCCGAACATCATCAGCACGCCCATGACGAAGTGACCTGCCACGGCGATGGCGAAGAGCGCCGGCGGCAGCGTCAACGCCTCGCCTCCGACAGGCATCAGGTTGAGATTGGCCAAGGCATAGAGCGTCGCCGCAATCAGCAGCGCGGCGCCGACGACGCCTTGCACCAGGCGTACGGGCGAACGCTGCACGATCGGCGCGCCAATGAAAGCGCCAGCGCAAGCGGCGACGATGCACGATATAAGCAAAACCGGATCAACTTGCACAAGGGTGATGAAGATCAGCGCTTGCGCGACCGTCGGCAGCGCATGGCCGGCGTTCAAGATCGCCGGAAAGTAGCTGTCCGGCGCCATCTTGCGCAGCTTCATGTACGCCGTCGTCGGAGCGAACGAGCCGATGCCCAGCGTATCGAAGAAGTTCGTTACAGCGCCGAGGCCAATGGCTTCGGGTTTCGGCGCAAGTTCGCTACGCCGGTGCGCCGTGCGCAGCAGCACCGTGGTGAAATAAAGCGCAATTGCCGAGAGCGCTGTAAGCAGTCCGCCTACGATCGTCGTTAGCCAGCGTACCGCCAGCTCGAAACCCGCCGCCATTGGCTCTCCCCGCATGTTTTCGCTAGTTCAGCATGTGTAAGCGGGAGGCGCAATCGCGATCAGACGACCTGGAAGCCGTGTGCGAACCGGTCCTCGTCGTCGATCCAGATCTCGTTGCGCCCGGTCGCGATCGCCGAGCCTTCGATGGAGGGGATGATGGCGCGTTGGCCGCCAATCTCCGTCTCCGCCTCGATGCAGCCGATGAAGCGGCTCAGAATGTAGCTTTCGTGCACGAAAGCGTCGCCGACCTTGAGCTTGCCCCTGGCATGCAGCTGAGCCATCCGCGCCGACGTGCCGGTGCCGCATGGAGAGCGGTCAATGGCTTTGTCGCCGTAGAACACCGCATTGCGGCCGTGGGCGCCCTCGCCCTTCGGCTTGTCCGCCCAGAGGACGTGGCTGACCCCGCGAATAGTAGGGTCGAGCGGATGCACGGGCTCGATCTTGTCGCGGACGAGTTGGCGGGCAATCGGCGAGAGCTGAACGATGTTTGCAGCGCCGAGCTCGTCGAGGCCGCGATAAGCGCCTTGCGGTTCGATGATGGCGTAAAAATTGCCTCCATATGCGATATCGAGCATTAGCGGTCCGAAATCGGGAACGTCGATGCGGACGTCCTCAGCGGCGAGATAGCTCGGCACGTTGCGAATGCGAACGCTCCGGACGCGATTGCCTTCCTGGGTATAGCTGAGTTCGATCTGCCCGGCCGGGACTTCGGCGATGAAGCGGCCCGGCGTGCGCGGTTTGATCAGACTGTTCTCGATAGCGAACGTGACGATGCCGATCGTGCCGTGACCGCACATTGGCAGGCAGCCGCTGGTTTCGATGAAAAGGATGCCGACGTCGGCGTCCGGCGTCGTCGGCGGATAGAGAAAACCGCCACTCATCATGTCGTGACCGCGCGGCTCGAAACAAAGACCGGTACGGATCCAATCGTAGCGCGCGAGAAAATCCCGCCGCCGTTCACTCATATTGGCGCCGCTGAGCTGAGGCGCGCCTTCGACGACGAGCCGGACAGGATTGCCGGCGGTGTGGCCGTCGATGCAATGGAAGACGTGACGGGTCACGCAGTCGCCTTCAGCTTCGGGCGCGTCGCGGCGGCCTGTTCCACGAGAGCACTCACCTCAGCGCGGCGGGCGCCGGTGAGAGGATAGCGCGGCGGCCGCACACGTTCGCTTCCCCGGCCCATGATCTGCTCGGCCAATTTGATCGACTGAACGAGATCGTGTTCGGCGTCCAAATGTAAAAGCGGCATGAACCAGCGATAGATGGCGCGTGCGGTTTCGAGATCGTTACGGATCACCGCGTCGTAAAGCGCGAGCGATTCCTTCGGGAATGCGTTGGTGAGGCCGGACACCCAGCCGCGCGCGCCGAGGATCAGCCCTTCCAGCGCCACATCGTCCAGGCCAGCGAACAGCACGTAGCGATCGCCCACAGCGTTGAAGAGATCGGTGAAGCGGCGCGTATCCGGCGCGCTTTCCTTGAGGCAGACGATATTGGGGCGATCGCTCAAGCGCTTCAGCGCTTCGACGCTGATGCTGACACGGTACGCGGGCGGGTTGTTGTAGAGCATGATCGGCAGACCGGTCGCCTCCGACACAGAGCGGAAATGGGCGACGAGTTCGTCTTCGGTCGGCACATAAACCATGGCCGGAAGCACCATAAGGCCGTCGGCCCCGATGCTCTTAGCGTCTCGAGCAAAGGCGATAGCGCGCTTGGTGTCGAGTTCCGAGACACCGGCTATGATGGGAACGCGTTTGTCGACCGCTTCGACGGTCGCCTTGAGGACGGCTCGCTTTTCCTCCGCCTCGAGCGAGTTGTTCTCCCCTACGGTACCCATGATGATGAGCCCGTGGACGCCATCGCGGATCAGCGCGTCCTGTACGCGCTGCGTTTCGCCGACATCGATCGAGAGATTGGGCGCGAACTGTGTCGTCGCCGCCGGAAAAACGCCGGCCCATGAAACCTGCATCGAAACCTCGCTTGCCAACGTGAGCAACCTATACGATCCGGAGCAGCGATGAAATCGATTCTGATCATCGGCGGAGGCTTGGTCGGAGCTTCATGCGCGCTACGGCTGCAGGCGGCCGGCGTGCAGACGGCCCTGATCGATCCCGGTGATACGCGGCGTGGCGCGTCTTACGGCAATGCGGGGCATATCGGCTCGGAGCAGGTCTCGCCTTGGTCGGCATGGGGGAATGTGCTGCGCGCGCCCCGCTCCAGCTTCGGCGTGGGCGGGCCTCTCGATTTTCGCTGGAGCGATGTGGCGCTTTGGACGCCGTGGTCGATGCAGTTTCTAGCGGCGTGCGATCCGGTGCGGTTCGCGCGCGGCCGCGAGGCGCTGAGCGCCCTGCTCGCGGATTCGCTGCCGGCTTGGCATCGCATCGCGAATCTGGCCGACGCGCCGGAGATCGTCATTCCGCACGGCCACATAACGGCATGGATGACGCCGCGCGGCGTGGAACTGGGTCTTGCGGCGTTCGCGAAGGCGCAGTGGGGCGCGACGAGTTATCGCGAAATGACGCGCGCGGAGCTCGAGCGCTATGGCGGCGTGCTCAATCGCTTGCCACGTGCGGCGGTGATTTTCAGCGGCACCGGGCAAGTGAGCGATCCACAGGCGGCGCGCGATGCGATCCTTGCTTCGTTTGCTGAGCGTGGTGGCGAGACGGTTGTGGGAAGCGCGGAGCGTGTAGAAGCGAGCGGGCGGGTGACGCTGGCGAAGGGCCAAACACGTGAGGCAGATGCGGTGCTCATCAGTGCCGGGCCATGGTCACGGCGGCTGATGGAGCAATTGGGAGTGCGCGCGCCGCTGATCGGCGAGCGCGGCTATCATCTGCAGAGCGCGGAGACGAATTGGCCGCGCGACCTGCCGACGACAGTGTTCGAGGAAAACTTCATCGCGGTATCGCGCTTCACCAGCGGTTTGAGGGCGACAAGCTTTGTCGAGTTCGGCTCGCCGGATGCGCCGGGCGATGAGCGGAAGTGGCGGCGGCTCAGGCAGCGGATCGACGAGCTGGGGATCAAGTTTGCGGCGAACCCGGATCGCTGGGTTGGCTCGCGGCCATCCCTGCCCGATTTCATGCCGGCGATCGGGCGCATGGAGCGCACGCCGAAAGTGCTTTATGCGTTCGGGCATGCGCATCTGGGGCTGACAGAAGCGCCGATCACAGCTGAGATCATCGCGGCGATTGCGGCGGAGAAGACGCCTCCGGTTGATATTGCGCCGTTCAGGATTGAGCGGTTTGGGTGACGAACGGAGATGTTGCTGAATGACCGAGCTTATTCTTACCACATACGATTGGGTGCCTGAGCCGCCGCGCGGTTATGTGCGCGACATTCGGGTGCGCTGGGCCTTAGAGGAAGCAGGCCTGCTCTATCGTGTCGAGAGCACATCGTTCCGTACGCGCGAGAGCGAGCACCTTGCGCATCAGCCCTTCGGCCAAGTGCCGTGGCTGAGGGATGGCGACATCTCGATCTTCGAGAGCGGCGCAATTCTCCTGCATCTTGGCGAGCTGAGCGAGAAGCTGATGCCGCGCGATCCGCACGGTCGCGCCGAAGTGATCGAGTGGCTGTTCGCGTCACTCAATTCTGTCGAGATGGCGAGCCTGCCTTGGTCGATCTTTCAGTTCTCGGGGATCACCGGCGATGCGCCGGGATGGAAGCAGATCGATGGGTTTCTAACCTTGCGGCTTCAGCGGATGGAGCCGGTGCTGGCGGACCGCGAGTGGCTAATCGGACGCTTCTCGGTCGCCGACATTCTCATGGCAGATGTCTTGCGGCTGGTGAATCGGTTCGACGGGCTGGCGGATTATCCCGCGTGTCGCGATTATCTCGCGCGCGCGACGGCGCGCCCGGCCTTCGAGAAGGCGCACGCGGGTCAGTTGGCGCATTTTGCTGCGGCGGAATGAACTAAGCACTAGGCAGCAGGTTTGTCGCGAACCCAATCCCAATCAATGCAGCGCAGATCAAAGCAAGTCCACGCACCATCCATAGGCGCCGCTGTGCCCCCGGCTCGACGGGGAGCCCGATCTCGGCCCCAAGGAATATGGCGCCCAATAGTGGAAACCAATTTCCAAGGCCCGGATAGAAACGCACTAAGGGGCTGCCAATCGCCGCCCACGCCTTTGGATGCTCTCGCTCAAGATAGCCCATCAAGTTTGCGATACTGAAGAGATACAGCAGTATCGCAGCACCGATGATCCAGTGATAAGGCGGCGCTATGTAAGTCATGGCCGAAGTCGGCCCCTCCTGCATGGCCGACAGACACTCACCGCAGACTGGCGTTGATTTTTTCCAGATCCGCCACGGAGGGAATTAGGTCGGCGTCCGCGAGCTTGTTCAGTGGGGTATCGACCGTATTCATTGCGTCGTGCAGGTCGCCTGCATTGGGATCGACGTAGAGCAAGCCGGTGACGATCTCGCCCTCCGCCGTCTTGCGTGCGAGATAACCCAGAGCCTCATTCCGGTTGGTGGCGTCGTAATCGTCTTCCAGTTTGCGCAGACGCAGGATTGAGCCGTCGTGCTGGCGCACTTCCTTCAGTTCGCCGGGCGCATAGTCGGCTTTGATCGGTGCGCGCGGGGCAATGACGTCCATGCGGTTCACTGCTTCGTTGTGCTCGCGCACGTAATCGAAGCTCTTGGTCGAGCCGAGGTGGTTGTTGAACGCCACGCACGGGCTGATGACATCGAGGATCGCGGTGCCCTTGTGGCTGAGCGCGCCCTTGATCAGCGGCACGAGCTGGTCCTTGTCGCCGGAGAAACTGCGGCCGACATAAGTTGCGCCAAGCTGTAGGCCGAGCATGACGAGGTCGATCGGCGAATCCTTATTCTCAGCGCCCTTTTTCGCTTTCGAGCCCTTGTCGGACGTGGCGGAGAATTGGCCCTTGGTGAGTCCGTAGACGCCGTTGTTTTCGACAATATAGGTCATGTTGACGCCGCGACGCACGGCATGAGCGAACTGGCCAAGGCCTATGGAGGCGCTGTCGCCGTCGCCGCTGACGCCGAGATAGATCAGATCTTTTGCGGCAATGTTGGCGCCGGTCAACACCGACGGCATGCGGCCGTGGACCGCGTTGAAGCCGTGCGCTGGGCTGACGAAATAATCCGGCGTCTTCGACGAACAGCCGATGCCGGAGAATTTCGCCAAGCGATGCGGCGCAAGGTCAATCTCGAAGCACGCCTGGATGATCGCGGCGCTGATCGAATCATGCCCGCAGCCTGCGCATAGCGTGGAGATGCGGCCTTCATAGTCGCGGCGTGTGAACCCAAGCGCGTTCTTTTCCAGCGACGGGTGATGCAACGGTGGTTTCGCGATGTAGGTCATGAAACGCTCAACACTCCAGGACGTTCAGATAGCCCTGTTTTCCATAGTCTAGCAATGCGCGGTCGCGGGTGACGACAGTATAGCCGTACTCGCGCGCAGTGGCTGCGATGATGCGGTCGGCGGGGTCGTTGGTTGGGAAGTTGGGAAGTTCGGTCGAAGCGATCAGCACGTCGGGCGACAGTTCCGCGAGCGCCGCGCTCCGTAGGCTGATGAGACGCTCGAACCAACGCTGCGGGGTGAGGCTTGAGGCGAAGCGGCCCTTTCGGGCTAGGTTTCCAACCTCCCATGCCGTGATGGGCGAGACGTAGGTGCTGAGCCCCGCCGCGTCCGCTCTAACCAGCGCGGCCTCCGCACGCGCTGGTATGGTGTCAGCGACGAGCCAGAGCGCGGCGCAGGTATCGAGCAGGTACGGCCGCTTCATTCCTTGCCGCGCAGCCCCTCATCAATCATGACGGCCATGCGGTCGAGGTTTGCCTCCATCTCGGCCAGCTCATCCTCGTCCAGCGCCGGGCGCGTGAGATCCCACCCGGGCGCAATAGTAAAAGTGCCTTTGAGAGCGCCCGCCATGGGATGCTTCTTCACCAACGATGCAGGTTTGCCCTCGAAATCGTTCTGCTCCACTTCGTGTACTCCGCGGCGCTCGACCCGCACGAATTCAACGCTGCGGGCTGCGAGATCTACGTTCTCCGTCTTGTATCCCGCCTCCAGCCAGGCCTTCGCTTGAACGTGGCTCTTTGAATCATTGGCCCACCAGGCAGGGTGCTGATAGGCGGACGTGGGAAGCCGTATTCCGGCGCGCCTGCCGATCTCGGCGAACGACAACCGAATGCGCGGTTGACGCTGCGAGGCCAGATAGGATTTCAGGCCAGCATACTTCATCCTTTTAGGATAGTATATCCTTTTGAGATGTCAACGCCGCCTGATCCAGCTTAACGAACGCCGCTTTATTCAGCGTTCTCCCGCAGCGTGGCGGCGTGCGGACCTTTGAGTTTCTCGGTGATGTCTTTAATGATAAAGCGCGCGGAAATCGGCGAGCCGTCATAGTGCAGCACCGAGACGAGGCGTGCGGGATGGACGCCGCCCTCGTTCACGAGCAGCGACTTGAGCTGGCCGTCGCGGTTTTGTTCGACAACGAAGACCTGCTCGTGGTTGCGGATGAATTCGAACACCTGGTCGCTGAAGGGGAAGGCGCGCAGGCGCATGGCGTCGAGATGAATGCCGTGCTCCTCTAGCGCGCAAAGCGCTTCTTCCATCGCCGGTTCGGTCGAGCCCATATAGATCACACCGTCGGGTGTGCGCTTCTTGGCTTTCTTCACGAGGGGGCCCGGTACGTAGGACTTCATGGTCTCCCACTTGCGCAGCAAGCGCTCCATGCCTTCGGTGTAATCCTCGCCCTTTTCGCTGTAGCGGGCGTCCTTGTCGTGGCTTGACCCGCGAGTGAAGTAGCTGCCCTTGGTCGGATGCGTTCCGGGCAGCGTGCGATACGGCACGGCATCGCCGTCGACGTCGCGATAACGGCCGAAGGCCACCCCCTGCTGCAAATGCTCGTAGGTCAGCACCTTGCCGCGATTGAGCGTACGCTTCGCATCCCACTTGAACGGCGGCGTCAGCCATTCCTGCATGCCGATGTCGAGCTCAAGCATGACGAAAATGGTCGTCTGGAAGAAATCGGCGAGATCGAAAGCTTGGGCGGCGAACTCGAACGCTTCCGTCGGATTGCCAGGAAAGAGCATCGGATGTTTGGTGTCGCCGTGCGAGGCGTAGGCCGCGAGCAACAGATCCGATTGCTGTGTGCGCGTGGGCATTCCCGTTGACGGCCCCCCGCGCTGAACGTCGAAGATCACAGCCGGGATTTCGGCGTAGTAAGAGAAGCCGACGAATTCGTTCATCAGCGAAATGCCCGGACCGGACGTGCAGGTGAATGCGCGCGAGCCTGCCCAGCCGGCGCCCATCACCATGCCGATGGAGGCGATCTCGTCTTCGGCCTGAACGATGGCGTAGCGCTTCTTGCCGTCCGGATCGGTGCGTAATGCGCGGCAGTGCTCTTCGAACGCTTCGGCGAGCGAAGTGGACGGCGTGATCGGATACCAGGCGCAGAACGTCGCGCCGCCATAGACCGCGCCCAATGCGGCGGCCTCATTGCCTTCGACGAAAATGTGGTCGCCCACCTTGTTGGTCCGCGCCACCTTGAGGCCAATGGGCGCGAGGCGCCGCTTGGCGTGATTATACCCAAGCTCGAACGCCTTGAAGTTTGGCTCAATCAGCTTGTCCTTGCCCTTGAACTCCTCCTTGAGCAGTAGCTTCACAACATCGGTCTCGAAACCCAGGAGCTGGGCCAGCACGCCGACATAGCAAATGTTCTTGAACAGCTGGCGCTGGCGCGGATCGGCGAATTCGGCGGCGATCAGCTCGGTGAGCGGTGCGCCGATGATTGTGATGTCGTCGCGGAATTTCGACGCCGGCAGCGGCTTGGAGGAATCGTAAAGCAGATAGCCGCCGGGCTCGATCCCCTTCACATCGGCTTCCCAGGTCTGCGGATTCATCGCCACCATGAGATCGACGCCGCCGCGGCGGCCAAGCCAGCCAGCCTCGGAGACACGCACCTCGTACCAGGTCGGCAGACCCTGGATGTTGGATGGGAAGATGTTGCGCGCGCCGACGGGCACGCCCATGCGCAGGATCACCTTCGCAAACAGGCCGTTGGCGCTAGCGGAGCCCGACCCGTTCACATTAGCGAATTTAACGACGAAATCGTTGGTCGCGGCGAGTGGCTTGGCCATGCTTTGGTGCGGCGCCTCGTAACCCGTAACGTCAGCGGCCAGTCCGCCCGCGCGGGGAGGAACTCAATAGCCGGTCATGAAGGGCAAATGAAGGGCTTAGCCCGGCGCTAGCGGCTCGACAGGCGCAGCGGCCGTGGACGGCGGCGGGCGGGTGGCGCTGAACACGATGGCCGCGTTGTTGAAGTGGCGGCGATAGCGGGCGAGTTTGTCGTGGCTGATGGTCCGATAGCCCATCACGGGCTCCAGCACTACAAATCGCTCGTCGTCATAGCCGACCACCAGCACGTAGTGATCGACCATTTCGAGGCCGATGAATTCCGACAGCCGCCCGACCCGGTAGGACAGCAGGCTTCCGGCGTAGCCGAGGACAGGAGCGTTGGCGCCGGGGAAGGTGCGGTTCTGGACGTAGATCGACGGCAACCTGACTGCAACGAGCACCGGGCGACCGTTCTCCAGCTCGCGGATGATGGCTGCGTCGTCGAGCCGCACGCCGTTGGCCAAGAGGTCGTTGGCGCGCGCGAGCGTCAGCAGCTCGGCGATCGAATAGCCCGCGCCGTCAGCAGGCGGCGTCGCTTGGTAGATGGCGTTCCCGGAGGCAGTGCCCGGACCGCGCCAATAGTTGATGACGCTGGCCAGCACATGCGCGCCGCAGGAGGGCCCGTCCGTCTGGCGGTCGTGCTCGACCGACAGCACGAGCGCACTGGTCGCCATGCTGCGGTCGAACATTTCGAAACTGTTGTTGGCCGTTTCCTGCGCGAACGTATTCACGTCCGGCACCGGCGTGACGGCGCATCCCGCCGCACAGACCGCCAACAGCACTGCGCTGAACGGCGCGCCGCGCTCCGTCAATCGGAGACGGCGACCGCGATCACCACTACGGCAGCCAGAATGCCGATAAGCAGCCATTGATTGTCGGTGATCCCTGCCTGGTACTGTTCAGCCTCTTCGCGCGACAGAACTCTGATCTCATAGCCCTGGTCTTGAAGAACCGTCGCCCGTTCAGAGGCTTCGGCGCTCAGACCATAGCTTTGCAGGTCCTGCGCGGTGAAGACCTGCGGTGCAGCAGCGCGGAATTGCGCTGCTTGTTCCGCATAAGCCGGGGCGGCGGTGAGTTGCGCAAGCGCGAACGCGAGCGCTACGGCGCCTGCAATGCGAGACTTCATGGTGTGATCCCTTCGGTTCGTCCCAGATGGATGTCAGCCGGTGCGGTGGACCGGGCCAAGGGCCCGTCCGCCTCGTCTGAATCGGGCAGGACGCCGCCTCGCGGCTTTCTGCCGACTTGGCCCAACGCGGAATACCGTAGCCGGTTCCGGCGCTAGGTCGCCTGGAGACGCCGGGGCCCTCGCACTGTGGCTCCGTAGCGCCAGTTTTCGTCAATTGGACGAAACCGCGACCGCAACTACAATCACGACGAGGCCGATGAGCAGCCATTGCGTGGTCGTTATGCCCGCTTGGTACTGGGCGGCTTCTTCCGGCGTCATCACGACGACGCTGTAGCCTTGGTCTTGATAGGCGGCGACTTGCGCGGCGTCGGCAGCGCTCAGGCCATATTGCTGCAATTCTTGCTCAGAGAACGCGAGGGCTTCGGCAGTGCGGAAGCTCGCCGCTTGCTGCTGAGCGAGCGCGGCGGGCGCCGCCATGGTGGAGAACGCGAGGCAAAGCGCCACCGCAGTTGCAAGACGTTTCATGTATGTTCCCCTGTGATGATCATCAAAAAAGGAGCGGCGCTTATGGCCCCGGGGTCGATGCGCCGTCTATCTTGGCGGCAACCGCCACGATGCGGCCCCGCAGGACGTGCGCAGTTTGCGCACGGACACAAGTTCCCCTGCCCGCAACCACCGTAACATGGACACCCGGCCCAGCAAGATAATTTGAGTTTGGGAACCGTTACCGAGCTGGAGCTGGTTCGCGGTTGCGAGATGGCGCGTGCGGTGCGCAGCCCGCGTGGGTGATGTCGAGGTAGAATTGCTGCATGTCCCAGGCGCCGGTCGGACACCGCTCGGCGCAGAGGCCGCAGTGCAGACAGACGTCCTCGTCCTTGGCCATGATGCGGCCGGTCTTGAGGCCATCCTGGATGTAGAGGTCTTGGGTAAGGTTCCTTGCCGGCGCGTTGAGGCGCTCGCGCAGCTCGGTTTCCTCGCCATTCTCCGTGAACGTGATGCAGTCCATCGGGCAGATGTCGACACAGGCGTCGCACTCGATGCAGAGCGGCGCTGAGAACACCGTCTGCACATCGCAGTTCAGGCAGCGCTGCGCTTCCTTGTAACCGAGCAGCGGGTCAAAACCCTTCTCGACCTCGATCTTCACATTCCGAAGCGCGACGCCGGGCTCGACCAGCGGCACCTTGTAACGAAGGTCGAGCGAGATATCGTTGTCATAGGCCCATTCGTGGATGCCCATCTTAGTGGACATCATCGAAACGCCCGGCGGTAAACGATCCGTCACCTCCTTGCGCTTGCAGAGGAGATCGATCGACACCGCCGCGTCATGGCCATGAGCCACGGCCCAAATGATGTTCTTCGGCCCGAACGCAGCGTCGCCGCCAAAGAGCACGTTTGGGATCGAGGACTGCATCGTGACGGAATCGACGACTGGCATGTCCCATTTGTTGAACGTCATGCCGATGTCGCGCTCGATCCACGGGAACGCGTTTTCCTGGCCCACGGCCATCAGTACGTCGTCGCACTCATAGTGCACATCGGGTTCCCCGGTAGGGATGAGCTTCCTCTTCCCGCCCTCTTCAGCCCACTGCATCTTCGTGAACAGCACGCCCGTGAGCTTGCCCTTCTCATGGGTGAATTCTTTCGGGTTGAGGAAATTGATGATCGGAATGCCTTCGTGCATCGCGTCTTCTTTTTCCCAAGGCGATGCCTTCATTTCATCGAAGCCGGAGCGGACAATGACTTTCACGTCCTCCCCACCGAGCCGGCGCGAGGTGCGGCAGCAATCCATTGCGGTGTTGCCGCCGCCCAGCACGATCACTCGCTTGCCGATCTTATCGATGTGCCCGAACGAGACGTTCGACAGCCAATCGATGCCGATATGGACATTGGCCGCGCATTCCTTTTGGCCCGGCAGGTTCAGATCGCGCCCGCGCGGCGCGCCGGTGCCGACGAAAATCGCGTCCCATCCTTCCGCCAGCATAGCCTTAAGAGAGTCCACGCGCTGGCCGAAATGCGTCACCGGCTCGTAGCGCAAAATGTAGTCGACCTCTTCGTCGATCACGTTTTCCGGCAGGCGGAAGCGCGGGATCTGCGTGCGGATCATGCCGCCGGCCTTGGCGTCGGCGTCGAAGATGTGGACCTCGTAGCCAAGCGGCAGCAGGTCTCGCGCGACGGTGAGCGACGCGGGCCCCGCGCCGATGCAGGCGACACGCTTGCCGTTCTTCCTCTTGGCCTTCGGCGGCAGGAGATCAACGATCTCGCCTTTGTTGTCGGCCGCCACGCGCTTCAGTCGGCATATCGCGACTGGCTCGGGCTTCCCGTGCGCCTCCTCCACGCGGCTGCGCCGGCAAGCGGGCTCACACGGGCGGTCGCAAGTGCGGCCGAGGATCCCGGGAAATACATTCGACTTCCAATTGACCATGTAGGCGTCGGCGTAACGCTGCGCGGCGATCAAGCGGATGTATTCCGGCACCGGCGTGTGCGACGGGCAGGCCCACTGGCAATCGACGACCTTATGGAAGTAGTCGGGATTCGCGATGTCCGTGCGCTTCAAAGCGGCCTTCTCCGTGGTTCGCGGCAACCTACTCCGCCCCGCGGTTCGGCGGCAATCGCTAAGCGCTTGATTGCGCTGCGGCGGCTGGCATGGTCGCAACCCTGATGCGCGATGGCTGGCAATTCTGGATCGACCGCGGCGGCACGTTTACCGACGTCGTGGCGCGCGGCCCCGATGGCGCAGAGGTCGTGGAGAAGCTGCTTTCATCGAACCCGGAGCAGTACGAAGACGCGGCGGTGGAAGCGATCCGGCTCATCTTGGCGAAGCATGGCGGCGCGTTTGCCGATATTGACGCCGTGAAGCTCGGCACCACTGTGGCAACCAACGCGCTGTTGGAGCGCAAGGGCGCCGACGTGGTGCTGTGGTGACGAAAGGTTTCGCCGATGCTCTTGAGATCGGTTCGCAAGCGCGCCCCGACATTTTTGCCCTGCAAATCGTCAAACCGGACTTGCTGCACAAGCGTGTGATCGAGGCGCGCGAGCGCGTCACCGCTGAAGGCGAGGTGCTGGCGCCGCTGGATGAAGCGCACGCGCGCGAAGAGTTGGCGCGGGCATATGGAGACGGTTTCCGCGCCGTGGCGATCGCGTGCCTGCACGGCTGGGCATATCCGGCGCACGAACGGCGAGTGGCGGAGATCGCGCGCGAGATCGGCTTTACGCAGGTGAGTGTGAGCTCGGAAGTCAGCGGCCTGATCAAGTTCGTGCCACGTGCCGACACGACGGTCGCGGACGCGTATCTTTCACCGGTGCTGCGCTCCTATGTCGATGCCTTCAAGCGCGGCTTTGGCGATCGCGGTCCGGAACTGCTGTTCATGCAATCAAATGGCGGCCTAGCTCACGCCGACACATTCCGGGGCCGTGACGCAGTGCTCTCGGGCCCAGCGGGCGGCGTAGTCGGCATGGCTGCGGCGGCACGGCGCGCGGGCTTCGATCACGCACTCGGCTTCGACATGGGCGGAACGTCGACGGACGTTTCGCATTATGCCGGCGCGTTCGAGCGAACCAACGAAACCGTCGTCGCCGGCGTACGGCTCTCTGCGCCGATGCTGCAAATTCACACGGTGGCCGCAGGCGGCGGTTCTATCTGCTTCTTCGACGGCATGCGCTTGCGTGTCGGCCCGCACAGCGCCGGCGCCGATCCTGGCCCCGCCTGCTATCGCCTCGGCGGGCCGCTCACGATCACCGACTGCAATGTCTTGCTAGGACGCGTGCGGCCCGAGTTCTTTCCCGCGATCTTTGGGCCGAAAGCAGATCAGCCGCTTGATCGCGCTGTGGTCGAGCGCAAGTTCGACCAGCTGTGCGCCGAGATCGAAGCGAAAGGCGGCCACGCAATCACGCGTGAGGAGGCGGCCGAAGGTTTCCTGCGCATCGCCAACGAAAGCATGGCCGAGGCGATCAAGAAGATCTCGATCCAGCGCGGCTACAATCCCGCTGAATACGTGCTCGTTGCCTTCGGCGGCGCGGGGGGGCAGCATGCATGCGAAGTTGCCGAGGCCGTTGGGATCGAGACAATCCTACTGCATCCGCTCGCGGGCGTGCTCTCGGCATGGGGGATGGGGCTGGCCGACGTGCGCTTGGTGCGCGAGGAAACGGTCGAACAGCGGCTTGACGACTGCGATCTCGAACAGCGCGGCATCAATCTCGGCTGTGTCGCGCGCGAAGCGCTGATGGAGCAGGGCGCTCCCGCTGACGAGAGTCGCGTCTTCGTAACCGCGCACGTAAAATACGAAGACACCGACGTGGCTTTGCCCCTGCCGCTCTCGGACGCGCCGCGTCTGGCGGCTCGTTTTGCCGACGAGCATCAGCGCCGCTTCGGTTTTACCGATCTCGCACGGCCGCTCGTCGTCGCCGCTTTGACCGCCGAAGCCGTTCAGGAAAGCCGCTACGGGGGGCCCTCGCCGGACACGTCAGCGCAAACTCAGGCCCCGCCCAGCGACAGGAGCGTAGGCGATGGGGGAATAGCTCTCTACGCTGAAGGTCGAACGAGCGAGGCGCCGGCGTTCGAGCGCGTTGCGCTGTGCTCCGGGTTCGAGACCGACGGTCCCGCGCTCGTTCTGGAAAAGGGCGCGACGACCTACGTCGCGCCGCATTGGCGCGCGCGGATGAGCGAGCATGGCGATCTCATCCTCACGCGCGCCCGCTCGCGCGACGCACGCCAAGCCATAGGTACGCAAGCCGATCCGATTCTGCTCGAAGTCTTCAACAACCGCTTCATGGGCGTGGCGGAGGAGATGGGGTTGGCGCTGCAGACCACGGCCTCCTCCGTCAACATCAAGGAACGGCTCGATTTCTCGTGCGCCATATTCGATGAGACCGGCGGCCTCGTCGCCAACGCGCCCCATATCCCTGTGCACCTGGGCTCAATGAGCGACAGCGTGCGCGAAATCATCCTGCAGCGCGGCGAAGCCATCCGCGGCGGCGACATCTACATGCTCAACGCCCCGCACGCGGGTGGCACGCACTTGCCGGACATCACGGTTATTGCGCCGGTGATCCTGGGTGGCGAGAGCAAGCCCGCCTTCTTTACCGCCGCGCGCGGGCATCACGCGGACATCGGCGGCATCACGCCGGGCTCGATGCCGCCCGACTCGCACACGATTGAAGACGAAGGCGTGCTGATCGAGAATTTCCTGCTAGCGCAGGATGGGCGCCTCCGGGAAGCTGAAACGCGAGCGTTGTTCGCTGCGGCCAGGCATCCCGCACGCGATATTGACCGGAATATTGCCGACCTGAAGGCGCAGATCGCGGCAGTCGTGCGCGGATCGAACGAACTGAAACGCCTCGTCGAGCACTACGGCCGCGCCGGCGTCGCTGCCTACATGGGGCACGTGCAGGACAACGCCGAAGAGCAGATCAGGCGGGTGATCGACAAGCTCAAGCCCGGCAGCTTCGACGTCAGGATGGATAGCGGCGCGTTGGTCCGCGTATCGATTGCGCCGGATCACGCCAAGCGCATCGTGCGCGTGGATTTCACTGGCACGAGTCCGCAGCAGGATAGCAACTTCAACGCGCCGCTCGCCATCACCCGCGCGGCGACGCTCTATGTTTTCCGTACTCTGGTCGATGACAACATTCCCCTCAACGAGGGCTGCCTGAAGCCGATCGAAATCATCGTGCCGGAAGGCTCGCTACTCAATCCGAAGCGTGGCGCAGCCGTGGTGGCGGGCAACGTTGAAACGAGCCAAGTGGTCGTCGATGCGCTTTATGGCGCGCTCGACGCACTGGCCGCGTCGCAAGGAACGATGAACAACTTCACCTTCGGCGACGACAAGCGTCAGTACTACGAAACCATCTGCGGCGGCAGCGGCGCGGGACCGACTTTCGACGGCGCCTCCGTGGTGCAGACGCACATGACGAACTCGCGTCTCACCGATCCGGAGGTGCTGGAGACACGCTTTCCCGTGTTTGTCGAATGTTTCAGCGTGCGGCGTGGCTCAGGCGGCGCGGGCGCGCACAAAGGGGGCGATGGCGCCGTACGCCGCGTCCGCTTCCGTGAACCGATGACGGCGGCAATGCTCGCAAACCGCCGCGCGACAGCGCCGTTTGGCCTGAACGGCGGCGGCGACGGCGCACCAGGGACTAATCGCATCGAGCGTGCCGATGGTTCGGTAACGCCGCTGGGGGCGACAGCGAAGGCGCAGGTACATCCCGGCGACGTCTTCGTGATCGAAACGCCGGGCGGCGGCGGTTATGGCGCGCCGTCAACGACGCGATAGGCCGTGAGCTCGCTCGGCTCCCAATGCGGTTGATAAAGTACATCACCCACCAGCAGGAAGTCGTTGAGGTAGCGCTCCTCCTCCCGCGTATCGAGGACTGTTTGATGGCTGCCATTAGCGGCAACGACATGCATGAGCCCGGGCCATTCGCTGACGAGATAGCGCCCGTCGCCGAGCGCCGCGATGCCGTCGGCATTGCCTAGGCCTCCTGCAATCACCGTAATCGCCCTCGTCTCGTAATCGATCGCCAGCAGGCGCCCGGCCATCGTCGTGACCAGAAGCCGCGACGGCTCAGCCAGGAGGCCGTTTATGCTGTCGAGCAGCTCGTGTTGGAGCCAGACTTCCGCGGTGTCGGTGCGGATGGCATAGATACGCTGACCGCCGGAGTCGGCGATGAGAACCTGGCCGTCGGGCGCAAACGTCAAATCGTTGAGGAATTGCGCGCCTCGCGCCTGCACGCGCCGCCGCACGGCGCCGGTCGTGGCGTCAACGACCACGAGTTGGTTGATGTCGGATACATAGAGCGCGTCGCCACCGAGCATGATGCCTTTCGGGCCATCGAGCCCAATCGCGAACTCCAGCTCCAGAATTTCGCCGCGGGTTGAGACGCGAGAGATGAAGCCGTTTCCATCCCGCGCTTCGCCCTCGCCGTTCACGTTGGTTACGTAAAGAAACGTCCCGTCAGACGAGATAGCGACACTCTCAGGATTAGCCAGGCCGCTGACGCGCCAGAGCTGTTCCAGCCGCGGCGCTTGCGGCGATGCCGTCTCCGGCGCGCACGCGGCAGCCAGGATCAGCATCGCAGCCGAAAGCCGTTTGACCATTTCGCGCCTCTTACCTAGGGAGTTCTGCGCGAAGCTAGCGCGCGCTGCGGAGCGCGCAGGTAAGAAGCGACGAAGCGCGGAGAGAGTGCGATGCTTGTCTTGCTGGGGATCGGCGTCGTCGTGCTCGGCTTCGTGCTGCGCGCCAATCCATTGCTGGTAGTCATGGCTGCGGCGCTGACCACTGGACTCGCCGCTGCCTGGACGCCGGAGGCAGACGCTCAACTTATGTATCAGGCGGGGCTTTCCACGCTTGCCGCATTCGGCAAAGCCTTCAACGACAACCGCTATGTCAGCATGGTCTGGTTCGTGTTGCTGGCGATCGGATTGCTCGAACGCGCTGGCCTGCAAGAGCGCGCACGGATGTTGATCGCCAAGGTGAAGGCGGCGACGGTCGGTCGGGTGCTTTGGGTATACTTTATCATTCGTCAGGCCGCCGCCGCGCTCGGGCTCACTTCGCTTGGCGGTCATGCACAGATGGTGCGGCCGCTGGTGGCGCCGATGGCGGAAGGCGCGGCGGAAGCGAAGTACGGCGCTCTGCCCGATCGCGAACGCTTCCTGATCCGCTCTCACTCTGCCGCTGCCGACAATATCGCACTCTTCTTCGGCGAAGATATCTTTATCGCTATTGCCTCGATCCTATTGATCAAGGGCTTTCTGGAGCAGAACGGCATCATCGTCGAACCGCTCGAGCTTTCGATCTGGGCGATCCCGACCGCGATCGCGGCGCTCGCGATCCACTCGACGCGGCTTTGGTTGCTTGATGCGCGCTTGAAACGCACACTTGGCGCGCCGAGTCCGAGCCGCACCAGCGATGCGGCGGAGACGGCGCAATGATCACGCTCGCTTACATCTACATTCTAGTTGGGTTGTTTTTCGCCGTCGTATCGGTTCTGTCGATCGCCGACGCCAGCAACCCGCGCCGGCTCGCGAACTTCCTGTTCTGGGGCTTGCTGGCGATAAGCTTTCTGGCCGGGGCCTATCTCGGCGATCTCGGCAATGGCGTGCTGGCGTTTGGGCTCGTCATCGTCGCGACCATCGGGCTGGGCCAGGGAAAGCCTGCTACGACGACGCCCGAGGAGCGGCGCGAAAGCGCGATGACGCGCGGCGATCTGCTCTTTCTGCCGGCGTTGATCATTCCCGCCGCGGCCCTCGGCGGCACCTTGATCGCCAAGCAGACCGATTGGGGCCCACAGCTGATCGACCCGGCTCAAGCGACTTTGATCTCACTCATCCTCGGCACACTCATCGCTGTTGGCGTGGCCATGCTTTGGCTACGGCCGCCGCCCATAGCGCCGCTGCAAGAGGCGCGGCGCTTGCTCGACGCCGTCGGCTGGGCGGCAATCCTGCCACAGATGCTCGCATCGCTCGGCGCCGTATTTCTGGTTGCGGGCGTTGGTGACCAGGTCGGCGCAATCTTCGCAGAGTACGTTCCCCTCGACACGCGCACCACGGCGGTCGCCGCCTATTGCATCGGCATGGCGTTGTTTACGATCATCATGGGCAACGCCTTCGCGGCGTTTCCGGTGATGACCGCGGCGATCGGCCTGCCGATCGTCGTGATGCAATTGGGCGGCGATCCGGCGCGCGTGTGCGCCATCGGCATGCTCGCCGGCTTTTGCGGCACGTTGATGACGCCGATGGCCGCCAACTTCAACGTCGTGCCCGCCAACCTGTTGGAGCTGCCCGACCGCAAGTCGGCGCTCAATGGCGTCATTCGCGCGCAAATCCCGACCGCGATCCCGCTTTTAATTGCCAACATCCTGCTCATGCGCTTGTTGGCGTTCCCGTCATGACAACGCTCACAAATCAGATCGCAGAGAAGTTCGCGTCGCTCGCCCTCGCGCATGTCAGCCGCGAGTACCCGAACATCATGCATCACGGATGGCCGGACCAGACGACGTAATCGGCCCGCGCGCCGCGCATCCGATTTTCTTCGGCAGCTTCGACTGGCATTCCTGCGTTCACAGCTACTGGCTGATGGCGCGATTGATGCGGCGCTATCCGGACCTCGCAGCGGCGGCACAGATCTCGGCGCTGTTCGACGAGCGTTTCACGCCAGCGAACGTGGCCGGCGAGCTGACTTACATCTCCACGCCGCAGTCGCGCGGCTTCGAACGGCCCTACGGCTCGGGTTGGCTGTTGGCGCTGCAGGCGGAGCTGGATCAACACGCAAATGGCGCAGCCAAACGCGCCGCTGATCGTTTGCGGCCGTTAGCCGAAGCGTTCGCCACCCGTTTCAGCGCTTTTCTGCCGCTGGCGGATTATCCGGTGCGTACCGGTGTCCACTCCTCCACGGCATTCGCGCTCCGTCGCGCCGCCGACTACGCCGAGCCAAATGATCCCGACCTCTATGCGCTGATGCGCGACAGGGTGTTCGCCTGGTACGGTGGCGACGAGAACGCTCAAGCCTGGGAACCGAGCCAGGACGATTTCCTCTCGCCGACGCTTATGGAAGCCGAATGCATGCGCCGATTCCTGGCCCCATCGGCGTTCCGCAACTGGTTCAGAGACTTCTTGCCCAATGCGCGCGATGGCGAGCCGGCGACGCTATTTTCGCCAGCGCGCGTCAGCGACCGCAGCGACGGCAAGATCGCGCACCTCGATGGCCTGAACTTCTCCCGCGCTTGGTGCTGGCGCTCGATTGCAACCGCACTCGGCGACACTGACCCCGCCTCAAAGCGCGCGCGCGAAGCGGCCGACCGCCACATCGATGCAAGCCTCCCGCACGTCGCGGGCGATTACATGGGCGAACATTGGCTCGCGACGTTCGCGCTGTTGGCGCTGGAAGCCTAGCGTCCGATGCTAAAGCGCAGCGGTGCGAGCCCCTCGACGCCGCACTCGACAGCATCGCCGGGATTGAGCGCGCCCACGCCGGAGGGCGAACCGGTGAAAATAAGATCGCCTGGCTTCAGCTCCCACCAGCGCGACAGTGCGGCGATGATGTCCGGCACACTCCAGATCATATCGCGCGTAGATGCGTCTTGTCGCGCCTCGCCATTTACCTTGAGCCAGATGTGCGCCTCGGTGATTTGTCCCCTTTCGGACACAGGCGTTAGCGCCCCTATCGGCGCCGAATGATCGAAGCCCTTCGCGGTATCCCAGGGCGTACCGGCTGTTTTCGCCTCGGCTTGGCGATCACGCCGCGTAAGATCGACGCCGACGCCATAGCCCCAAACATGATTGAGCGCCTCGGCTTCGGAAATGTTGGCGCAGCCTTCGCCAAGCGCGATCACCAGTTCGACTTCGTGGTGCAGGTTTGAAGTGTTCGACGGATATGCGATCACAGAATTGTTCTCGACGACTGCGTCGGCTGGTTTGGTGAAGAAGAGCGGCGGCTCGCTCTTCGGATCGTTCCCCATTTCGCGTACGTGATCAGCGTAGTTTCTCCCCACGCAGAAAATGCGGCGTACCGGAAAACGCGCATCACTTCCAACGATTGCGACGGACGGTTGCGGCGGCTGTGAAAACACAAAGTTCATGTGCGCGTTTGAGCACGACTGCGTTTACCATGCAAACTTCGCGCGGGCGGGGAAGCCAGGCGCTCTGCTGACGCAAAGCCTTGCTTCGAGCCTTCGGCTCGCCTGAACGTGCGCAGTTATCGCGAGGGGCGGCGCGTCTTGGAGTTGTGGGTTCTCGCATTCCTGCCATTAGGCGTTTGGGTGTGGCTCCAGCAGCAGCGCATCGATGCGCTCGCGCGACGAATCGCCGAACTTGAGTTGGAGCTATTCAACGCGCGTGAAGCGAAGACACAACGGCCTGCCGCAGAAGCGCCGGCCGAGAAAGCTGAAGAACTCGAACCGCTATTGCTGACCGAAGTCGTCCCCGACGACGTCTTGGTGCTCGACACGCCTCTGCCAGAAGCATCGAACGACATGAACGGCGAGGCGCCAACCGTACCGGCGCCGGCGGAGAAACCGCGGATGCATTCGCCGCTGCTGCTCGACGAACCGGCTGAAGCGCCGCCCACACCAACCGCAGAGCCGCCCCACGCGGAACCTGAGCGCGCCCCGCCACCGTCACAGCCGAAGAAACCGGCGCGGCGACTGGACCAGTGGCTCGCAGAGAGCGGCCTTGCCTGGGTGGCGGGCGTCGCGATTGCCCTCGGCGCGATCTACCTCGTGTCGCTCGTCGCACAATCGTCTTGGTTCACAGCGCCGCTCCGGCTGGCAAGCGCAATTGCGTTGGGCGCTGCTGTGCTTGCGGCAAGCGAATGGACACGTCGGTCGGGCCGGATGCATCCGCCAGGACATCCGCTGGTCTCGGCGCTCCTCGCCGGCGCCGGCGTTGTCGTGTTCTACGCCACGATTTGGGCCGCGCACGGCATTTACGGCTTTGTAGATTGGCCCGTAGCCGCGGCCCTGCTGACGCTGTGCGCGCTTGCGCTGATCGCGCTGTCGCTGCTGCACGGCGAAGCGCTTGGCGTGCTCGCCATCGGCCTTGCGCTGCTCGCGCCCGCTTTCGCCCACGCGCCGCTTTGGCCGTCATGGGTGCTTACCGTCTATCTGAGTCTGGTCGGCGGCGGCGGCTTCGTGCTTGCGGCGGTGCGCCGTTGGGTCTGGGTCGCAGTCGCCGCCATCGCTGGCTTCTACTTTTGGTTCTTCGCCTCGATCGCCGCCGACGATGTGCGCCGCGCCCTGGCGCTTTTGAGCTTCGCCAGCCTTGGCGGCGTCGGCATGGCCTTCCGGCAGCCGATTGCGGACGAAGCGAGGGCCCGCCTGACATGGTCGCAGGTCAACAAGCTTGGACCGAGCCTAGCCGTCGGCATTTCAAGCGCGCTGTTGATCTGGGCATGGTTGGCGATTGCGCTGTCGCCCTCGGGCGCAGTGATGGGTCCGGCCCTCATCAGCGCTTTCCATGTCGCGCTGGCGGCGTACGCCGTTCGCGAGCGGCGCGCTACACCGGTCGCGCTGGCGATTACGATTGGCGCGCTCGTGCTTGGCTTCATGGCGTACCTGCGCGCCCGCTTCCCCGCGCCGCTGGACTGGACGTACTATCCCGCACTGCTCTCCAGCGCGTTCTTAGTGATAGTCATGGCGCTGGCGGCGCATCCCCATCGCATGGGACGCGTGCTGGTCGCCGCGTCGGGCTCGATCGGCGCGGCGCTGTTGACGGTGCTGGCGGCGTCCTCTCGGCCCGATTGGCACTCGCCCGCGGCCTGGGCTCCGCTGTTCGCCGGCGCAGCATTGCTGCTGGCTGCGGCATGGCGACGAGAAGGCGATGCGTCGGATCGCCGCAAGGATTCCGCGCTCGACTTCTGGGGAGGCGGCGCTGCCGCACTGATGCTGCTTGGCGTCGAGTCCGCATTGCCGGAGGCATGGCGCACGGTTGGGCACGCGAGCGTGGCGCTGTCGTTCTCGGTTGCCCTCGCTTGGCGCGGATGGCGGGTGATGGGCTGGGCGGCGCTCACGGCGGGGGCGCTTTCGGTCGCGCATTCGCTTTCGCCTGCTTTGATCTCCGCCGTGCTCGGCGGTCACCTGCCGCTCTGGGTTGGCCTGCTCATCATCGCGATCGCGGCAGCATTCTTGTTCGCCGCATCGACTTTGATCCGTCGCAAAACTGAAGACATTGGCGCAGCCGAGGCATTGAGCGCGGCGGCCGTCATTGTGGCGCTGGTCGGTCTGTTTGTGCTGCTGCGCTGGATTGCGGCCGGAGGCGCTGGCGTCACGATCAGCGGCTTCACTGAGACATCGTTGCGTGGGCTTGCGCTGATGGGTGCGGGTCTCACGCTCTTGCCGCGCATTCACGAAAACCCCGGACCGATCGGCGCGTGGCGCGGCCATGTTCTGCTTGGACTCGGTCTGCTTTATGCGCTGCTTGTGCCTGGCCTCGGCATCAACCCGTGGTGGGGCGCGCCGGGACGCGCCGTCGTGAGCGGCATGCCGCTGCTCAATGTGCTGGCGCTTTCCTTCGCCGCGCCCGCCGCGCTCGCCTTCGTGGCCGCCAACCGACTGTACACGCGTCAGCTCCTGTTCGCCCGCATCTACGCCGTCGCTGGCGCCGTGCTCGCGCTGATCTGGGCGGCAATGGAACTCCGTTACGCCTTTCACAATGCAGCAATGGCGGCGCCGGCCATCGGTCTGTTTGAAAGCGCCTGTTACGGGCTCGCGGTTCTCGCGTTTGCGCTGGCAGTCGTGATCGTCGCCCGGATGCGCGCCGCCAGGAACCCGCACCGCCCCTTCACACAGGATCTTGTCCGTGCGACGCGCGGCGTTACTTGGACCTCGATCAGCTTCAGCGTGCTGATCTTGATGCTCGCGCAGCATCCGATCTGGGGCCTTCAAGACAGCACCACCAGCAACGCCTTCTCCACCCTGCTCGCCGTGATCGCTCAGTTCGGCGCCGCCGCACTCGCCCTCATGTTGGCCCGCGCGCTATCGATTTCGAAGGACGTGGACCGGACGCGATTCGCCGCGGCCTCGGCGGCGGTCGTCTTCCTGTGGAGCGCAGGACACTGCGCCATCCGCTGGATGCACCACCGTGGCTACATGGACGATGGCGCACCACTCCTTGGAATTGAGGGCCTCCTGCACGCAGTTTGGCCGTTGGCGCTGGTGACGGTGGCCGCACACGTTACTCGTCTAGCTCCCGGACGCCACACCGTCCGGACGTACCTCTATGACCTGCAGGCGATCTGGTCGGCGGCGATCTGGCCCGCGTTGATGTTCGCCGGCCTTGGCCTTTGGCTGATGTTCAATCCCTGGTGGGGCGCGTGGCCGGCGCTGATGACCACAATGACGGCGGCCTCAGCGGGGCTTGGCCTGCTTGCGCTTGCGGCGGCGCTGAGCAATTTGGCGCCCGATGTGCCGCACGCGCAGGGGATGAGGTGGCTCGTGCCTACCGCGTCCATCGCGTGCGCCGGTCATCTGTTCGTGCTCGTCACCCTCATTGTGCGCTGGCTCTATCACGGCAGCGACATGAGCCGCGCAACTGCTGGCGAGTTGGAGCTTTGGGTCTATTCCGCCGTGTGGGCATTGTTCGCCGCTGCGGCGTTGACACTCGGCACAGTGCGTAACGACGCGGTGCTACGCTGGATCGGGCTTGCGGTGTTCGCTGCAACAATCGTAAAAGTCGTCTTCATTGACACCAGCCGGCTCTCAGGAGTCGTTCGCGCCGCTTCGGTCTTGGGGCTCGGTGTGGTCGCCGCCGTCACCACATGGCTCGCGCGTCGCAACCGCCCGCCCCCAAATCCTGGCGATCTTGTGACGGTTAGGCCAAGCGCGCGGCGTGAAAGGCGACGTGTTCGGAGACGAACGTCGCCATGAAGAAGTACGAGTGATCGTAGCCCTCCTGCAGCCGTAACGTGAGCTTCTGCGCTGACGCGCGCGCCGCCGCCTCCAAGAACTCCGGTTTCAGCTGTTCATTCAGAAACTGATCCGCCGTGCCCTGGTCGACGAGAATATCGTCGAACGGAGTGGCCTTGCCTGCCTCCATCAGCAGCGCCGCATCGTGCGCGCGCCACGTATTGCGATCCGGTCCGAGATAGGCGCCAAACGCTTTTTCGCCCCACGGGCAGCGCGTGGGCGAGGCGATCGGCGCGAACGCGGAGACGGAGCGGAATAGATGCGAGTGCTTCATCGCCAGCGTCAGCGCGCCATGGCCGCCCATCGAGTGGCCAAAGATCGAGCGGCGCGCTGCAAGCGGGAATGCGCCTTCCACTCCCGCAATCAGATCGCGCGTAATGTAGCTCTCCATTTTGAAGTGAGCCGCCCACGGCGGCTGCGTGGCGTCGATGTAGAAGCCTGCACCCTGGCCCAGATCGTATGCGGCATCGTCCGGCACGCCTTCGCCGCGCGGCGAAGTATCGGGGGCGACGATGGCGACGCGATGCTGCGCGGCGGCAGCATACGCGCCGGCCTTGGTGGTGAAATTGTCTTCCGTGCAGGTGAGCCCGGAAAGCCAGATCAGATAGGGAAATGGCCCCTCACCGGGCGGCATGAAAACGGACAAGCGCATCGGCGTGCCGGTGCTCGCGCTCTGGTGCTGCGCGTAGGCCAGCGTGCCGCCGTGGACGCGATGTTGTGCGCGGACCTTCATTCTGGCCTCATAAATGTTCCAGCGTGCGCTGAAAGGCGCACGCGCGTTCGCACGACGCGCACGGATGTGCGCGTTTCCACCGTTCTGACATTCGCTCCCTCGTTCGGGAGGCGGGGCGCGTGGGAAGCGCCGGGTTCGTTCCTAGTGTGCGCTGATCATCGCTGACCAACGCTGCGCGTCGACACGCGCCCCGTCGTGACCGTTCTGCTTCGGCGTGCGGATGCGGGGCTTTTAACCGCCGGTCCGCAACGGACGCTTTCGGCGTGCGGGCTGCCTGAACCCGGACCCCAGCAATTTAATGCTTCGCT
>JBQTJK010000217.1:0-13333 GCA_052387215.1 Caulobacteraceae bacterium
CGCAGATCTTCGTCGGCGAAAAGCACGTCGGCGGCTGCGACGATCTGCACGCGTTGGATCAGCGCGGCGCGCTCGATCCTTTGTTGACGGGCGCCTGATGCGCAAGCTTCGCGCCGCCGCCGTTCAGCTCCGCTCTGGCATTGAGCCCGCCGCCAACCGCGTGGCGGCGATGCCCCTGCTGCGCGAAGCCGCTGTTGCCGGAGCGCGTTTCATCGCCACGCCCGAATGCACAATGGTGCTCGACCGTGACAAGGCGCGGATGCTGAGGACGATCAGCTCGGCGCAGATTGAGCAGGAGATCAGAGCTTGGGGCGCTGCAGCGCAGGAACTAGGCGTTTGGCTGCTGCTCGGCTCCGGTTCGGTCGATGCGGGCAACGGAAAAGTGTTCAACCGCTCGTTTGTGTTTGAGCCCAGCGGCAAGGTCGCGGCCACGTACGATAAGATCAATCTCTTCGACGTGACGCTGGGCGGCGGCGAGACCTATCGCGAGAGCGATACGTTCGAAGGCGGTTCGCAGGCTGTGCTCGTGACAGGACCGATGGACGCGAAGATTGGGCTGACGATCTGCTATGACGTACGCTTTGCGCCGCTCTACAGCGCGTTGGCGCGGGCGGGTGCGGAGGTGATCGCGGTGCCGGCGGCGTTCACGGCGCCAACGGGTCAGGCGCATTGGGAAACGCTGCTGCGGGCGCGGGCGATCGAGACGCACTGCTATGTCGTCGCCCCGGCGCAGGGCGGCAAGCACGAGGATGGCCGCTCCACCTACGGCCATTCCATGATCGTCGATCCCTGGGGCAAGGTGCTGGCGAAGCTCGATCATGACGAGCCGGGTTTCATTGTCGCCGATCTGGACTTAGATGCAGTCGCAACCGCGCGCGAGAAAATCCCCGCGTGGCAGGGCGGACGCGACTTTACGGGACCATGATTAGGTACGACCTCCGGTGCAACAACGGCGACGAGTTCGAGGCCTGGTTCGGCTCGATCGCCGACTACGACAAGCAGACTGAGGCTGGCTTGGTCGAGTGCCCGCACTGCGGTTCGAAGCACGTGACGAAAGCGCCGATGGCGCCGGCGGTGCAAACTGCGCGTTCAAAAGAGGCAAAGAAGGAACACGCCGTCGCCATGGCGATGGCGGCGAAAGTGCGCGAGCATATCAAGGACAATTTCGACTACGTCGGCGACAAGTTCGCTGACGAAGCGCGCAAGATGCATTCGGGCGAAAGCGAAGAGCGCGCGATCTGGGGCGAAGCGACGCCGGAAGAGGCGCGGGAGTTGGCGGAAGAGGGCATTCCCGCTTCGCCGCTGCCGCCGGAACTGGCGCCGGTGCAGCCGAAGAAGCTGAACTGATATGGAGCGCCGGCGTCCTCGCCGGCGATCGGCCTCATACTGCGATGACGTAGCAAGCTGAAACGCGCGCGCCGGCGAGGACGCCGGCGCTCCATATCAGAGCTTCAGTCCCATCATCATATAGTTCACCTCGATATCGCGCGAGAGCGACCAGCCGCTGCCGAGCGGTTGGTAGGTGACGCCGACGGGTTCATCCCATTGCAGCGTTGGCGCGCCGGCGCGGATTTCCTCCGGTGTAACGAGCTTGTCGTAATCGTGGGCGCCTTCGGGCGCCCATTTGAGGATGCGTTCGGCGCCGGTGATGGCGAGGGCGCGGGCTTTCGGGGTGCGGTTAATGGTGGAGAGAATTAGCAGGCCGCCGGGGGCGACGAGGGTGGTGGCGGCGGCGAGGAAGGCATTCACGTCGGCCACGTGCTCCACGATTTCGAGCGCGGTGATCAGTTCGAATTGCGCGCCACGTTCGGCCAGCGCTTCCGCCGTCGTGCACCGGAAGTCGATGTCGAGCCCCGCTTGTTCGGCGTAGGCGCGCGCCGCGCCAATCGCTTCTTCCGATGCGTCGATTGCCGTCAGTGTCGCGCCCATGCGCGCCAGCGGCGCGGACACCAAGCCGCCGCCGCAGCCGAGATCGAGCGTGCGTATGCCTTCAAGCGCGCGACGCCGGTTTGCTCCCCCGTGAACGGGGGAGGAAAAGTGTTGCGCCGCGACGTCGCGGATATACTGCAAACGCAGCGGATTCATCCGATGCAGCGCGCCGAACGGGCCTTTGGGATTCCACCACTCGGCTGCGAGCGCGCTGAACTTGGCGATCTCGGTGGGGTCGAGCGTGCTGGCCATGCACTTTCAGATCGGCGCGGGAACGGGGCCGGTCAAGCCGTATCGCCAACGCCCGGAAGCGTGCTAATGCCGCGTGCACGCTTCGGATAAACGGCTCGAGTTCATGTCACGTCTGGTGATGAAGTTCGGCGGCACGTCCGTGGGCGACGTGGACCGCATCGCCCGCGTCGCGCGCATCGTCGCGGCGGAGCGCAGGCCGGGGCAGGGGCTGGCGGTGGTCGTTTCAGCGATGGCCGGTGAAACGGATCGTCTCGTGGGTTTGGCGCGCGGCGCTGCCGACGAAGGCGGCAACAGAGAGCCGATGGGCTCCGGTGACTTCAACGACGAGTACGACGTTGTCGTCTCCGCCGGAGAGCAGGTGACCACGGGACTGCTCGCACTGGCGCTGCGCCGCCTGGGCATCCCGGCGCGCTCCTGGCAGAACTGGCAGATCCCATTCCGCACCGACGCAGCGCACGCCAAGGCGCGTGTGGCGGATATTTCCGAGGCTGTGATCGGCAAGTCGATCGACGAAGGCGTGGTCGCCGTCGTGCCGGGTTTCCAGGGGATCACCGAAGATCATCGCATAACAACGCTCGGCCGCGGCGGCTCGGACACGTCTGCGGTTGCGCTCGCTGCGGCGCTCAATGCGGAGCGATGCGATATCTATACAGACGTCGACGGGGTCTACACCACCGATCCCCGCATCGTCGCCAGGGCTCGGCGCCTCCAAAAGATCTCGTACGAAGAGATGCTTGAAATGGCGTCAGCCGGCGCGAAAGTGCTGCAGACGCGCTCTGTTGAATTGGCATTCGCCAAGCGCGTGCCGGTGCGCGTGCTGTCAAGTTTCGTCGAGCCGGGAGCGCCCAACCCCGGCACGCTCGTTTGTCCCGAGGATGAGATCGTGGAAAAGCAGGTTGTTTCCGGCGTCGCCTATTCGCGCGACGAGGCCAAGATCACGCTGCTAGGCGTCGAGGATCATCCCGGCGTCGCCGCCGAGATTTTCGGCCGTCTCGCCGACGCCAACATCAACGTCGACATGATTGTGCAGAGCGAGGCGCGCCAGCCCCAGCGGCAGAATATCGTCTTCACCTGTCCCGATCGCGATGCGGCGCGCGCAGCCGAAACGATCGAGGCGGGCAAGGCCAAGATCGGTGTGGAGGAAATCCATGTCCGCCGCGATGTGGCCAAGGTTTCGGTCATAGGCATCGGAATGAAAAGCCAGGTGGGCGTTGCACGCACGATGTTTGCGGCGCTTGCGCAAAAAGGGATCAACATCGAGGCGATCGCCACTTCGGAGATCAAAATCTCGGTGCTGATCGATGCCGCCTACACCGAACTTGCGGTCCGGGCGCTGCACACGGCTTATGGTTTGGACGCCGCCTGAGCGGCGATGTTGGAGGATTCTGAACCGCGATGGTTGGTCCGGCGAGCATCGGCGGGTCTCGGATCCTCCTGCGCAAGCTGCGGGAGATCATGGAGGCTGGCGGCCAGGCGCAGGAGCGCCTGGATCGCCTCGTCGCCATGGTCGCTTCGACCATGGTGGCCGATGTCTGTTCGATTTACCTGACGCGCCGCGACGTCCACGAACTCTTCGCGACGCAGGGTCTCAAGCCTGAGGCGGTCCACCGCACTACACTGAAGTTGGGCGAAGGCCTCGTCGGTCTGGTCGCGGAACAAGCTGCGCCGCTTAATCTCGCCGACGCGCCGCATCATGAGCGCTTCTCGTACCGGCCCGAGACCGGCGAGGACCCTTACAGCTCCTTCCTCGGCGTACCGATTGTGCGGTCGGAGCGGACCTTTGGCGTGCTTGTGGTGCAGAACCGCGCCGCACGGCAGTACGGCGAGGACGAAGTCGAGGCGCTGCAGACCATCGCAATGGTGTTGGCGGAGATGGTGGCGTCCGGCGCTTTCGGCGACATGACGGGTCTCGCCGAAGTCGAAGCGCTACCGAGCCGGCCGGAACTGCTGGTCGGCAAGTCCTTCTCCGACGGCATTTGCATCGGCACGGCAGTGCTGCACGAGCCGCACGCGCCGCTCGGCCGCGTCATTGCCGACGATCCGGTCAAGGAGGAAGAGCGCCTTGATGCGGCGCTCGCGCGGGTCAGGAGGTCATTGGCCGAGATGCTGGAAGGCGATCCCGGCCGCATTTCCGGCGTGTCTCGCGAGGTGCTGGAAACCTTTCTCATGCTCGCCAGCGATCCAAGCTGGGAGCTGAAGCTGAAGCTTGGCGTACGTGCTGGCCTTTCGGCCGACGCGGCCGTCGAGCGGGTCCGCGGCGAACACCGCGCCAAGTTCAATGCAACGCGCGACCAGTACCTCCGCGAACGGCTGCATGACCTCGAAGATCTGGACAATCGGCTGCTGCGCGCGCTGGCCGGCGTCGATGCGGGCGCGGCCCAGCATTTACCCGATGACGCCATCTTGATTGCGCGTGAACTCGGACCGGCGGAGTTGCTTGACTATGGCTCAAGACTGAAGGGGGTTGCACTCGAAGAAGGCGGCAACACCGCGCACGCCGCCATCGTGGCGCGCGCGCTCGGCATTCCGATGGTTGGATCGCTGCACGGGTTATTGTCACGCGTCGAAGGCGGCGACCGCATCGTGCTCGACGGCGAGCGCGGCGAAGTGCGCTTGCGCCCCGAACAGGCGTTCGTGAATACCTACAAGCAGCGCATCGATTTGCGCTCCGCGCGCGCCGAGGAATTCGCACGGCTGCGGAATGTGCCGCCGGTGACCCAGGATGGCGAACGCATTACGCTGCTGTTGAACGCCGGCCTCGCGCTCGACGTGCATCACCTCGACGAAGCCGGCGCCGAGGGGATCGGTCTGTTCCGCACCGAATTTCAGTTCATGGTCTCCGAGACGCTGCCACGGCTCGAGAGCCAGACCACGCTCTATCGCGACGTGCTCGATGTGGCGGGGCTCAGGCCGGTTACGTTCCGCACGCTCGACCTCGGCGGCGACAAGGTGCTGCCCTACGTGGCCGCGGAGCGCGAAGAGAACCCGGCGCTCGGCTGGCGGGCCATCCGCATCGGGCTCGACCGGCCGGCACTGCTCCGCTACCAGCTTCGCGCCCTCATCAGCGCGGCCGCCAACAGACGCCTCCGGGTGATGTTTCCGCTGGTCACCACGGTAGGGGAATTCGAGGCGGCGCGGGCGCTCGTGGATCGTGAACTCGATTGGTGCCGCCAGAACGGCCGCGTTCCGCCGTCGCTTGTTGAGGTCGGCGTGATGGTCGAAGCACCGGCGCTGGCCTTCTCCATTCCCGATCTGAAGGGCCGCGCCGACTTCATCTCCATCGGCACCAATGACCTGATGCAGTATTTCTTTGCCGCCGACCGCGGCAACGCGCGGGTCTCCGAGCGCTACGACATATTGAGTGCGCCGGCGCTGAGGCTGCTCAAACGCATACGCGACGACGCGGACGCCGCTGGTCTCCAAGTTTCGATCTGTGGCGAAGCCGCGGGGCGGCCGCTGGAAGCGATGGCGTTTACCGCGTTGGGCTTCCGGAGGCTCTCGATGCCCGCGTCCGGCATCGGTCCAGTGAAGCGCCTCATTCTCTCGATGGAAGTGCACGCGGTCGAACGCGCGCTCTCGCGGTTAATGAGCCGCAACCGCCCGTCAATCCGCGACGAACTCACAGAATTCGCCAACGCAGAAGGTTATGCGCTGTGATGCGTATAAGCGCCGCGTTGAGATATGCTTGATTCGTGATTAGTCTTTGCTGGTGGCTCAAAATTTGCCTTTGTAAGCGTATGGTCTCTTGAGGGGGACCTGGGAAACAGATGCTGCAACCAGTGCCCACCGATCAGCCGGCGACCGATCAGGTCGATGCGCGCGCGCAACGTCAGACGCCGCCGCGGCCGCGGCCGGTGCTGGACCAGGCGTGGCGGGCGGGACGGAAGTTGTCGGAAGCGCGGCGTCAACGCGGTTGGACGCTTGAGGAGGTCGCCGACCGCATTCGCGTCCGGAAGGAATTTCTCGCGGCGCTCGAGGAGATGAACGTCAAGCTGCTCCCGGGCAAAGCTTATGCGTTGGCCTTCCTGCGATCGTACGCGCGCGAGCTGGGCATCGAGGAGAAAGCGATCGTCGACCAGTTTCAGGACGAATGCGCCCTGACGCGGGAAGACGTGACCAAGCCGATCCGCAATCCGACCTCAAAGCCGCGCCAACGGCCACCCTGGGCGGCTGCGGCCATTCTGGTCGTGATCGCCGCAAGCTTCGTCGGCTGGCGCGCGCTCGATTCGCAGCGTGGTCCCGAGGGCGAACAGGTTGCCGCGCCGGTTGCCGGGACCATTGGCGGCGCCGCGCAGGTCTCCACCAACTCAGCTCAAAGGCGCGTGGTCGAAATTCGGGCGTTGTCGGACGCCTGGCTGGAGACACGCGGCCCGGATGGCACCGTGTTCTTGTCCCGCACTCTGCAGGCAGGCGACGTTTACCGCCCCGACCCTAGCCCCGGCTGGACCTTGCACGCCCGCGATGGCGGCGCCTTCGAGCTTTATGTGAATGGCGTCACTGCCGGTCTCCTGGGCACCGCGGGCATGCCGGTGCTGGGCCGCTCGATCGATGAGATCCAGCCGCTGACGCAAGCCGAGGCGGTCTCGCCCCGCAGCTGAGGCGCAGGTCTGAGGGCTGTTAGCGGACGTTCGGGCGCGCTATCTCCGGCCTGAAAGGAAACGTCATGGACGGCGCCGCCGCCGACCTGCACCACCTCCGGCCCTGGCGCCGGATCGAGCGCCGACCGTCCCGCAAAATTCGCGTGGGCTCGGTCGAGGTCGGCGGCGACGCGCCGATCGCCGTGCAGTCCATGACGAACACGCCGACCGCCGACGCAGCCGCGACGATCAATCAGATCAGGCAGTTGGAGGAGGCTGGCGCCGACATCGTGCGGGTCTCTTGCCCGGATGAAGACTCCACGGCGGCCTTCGCGCAGATCGCGCGCGAGGCGAACGTCCCGCTCGTCGCCGATATTCACTTCCACTACCGCCGCGCCATCGAAGCGGCAGCGGCGGGTGCGGCGTGCTTGAGGATCAACCCTGGCAACATTGGCAACGCGCAGCGCGTGAAGGAAGTGATTCAGGCGGCGAAGGATCACGGCTGTTCGATCCGCATTGGTGTTAACGCCGGGTCTCTCGAGCATCATCTATTGGAGAAGTACGGCGAACCGTGCCCCGACGCGATGGTGGAAAGCGCGCTCTATCACGCCGCGCTGCTCGAGGAGCACGATTTCCGTGAATACAAGATCAGCGTGAAGGCGTCGGATGTCTTTCTGACGGCGGCGGCATATCAAGCGCTCGCCGAAGCCACCGACGCACCGCTGCATCTCGGCGTCACTGAGGCGGGCGCCCTGCGAACGGGCACCGTGAAGTCTGCGATCGCAATGGGCTCGCTCCTGTGGGCGGGTATCGGCGACACGATCCGCGTTTCGCTTGCGGCGGATCCGGTCGAGGAGATCAAGGTCGGTCACGATCTTCTGAAGGCGATGGGGCTGCGACAACGCGGGGTCACCATTATCGCATGCCCCTCGTGCGCGCGGCAGGGCTTCAACGTCATCGCGACGGTCGATGAACTGGAAGCTCGCCTCGCTCACATCGCCGAGCCGATCACGCTTTCGATCATCGGTTGCGTGGTCAACGGCCCCGGCGAAGCGCTAATGACCGATCTTGGCTTCACCGGCGGCGGAAAGGGCGCTGGCATGATGTATGTGGCGGGCGAACCGGACCACAAGGTCGACAATGCCGCCATGATTGACCATATCGTTAGCCTGGTTGAGGATCGCGCCCGGGAACTGCGCGAAGCGAAGGGCTGAGCGATGCTGCAGCATCACCTGCAGGACACCTACGAGTATCTGTTCGATACCGCGCATCGTGCGCTCAAGGAGGGCGGCTCATTCGCCCCGTTTGGGGCGGGCATTCGCAAGACCGGTGAGCAGATTCACACCAACGTCGATCTGCCGATCGATCGCTCGGCGCCGCAGGACCATATCTCTGGGTTGATCGCCGGCTTTCGCCAGGACGAGCAGGAAAACGGTTTGATCGCCGCTGGCCTCGTGTTCGACGGACGCTCGCGTGCAGATGACGCCGCGGCGCTGTGCTTCCACATCGAGGGCGCCAACGGACGCGCGGTGGAAGTCATCGTGCCTTATGCGCGACGTGCGGTCGACGAGATTGCGTTCGCCGAACCGCAGGTCTCGGAAGTGGAACCCGAGATCTTTTCCGAAGTCATGTAGCTCATGTCCGCCTATGACAGACTGGAACGGCGCCTCTCCCAGGCCGTCGATCGGTTCGAACGCGTGGAAGCGCGCCTCGCGGCCGCGAACGACGGCGCCGAAATCGTCAAGCTTGGCCAAGAGCATGCGGAGCTGAAGCCGCTCGTGGATGCGGTTGCGGCTGTGCGCGCCGCGCGTGCAGAAAGGGCCAATCTCGAAGCCATGCTCAAGGACGGCGACGTGGAGATGGCGGCGCTGGCCGAGGGAGAATTGAGCGACCTTAGAGAGCGCCTGCCGTCGCTTGAACAAGCGGCGTTGGCGCTGCTTGCGCCCAAGGACAAGGACGAGAGTGCATCCGCCATTCTCGAAATCCGCGCCGGAACGGGCGGCGACGAGGCGGCCCTGTTCGCCGGGGACTTATTGCGCATGTACCAGCGCTATGCCGGCCTGCGACGGTGGAAGTTTGATTTGGAGAGTCTTTCCGACACTGGTCTTGGGGGCGTGAAGGAAGCGGTCGCGAGCGTCACCGGCAACGGCGTCTTTGGCCGATTGAAGTTCGAGAGCGGCGTGCATCGAGTTCAGCGTGTGCCGGAAACGGAGGCCGGCGGACGCATCCACACATCAGCGGCCACGGTGGCGGTGCTGCCGCAGCCGGAGGGCGAAGTAGACATCGTCATCGACGACAAAGACATCCGCATTGACACGATGCGCGCCTCGGGTGCGGGCGGCCAGCACGTTAATAAGACAGACTCTGCGGTGCGCATCACGCACCTGCCGACAGGCATCGTCGTCGTCGCCCAGGAAAAGTCGCAGCATCAGAACCGCGCCAATGCGATGAAAGTGTTGAAGGCGAAGCTCTACGAGGCCGAGCGCGAACGTATCGCCGCCGAACGCGCCGCAGAGCGAAGAGGCCAAGTGGGCTCGGGCGATCGCAGCGAGCGCATCCGCACCTATAACTTCCCGCAAGGCCGCGTGACGGATCATCGGATCAACCTCACGGTCTACAATCTGCCGGAGGTGCTGCACGGTCCCGGCCTTGAACCGATCCTCGACGCGTTGGCTGCTGAAGAGCAGGCGCAGAAACTTGCCGCGCTGGAACAGGACGAGTGAGCGTGACGCTGGTCTCGCTTTGGACCGACGTGCGCAAGCGCTTGGAGGCAGCAGGCGTCGATACGCCGGTGTTGGACGCGCGGCTGCTGCTGGAAGCCGGCGCAGGCGTTTCGCGGTTGGAGATCGTCACCGATCCGCGGCGGTCAGTCACCGAAATGCAGGTGAGCGCGGTCAATGCTCTGACCCGACGCCGGGAAGCGCGCGAGCCGGTGAGCCATATTGTCGGCCGCAAACACTTCTGGACGCTCGATCTCGCCGTGAACCCGAACGTGCTTACGCCGCGCCCAGAAACGGAGTTCGTCGTCGAAGCCGGGCTGCAGGAATTACTGCCGCCGGATGCGCCGCATCGCATCTTGGATCTCGGCGCTGGCTCGGGCGCGATCGTTCTTGCGCTGCTGAAGGAACGCCCCAATGCGACAGGTGTCGCCGTCGACATCAGCGAGCCCGCGCTCGACGTCTTGCGCGCCAATGCAACAGAACTTGGCGTCGCCGATCGGTTGGGGATTCACCGGGGTCATTGGGCGGACGGCATCGACGAGCGGTTCGACTTGGTCGTCTCCAATCCGCCCTATATCCCGACTGCGGAAATCGACGGCCTCGCGCCTGAAGTTGCGAAGTTCGAGCCCCGCCTCGCGCTCGACGGCGGCCCTGACGGCCTCTCGGCTTACCGCAGCATCGCTGATGCTCTACCGCGTTTGTTGACCGCGGGTGGCGCATTTGCCCTTGAAGTCGGCTTTGGCCAAGCCGAAAGCGTGACGGCCATGGCCGAAGCCGCTGGGCTGTCCACAACGGAACCGCGGCGGGACCTGTCCGGCATTCCCCGCGTTGTTGTTGGGCATGCGGCATGATTCCGGTGCCTGGAAAAAGCCCTTGGATCGGACCCGGCGAAGCACTAAGTTCGGAGCCGGAATCGATGGCGCAGGGGGTTTCGTCCATTGGTTCATAAGGCAGGCGGGCGTCAGGACGCCGCCGGCGGCTCCCTCAGTAAGAGGTTTAGATTTGCAGCGTTTGGCGCTGCTGGCACGGCCCGAACAGCACGAACGGGCTTTTTAGAAACGAGGCGCATTCCGCGGCTGGCCCTTGGCCACGCGCGTCGCCGGAGATGGACCATAAACACAATGGTGAACTTCCAATGAAGCGTCAGCGGGGCCGCGGCCGTAAGCCGGGCGGCGGTCATCATCCAAGCCAAGGCGGCCACCACCCCAACCGCACGCTTGAAAGCAATGGTCCAGACATCAAGGTCCGCGGGCCGGCGGCACACGTTTACGAACGGTACCTGCAGCTCGCCCGCGATGCTGCCAGCTCGGGCGATCGTGTGTTGAGCGAGAACTACCTCCAGCACGCCGACCACTATTTCCGCCTCGTGCGCTCGATGCAGCCGGCAATGCCGGTGCAGCCGCAGCAGAGCTTCAGCGAGGGCGGTGACTTCGAAGGCGAGGACGAGGGTGGGCCGGAAGCTCAGGGCGGCGAGGAAGTCGAAGCACGCACTGATGGCGACGAGCAGCCCGACGTCGAATATCCGCAGCAAGGCGATCGCCAGCGAGACGGCGGCGACCGTGGCGAGGAAGGCGGCCGGCGCCGTCGCGGCCGCAACCGTAACCGCTTCCGCCCCGAAGGCGAGCGCGAGGGCGGCTACGAAGCGCGTGAGGGCGATGAGCAGCGTCACGAACGCAGCGAAGGCGGCGAGCCGCGTGAAGCCCGTGAGCCGCGCGAACCGCGCCGCGAACGCCAACCTCGCGAAGACCGCGACTCCGGCAGCCGTGAGGGCTTTTCGGATGGCCCGAAGCCTGCGTTCCTTCGCGGCGGCGGCGAGTAATTAGCGTTTAGATGTCGGCGGTCGCGGGGGCGCTGCGAGGCGCCGCTCGAGGTACGTCCGCGCATGCACCTCCACCTCCGCCAGATGATCCTCGCCTGGATCACGGCCACGGAAGAAGTGGTCCGCGCCTTCGACCGAAGCGCCGTCGACCTTGATATTCTTCTGCGTGCGGATGCGCCCGATCACGCGTTCCATGTCCTGCGCCGTCGTAACACTGTCGCGCGTGCCGTAGATGATCACGCCTGACGCCGGGCATGGCGCGAGGAACGAAAGATCGTAGTGGTTCGCCGGCGGCGCGACCGCGATAAACCCATCGATCTCCGGGCGGCGCATCAGCAGCTGCAAACCAATCCACGCGCCGAACGAATAGCCGCCTACCCAGCACTGCTCTGCGTTCGGGTTCATCGCCTGCAGATAATCGAGGGCCGACGCGGCGTCGGAGAGTTCACCCATGCCGTTGTCGAACACCCCTTGCGAGCGGCCGATGCCGCGGAAATTGAAGCGCAACACGCCGAAGCCCTTTTCCGCGAACAGCTTGTAGAGCTGCACGGTAACCCGGTCCTGCATGGAGCCGCCCGCCCGCGGGTGCCCGTGGAGGATGAGAGCGATCGGCGCTCCTTCCTTTGGCGGCTCCTGGTAACGGCCCTCCACACGCCCGGCGGCGCCTGGGAAAATCACTTCCGGCATTCGTTTTCCGACCCCGACCGCCTCAGGAACTTTGGGGCGGCTTATTCTTGACCAAAACACTCGGGTATCTTAGCTGAGGCTAATGAAGCCCGGCCCCGAAGGGGGCGGCTTCTAGCACATCAATTTGGGGGCGTGCGAGGGCGCGGGAAGGGACAGGTATGCGTTTAACGTCGAAAGGCCGCTATGCGGTGATGGCGATGGCGGATCTGGCGCTGCACGGCGGCGCCGAGCGGGCAGTGCCGCTGCAGGAAGTGGCGCGCCGCCAAGAGATTTCGCTCTCCTACCTCGAACAGCTGTTCGCAAAGATGCGCCGCGCCGGATTGGTCTCCGGCGTGCGCGGCCCGGGCGGCGGTTATCGCCTCGCCCGCGGCGCCGACGTGGTGACAATCGCGGAAATCATCGCCGCGGTGAACGAACCCATCAAAGCGACGCGCTGTGAGGAGGGCTCGATGAAGAGCTGCATCGGCCGCAGCGGCCGCTGCATCGCGCATGGGCTCTGGCAGGAGATGGGCGACCGCATCCAGGTGTTCTTGGCTTCGGTTTCGCTCGCCGACGTGCTGGAGCAGCGCTTCGACGGCGGCGCGCGCGTTGCCGCGGAATAGACTTTATGACTAGGACGTTCGTCTATTGCGACTACAACGCCGGCGCGCCGATCCGGGCGGAAGCGGCCGTGGCGATGTCGCGCGCGCTGGCAGCGGGCGGCAATGCGTCGTCGGTGCATGGCGTCGGCCGGCGCATGCGCGCGATGATTGAGGACGCACGCGAAGGGATCGCCGCGGCGCTCGACGCGAGCGCGGAGAACGTGGTGTTCACTTCAGGCGCAACCGAAGCGCTGCATTTGGCCCTCGCGAGCGCGGGCTCGGCCTCACTCATCATTTCCGCAACTGAGCACGACGCCGTTTTCGAACACGCGCGGCGCGCGTCGCAATCAGAGCACGTTGCGCCCGTGGGCGCCAACGGCTTGATTGACCTTACCTCGCTGGACGCGCTGCTGGACATGGCGCCAAAGCCGGCGCTCGTTGCGGTGCAACTGGCCAACAACGAGACGGGCGTGATTCAGCCAATTAGGAAGGTGGCCGGGCTTTGCCGCGAGCATGGCGCCCTATTGCTGGTGGACGCTGCGCAAGCGTTCGGGCGCATTCCGGTCAGCATCGCCGATCTCGACGCGACCTATCTCGTGGTCTCCAGCCACAAGCTCGGCGGCCCGCCTGGCGCGGGCGCGCTCGTGCTCGCGCCCGGCGCGCCGTTCGTGACGACGCGCTTCGGCGGCGGTCAGGAACGCGGCCGCCGGCCTGGCACCGAGAACGGCGCGGCGCTTGTGGGCTTTGCCGTTGCGGTCGAATGGGCGC
>JBQTJK010000218.1:0-7392 GCA_052387215.1 Caulobacteraceae bacterium
TGATAACCGATCTCGGCGTGTTCGAGATCGACAAGCATGGTTCTAAGCCGATGAAGCTCATCGAACTCGCCGACGGCGTCACGCTCGATGAGATCACCGCCAAGACGGAAGCAAGCTTCGTAAACGCATTGCGTTAGGCCGGCCTCTCACCTCGCGCGTCGCAGTGTGTTGCGATGAGCGGGGGAGGGGTGCGCGTAAATGAGTGACACACACTCATAACTCAAGAGTTGGGCAAGTTGTCGCTCAGTAGTGCGTGAGTGTGTGTCACTCATATGCGCCAGAAGAACGCGCGCGTTCACCGTTTTTCATCACCTCTCAGGTAAGTTGCTCGGAATAATTCGTGCAGAGGGGGCGCCGATGAGCAGCTCTCCAACGTGGGTCTGGTGATGCCTCGTGCCGGAATGAAGCGGACGGTTCGTCGTCGCGCGGCCGCCATGGCCGCGTGTGCGATCGCTGCGTGCGCTTTGATCTGGAGCGGACAAGCGCATGCGCGTGGGCTGGAGGAGGACGAACTCTCGCACGTGCTCGAGCTGATCGAGAGGCAAGAGCAGCGTCTCAACCAACAAGAGCGCCAATTGCGCGAGCAACAGCGACAATTATCGGAGCAACAGTCGCTGATTGAACGGCAACGGCGCGAAATCGAGTCCCTAACGGGAGTCAACGAAGCGGATCTTGGCGAGATCCGCGGCGCAGGCGCTCCAAATACCGGCCTGAGATACACCGAATTGGCGACGGATGAGCCAATCAGGCTCAATCGCCGGCCCATACCTACCCTAACGCAGACAGAAAGCGGCAGCGCGCCGCCTGAAGCAACGCCAGCCGCCGCGCCCGAGGGCCCGGTCGGCGAAGCGCCGCCCGAACAGACGCAAGTCTCGACGGTCGAAGCGCTTCCGGAAGGGCAGAACGCCCTTCTGGGCCGCGGGCGTCTCGTGATCGAGCCGTCCATCGAATATTCGCGCAGCTCCGGAGACCGTTTCATCTTCCGCGGCGTCGCGGTGACAACCGGCATTAACATCGGCTTGATCGAGGCCAACGATACCGCGCGCGACACCGTCGCGGCATCCGTTGCCGTTCGTTACGCAGTGACGGATCGGCTGGAAGTCGAAGGCCGCGTGCCGTTCATGTACCGGCACGATCGCGTGACCACCCTCGCGCAAGGCAGTTCGACGACCATGCGCACTTACGAACTCGACGGCGCCGACATCGGCGACGCCGAGTTCTCGGCGCGTTACCAGCTCAACCGCGGCCGCAACGGCGCGCCGATCTTCGTCGCCAGCGCACGCGTGAAGTCGGATACGGGGTTAGGGCCCTTCGATGTTGAGCGCGACGCGCAGGGCGTGGCCACCGAGCTTGCAACCGGCTCGGGCTTCTGGGGCGTGCAGGGCGGCCTCTCGGTGCTTTATCCTACCGATCCCGCGGTGCTGTTCGCCAATGTCAGCTATCTGAACAACATCGGCCGCGACATCGACCGCACGTTTGGCCAGGCCAACGTCGGCCATGTCGATCCGGGTGACTCCATCGGCTTTGGCTTCGGCTTCGGCTTTGCGATGAACCCGCGCTTTTCCTATTCGATCGGCTACTCGCATTCCTATGTGCTGCCGACCGAGACCGAGCTGAGCGACGCCAACGGCGCGATGATGACCCAGGAATCGCCGGAACTGCATGTCGGCACGATGCAGCTCGGCCTCTCGTTCCGCGCCACCGAGCAGCTGACTATCGCCACCAGCGTCGATTTCGGCGTCACCGAAGAAGCGCCGGACGTCCGGATTTCGCTCAGAACGCCGTTCCGCTGGTAGGCGCAGGCTCTCTAGCGCTTGCGGAGCTGCGTGCGCGCTGTTACCGGCCACCGGTCCGGAGGGATGGCCGAGTGGTTTAAGGCACCGGTCTTGAAAACCGGCGTGGGTGCAAGCCCACCGTGGGTTCGAATCCCACTCCCTCCGCCGTCAGGCCAGCAGCGAAGTAAGAACAGCCGCTACGTAGAGGCCAAGTCCGAACACGCTATGCGCCAGCAATGTCTTCAAGCGCGCGACGTTCGGGTTCGGCGTCTTCGACGCGGCCACGCCGGCGCCCATGCCGGGCTGCATGATGAACATCGGCGCGACGATAGTGGCCCAGCCGAAGATCAACGCAGGAAGCAATGTGGGTTGATGCGCCCAGCCCAGCCCAACGATAACCAACAGCGCGGACGCATAGAGGACGCCGATCACGTAGTGCGCAGTCCAACCGATAACGTGCTCACCTCGGACTGGCGCCGCCGCCGCCATGTTGTCATGCGTAAAGCGGCCAGCGCGGAAGTGCCCAAGCCAGCGACCGACCATGCCCCAATTGGTGGTCGTGACGCCGAAACGCCTCAGCAGGAGCGACCACAGATCGAGAATGATTGTGGCGCCGACGCCTATCGCGATTGCCCGCAGTGGAAACTCCAAGACTTCGTTCATGCAAACTCCACCATGAGCGGCGAGCACCGTGCGCAACAGAAGCGCACTCTACAAGGGCGCCAAGGTTAGTGGGTGTTATTGATGAAGCTGAAAAAAGGATAAAACCTTACGCGGTCTAAAGCCCCGCTCCTGTAGAACGGCGCGTCGCATTCATATGCGTTGGGGTCCTTGATGCTTCGCCGTTCGCCGCGCGCCCTCGTGGCTTCTTGCCTTGGCCTGATGGCGTTCGCCGCCAGCGCTTCCGCGCAGCGCGCTCCGATCACGTACGCGGGGCAGGGTGCCGTCGCTGAGACAGCATCGCTCGGCGCGAGCGGCCTCTCCGGCGGCGGCGAAAACTCCTATGGTTATGGTTCGCGCCAACGCAGCGAACGCCGCGGCGCGGTGATCGATCTGCGCCGGCCCGATGCACGGCGTTCACAACCGGTTGTGATCGAGCAGCCAGCCGTCGAACGCGAAGAGGAAGAGGAAACGGCGGGCCCGCTCGTGTTGGCCCAGGCGCAGCAAGAGGAGCCTGCGCCGCAGACGCAACCTGCCGCGACAGGCGAGCAGGGGGCTCTGCCGTGGCTGGAGCGAGAGCGCGTCGGGCCGCCCTATGAAGCGAACGGTCGCTGGTACGTGCCGACGCCAGAGCCCGGGTACGCGCAAACCGGCATGGCCTCCTGGTACGGCTCGCAGTTTCATGGCCAGCGCACGGCGAGCGGGGAGACCTTCGATCAAGATGCGCTCACTGCCGCGCATCCGACGCTGCCGATCCCGAGCCTGGTGCAAGTCACCAATCTGGAAAACGGCCGCGAAGTGATCGTGCGGGTGAACGATCGTGGGCCGTTCGTGGGCGAGCGCCTGATCGACTTGTCGCGCGCCGCAGCGCAGGCGCTCGATTTCGAACAAGCCGGCCACGCGCGGGTTCACGTCCGTTATCTGGGCCCTGCTCCGCGCCGCGTTAACGCCGACGGCGCGCCTGCCCCCGCCTCCATGCATGTGCCTGCCGCGCCCGCTCCCACCCAGACCGAGGAGGGGCCTCGCTCCCTGCTTCCCCCGCCTGTGGAGAACACCGAACTCGCCGGCGCCGCGGCGCCAGAACGGCCGGTGTTTAGGCCAGCGCCAGCTTTGGCCGCCGGCGGCTATTTCGTTCAGGTCGGGGCCTATTCCGATCCTGGGAATGCCCAACGCGTGCGGGATGCGGTCGCGGCCGCAGGGCCCGTCGTCGTGGACGTGCGTGTAGCCAACTCCGGCGACGAATTGTTCCGGGTCCGGGTCGGGCCGTGGGCAACGCGCGAGGAGGCTGATGCGGCGCGCCGCACGTTGGGTTCCCTGGGCTACGCCGATAGCGTCATCGCCGCCCGCTAGTGCGGCGGAAATTCGCCTTCGATCGATGGCTGGCGGTGAGCGAATTTCAAATCCGGCGCCGCACTAGTAGACCGTGAATCTAATGTCTCTTTGGACTTGAAATTCGACTGACCAGACGATCCCATGCGTGGGTCGAATTTCAAGTCCGGGACATTAGGCGCCGGTTTGTTGACGTGAAAGCGCCGCGCCGGTCTGCTTCATATGAACCGCGCAGGCGCGCTTACGATTCGGCGGATGGGATGACCTTGCAGCGCAAACTCGGCGCTTTCGCTCTGGCCGCATTGTTGTTGGTTGCGCTCGCGACCGACGCCGACGCACAGCGCCGCCGCTCGCGGCGTGCGCCTGCGCCGCCTCCACCGCCCGCCGTGGCCCAGCACATCACCATCATGGACGGCGCGTCGGGCGCGATCTTGCGCTGCGAGGGCTGCGAAGCGCCGATCCCGCCGGCTTCGATGGCGAAGCTGATGACGGTGCTGATCGTGCTGGAGCAGCTGCGCGCACGCCAGATCACGTACGACACCCGCTTCCGCGTGAGCGAGTACGCGTGGCGCGAGCATGGCGCGATGTCGACTGGCTCGCACATGTTCCTGCCGATCGACGCGGAGGTGACGGTGCGAGACCTGATCCAAGGCGCGGTGGTCGTCTCTGCCAACGATGCCTGCGTCGTCCTAGCCGAGGGGATCGCGGGATCGGAGGAGGCGTTTGTCGCCTTGATGAACCGCCGCGCCGAAGAACTCGGCCTGCACTCCGCCCGCTTCCGCAATGTCACTGGCGTCGATGATCCGGAGCAGCGCATCAGCTCCGCCGATCTCGCCCGGCTGGCGCGGCACATCATTGTGACATTTCCAGAGTTCTACCCGGTCTATTCGCGCCGCGAATTCACCTTCAACAACCACACCCAACAGAACCGCAATCCGCTGCTCGGGACGTTCGCCGGCGCTGACGGCGTGAAGACCGGCCACACGGATGATTCCGGCTACGGCCTGATCGGCTCGGCTGTGCTCAACGGCCAGCGGCGCATCATCGTCTTCAATGGCCTGCCGACGATGGCCGCGCGCAACAGCGAAGCGCAACGGCTGATGCGCGCAGCATTCAACGACTACAGCATCACGCAAGTGGCCAGAGCGGGCGAGCAGGTAGGTGAAGCGCAGGTGCGCTTGGGCGGCCGCCGTACGGTACCGCTCGTGGCGCAACGCGATATCACCATCGGCGGATCGCGCGGCGTGCAAGAAGGCCTGACAGCGCACATCGTCTATGAGGGTCCGCTGCGCGCGCCGATCGCCGAAGGCGATGTCGTGGCTCGGCTCGTGATCGAGGGGCCAAACTTCCCAACCCAGGAATTTCCGCTGGCCGCAGGACGCCGCGTCGGCCGCGCCAACTGGTTTGCGCGCGCCTGGGAAGGCTTGCGCTTGAGCGTCTCCGGCCCTTGATAGGGTCCATGAAGGCCGAAAAGCCTGCCCCCGAACTCGACAAGGAACCAGGCGCCCCGCATCCGCGCGAGACGTTTACGTTCGTTGGCCATGAGGCCGAGGAAGCGGCGTTTGCCGAGGGGCTGCGCGGCGGGCGCATGCATCACGCCTGGCTGCTTGCTGGGCCAAAGGGTGTAGGCAAGGCCACGCTCGCGTATAGGGTCGCGCGCGCGGCGCTGGGGGCAAAGCACGTCGGACCGCGGCCGTTCGATGTCGGGCCGGAGGATCCGGTGTCGCGCCGTGTGGCGGCGATGTCGCATCCAGATATGTTCGTGCTGCGCCGCGGCTTGAACGAGCGCGGCAGGCCGCGGCGTGAGATAGCGGTCGATGACGCGCGCGCGCTTGGTCATTTCTTTTCGCTGGCGCCGTCCGAAGGCGGCATGCGCGTGGCGATTGTCGATGCCGTCGACGATCTCAATCGCAACGCCGCCAACGCGATTCTGAAGACGCTCGAAGAGCCGCCGTCACGCTCGATCCTGCTGTTGGTATGTCACGCGCCCGGCGCGATCCTGCCGACGATCCGATCGCGCTGCCGCCGCCTGGCGCTGCGCTCGCTGAGCGACGACCAAGTGCGCCAGGCCAGCGGCGCGGACGTTGGCGTTGTCGCGTTGGCGAAGGGCCGCCCCGGCCGCGCCATTGCGCTCAAGGCGCAGGGCGTGGATACGGCCGGCGCCGATCCGCAGCGAGCACAAGCGCAAATCGCGCGCGGTGAATCCGCGCTGCTGCTGGGCGGGCTTTATGACAAGATGAGCGGCGAGCCGTTTGAGAAACTCGCGGGCGTGCTCGAATTGGCTGGCGAATGGACGCGCGCCGCAGGCGTAGAGCAGGGCGGTGAGCAGTGGGCGGAAGCCTGGTCAGCGATCGAGACGCTGCGCGGCGAAGCCGAGGGGCTCGACATGGATCCGCGCCACGCGCTCGCGCGCGCCGCGGGCCTGCTTGATCGCGCTGGAGCAGCGCGGCGGTGACGCTCCTGATCGACAGCCATGTGAACCTGCACCACCACGCATTTGATGCAGACCGTGAACAGGTCATCACGCGCGCCCGCGATGCCGGGGTGGCGCGCATGCTCACCATCTGCGACAAGATCGAGAACTTCGACCAGGTCATCGCCATCGCGGAAGCGCACGACGACATCTACGCCAGCGTCGGCGCGCATCCGCATTATGCGAAGGATCATCTCGAGCTGACCGCCGAGCGGCTCATCGAACTGGGCCGCCACGAGAAGGTGGTTGGGGTAGGGGAAACGGGCCTCGATCAGCACTACAGGCATAGCCCCTTCGAGGATCAGGTCGTGGTTTTTCGCGCCCACGCGAAGGCGGCGCACGCGCTCGGCAAGACGTTGATCATCCACACGCGGGAAGCGGATGCCGCCATAGCGGAGCTGCTGGAGGAGGCGGCGGGGAAGGGCCCTCTTCGCATCCTGATGCACTGCTACACTGCAGGCCCCGAACTGGCCCGCCGCGCACTCAAACTTGGCGCTTATTTTTCGTTCTCCGGCATCATCACATTCAAGAACGCAAACGATGTGCGCGACATCGCCAGGGAAGTGCCCTTAGATCGCGTCATCGTGGAGACCGATTGCCCCTATCTGGCCCCTGTCCCGCACCGCGGCCGACGCTGCGAGCCGATGCATGTGGCCGATGTTCAGCGCGCGTTCGCTGAGCTGCGAGCCTTGTCGGAAACCGAGTGCAGCGCCCTGCTCGCTGATAACTTCCACCGCCTCTTCCCAACCATTCCGCGCGTGAAGCAATGAGCGGCACGCTGCGCGTCACCGTGCTCGGCTGCGGATCGTCCGGCGGCGTGCCGCGCGCCACTGGCGACTGGGGCCAATGCGATCCGAGCGAGCCGAAGAACCGGCGCACGCGCTGCGGGCTGTTGCTCCAGAAGTGGTCGGGTGAGGCGGGCAGGCCGGAAGAGGCGACCACGGTGCTGATCGACACGCCGCCGGAGCTGCGCCAGCAGCTGGCGGTGGCGCGCCCGTCGCACCTCGACGCCGTGCTGATTAGCCACGACCACGCCGACCAGATCCACGGCTTCGACGACATCCGCGCCTTCTTCATCAAACAGCGCCGTCCGATCCCAACCTGGATCGATGCCGGAACGCGCGCGAGCTTCATGCAGCGCTTCGGCTACGCGTT
>JBQTJK010000219.1:0-12498 GCA_052387215.1 Caulobacteraceae bacterium
ATGCCAGTCGGCCTGTAAGCCGGGTTCTGTCCCCTCCTTCGCCGAGGCTTCGAAGGGTGACGACCATTCCTCTGGACCGTGCGTCGCCGCACGGTTCTCGCGACCAACCCGAGCACAACCCGCGGACGGGCCTGTCCTCCTTCGCCAAGGCTTCGGAGGACGCATGCTCCTATTCGGTCTTGCTCCCGGCGGGGCTTGCCGTGCCCGCTTCCTTACGGTCGCGGCGGTGGGCTCTTACCCCACCGTTTCACCATCGCCTGCGTCCATAGTCTTAAAGACCAAGACGCTTTCGGCAGACTGTTCTCTGTGGCGCTATCCCTAAGATCACTCTCGGCGGGCGTTACCCGCCGCCGTATCCGCGTGGAGCCCGGACTTTCCTCGAACGCTTGCGCGCCCGCGGCCGTCCGGCCGACTGGCGTTGCGGATATAGGGGCTGCGCCGCGCCGGCGATAGTCTATTGCGTCACCGGTTCTTCCAGGTGACGCGCCAGTGCAGGATACATCCGCGCAAACGTGCCACCAAAGCTGCCGCGCGCGTTATGGCACACAGCGCATTCGTTGCCTGCCGGCAGAGGGACGGCGCGCTCCGCGCCGGGTGTGAAAGTATAGAATCGTCTTCCGTCCGGGTGCCCGCGATCGATCACCTCCATCACGAACGCTTGCTCGCGTTGCGCATAATAAAGCGGCGGCGAGTGAGAATCGTCGCGTGCAACCGGATAGAAGAGCACCGCGAATGTGGTGCCGTCTGAAAACTCGCGCGTCTCAAGAAAGCGCGCGTAGTCGCCGGGGGCCATGAACACTTGGCGCATCTGCCATGGCGTCGCGTGATCGGTACGATCGAGCCGCAACGTCGTTCCCACTGTCGGCCAAGCTTCAACATCGGCGGGCCTCGCGATCTCACGGGAGTCGACGCCCTGCTCCGAGCGCGCAGCTTGCGGCAGCGCAAGCACAACCGACGCCATCGCGAAGCTCGCGACGATCCGTACGATGACCTTCATGCCGCCAACACTAGCGGTGCGGATAAGGCCGGGCAGCGCGAATACGACCGCCAGCGCCGGACGCGCGACGAATCGAGAGCTATTTCAAACGCGACAGCGCGATGAGCAAGTAGCGCGTCTCGTCATCAATGGCGCCGCCGATATCCGACGGGCGAAAGCGGCGTTGGAACGCGACAAGTGCGGCCCTGGTGGTCTCGTCCATATAGCCAGTCTGCTTCACGCTGTACCCGATATTCGCCAAATGCTGCTGCACATCGGAAACCGGATCATCTGTGCCGAGCTGGGTGGCAACGTGCTGCGGCCAGATCGAAACGCCGGCTTCGGCCAGGCGTTTCCACGGAAACTTCTCGCCGGGATCGGCTTTGCGTTCCGGCGCAATGTCGGAATGGGCGACGACACGCTCGGCGTTGAGCTGCGGCCAGCGTGAGAAGATCTCCTTCAGCAGAATGATGACGCCGCCGATCTGCGTGTCAGGAAACGCCGGCAAGCCAAAGTCGTGACCGCCATTGACGATCTCGACGCCGATCGAGCGGCCGTTGACATCGCCTTCGCCTTCCCAGCTTGAAGCGCCAGCGTGCCAGGCGCGATGCTCTTCGGGAACGAGCGCGTAGATCTGGCCTGTTTCGTCGACGACGTAGTGCGCGCTGACGCGAGAGAGCGGCGCGTCTGATGCGATATCCTCGCTTTGCCATGGCCCGGGATAGCTGCCCGCAGCCGGTGCCGGATCGGTAAGGCGCGCGAGCGCGATCTCGGCGTCCTGCATGCCGGTATAGTGCAAGACGATCAGGTCGATCGGACGCGTGCGCGCGTCAAAATTGGGCGATGGACGTTCGATGTAGTGAGTCACGCGTCGAGTATAGACGCGTTACTTCCGCTTGGCTTCCGTTTCGACGACCCAACCAGCCGGGGTGCGATGGGCATCGAGGACGACGGGGCCAGTCGCCGCCGCCTTGCGGCTTGGCCAAAGGCGCATGGCCAGCGCCGCGCCGGCGATCATGACGCCCACGATCACCGCGGCGGCGAACGCGAAGACGAGCGCCAGCGCCGCCCCGATCGCCAGCGCAACGAGACCGGCCGCGCGCGCAAACGCGCTGAGAGCGGCGGATCCGGAATCGGCGGCGTTCGCATTCATGGGCGGACAACTCCTTTCGTCCAATATGGAGAACCAGCCTGACCGATCAATGCGGCGCCCTTACGGCGCGTTCCGCCCACACGCCACGGTGTTCATTTCGCGTCGATGCTGAGTTCCTCGCGTATTCTTGCGTAAGCGGCGTTGATCGCCGCCGTTTTCTCGCGGGCAATTTCGACAAATTCCGGCGGCGCGCCCCGCTGGATCATGCGATCGGGATGGTTCTCCGCCGCCACTCGCCGCCAGGCGTGGCGTACTTCGTCCATCGCTGCGCCCGGCAGCAGGCCAAGGGTGGCGTACGGATCGCCCGCTTCAGGGCCGAGATTGGTCGCCTTGATGCGGCGGAACTCCAGTTCGCTAAACCCGAAATGGGCCGCGACATCCTGGAGATAGTCCAGTTCGGCCAACGTTAACGCCCCGTCCGCGCCGGCGATGTGGAAGAGACCATCCAGCACGTCCTCTAGCAGGCAGGGGCGTGCGCGGTACTTGCGGCCTATCTGTTTCGCATAGGAATCAAATCCTAGCACGGTCTGCTGAGCCAGCATAAAGGCGCGCCGGAAGTTATCCTCCTCCCCTGGCGGTGGGCGGAAGACCTGGGCGGCCGCCGCCATCTCCGCTTCGGTGGTGACGCCGTCCGCTTTGGCCATCTTCGCCGCCAGACCGATCACGGCCGCCGTGAAGCCAACATCGTTCGGGCGTGGGGCGCACTCCTCATAGAACTCGGGCGGGTCAGCCTCGGGATCAAAGGCACGGGCAGCCAATTCAACGATGCGGGACCAGACGGACATGGAGGCCATTGTCGCCGATGCTGCATCACGGCGCCACCCCGGGTGCGATGGGCATGAAACCGCAGGCGACCGGCGGGGTTCTCTCGCTATGATGTTCCAACGTCCGCTCCGCGCCATCGTTCTTGCCGCCGCTTGCTTGATCGTCCCGCAAGCCGCGATCGCGCAGAACGCCGACCGCTTCCTCGTCGCCGAGACGGAGACGCCAGATCCCGAGGGTGACGTGCTGGATGTGGCGGCGGCAACGGGACAGTTCACCCAGTTCCTCGCTGCCGTCGAAGCGGCTGGCTACGAGGACACGCTGCGCGGCGAAGGGCCGTTCACGATCTTCGCGCCGACCGACGCCGCTTTTCGCCAAATGGACCGTCGTGAAGTCGAGCGCTTAATGCAACCGGTCAATCGCGACGAGCTGCTGGCGCTGCTTGCCTATCACGTGGTGCCGGCGCGCTTGACGAGTGCGAACGTGCGCGGGCGCGTGGCGCGGCCTGAGTCATCGAACGGCTATCAGGTCACGATCGACGGGCGCGATGGCCTGCGCATCAATGATCAGCTCGTCGCTATGCCCGACATCAATGCCTCGAACGGCGTCATCCAAGGCATCAACGCCGTGCTCGCTCCGCCTGTGTTGATTGCGTCCAACAGTGGCGCGAGCCACTAGCGCGCCGCATTGCGCTGAACAGGGCTTCGACCACGTGCTGCATCTGCGTATTCGCTTTCAGTTTGCGAGGCAGAAGTCAGTGGACGGCGCCGACTAGCCCAAGGGGATCGCGTCGCCGCCAGATTCATGGCGCATGGCGCTTTCCTGGATCGTCTGCGTCCGCCCGGCCGCGCTCAGCATGTTGAGGATAAAGCCCTGGACGCGATACGTGCGTCCGCCCCAGTGACGGCCAGGCACATTCCAGACACGCACTTCCGACCAGTCGCCGGCGGCGGAGACGTCCATCACCGGCACATCGCGGGTAATCTCGCCGCCGTTCAGCCAGTTGGCGTGGTCAACGATCACAAGGCGCGGCGACACTTGTTCTTTCACGACGGCGACATGGCCGCGCGCGTCGGTGCGATAGCCATGCAGCACCATGACGGCGCCTTCTGTCGGCTCTTCGGCGGTTTGATAACGGCCAACAGCTTGGTCCCACCAAGTATTGGCGTTGCCAAAGATTTCGACGCCGGACTCGCGACGGGCGAAGGGCACACATTGCAGGCGGGCGCGATTGTTAGTGACGCGTGCGATCGGCTCGTATGCTTCGTCGGGCGCGCGATCGAAAGCACTCGGCGCCAGACTGGCGTGCTCGGAAGGACCCTCGGTGACGGTCGGATCGATCGCAAGATCGAGCGAGAGCGGCGTCAGTGCGTCCGCGTCGGACGGCAGGCCGGTAAAGCCGGCAGCCGTCGCAGCTGCGAGGAGAAGCGCGCGGGAATCAAACATGCCCTGATCGAGCCCAGGCGGGCTTTTGCCCCAAACTGGGACATAGAAACGCCCGCACGGGGTTAAGAAAAACCTAAATGAGCAGCTGAACTTCTAGAAAGGTGAGCTCTGTATGGTAAACAAACAACGCGAAAACTAGATGTAGTTCTAGAACAGAGGTAATACAGGTTAACTTATACCTGTCTGCGCCATCAATACTTCTTAACGCGGCTGTTCCTCAGCTCATCGCGGCTTGCAGTTGGAACGGATGAATGAAGCCGTCTGCGCGATAGACTCTTGCGCCCCACTCCCCGCCGGGAATGTGCCAGACGCGCACGTCGCTCCAGTCATTGTTCGGCGACACGTCAAGAACCGGCACTCCGGTGCTGATCTCCCCGCCATTCAGCCAATTGGCGTGATCGACGCGGATGAGGCGGCTGGAATCGATTTGAGTCACAACGGCGACGTGGCCACGGCTGGCGTTGTTGTAGCCCCGGATCACGAACACCGAGCCAAAGGCCGGAGACTTCGAGCGCGGATAGCGCCCCTCCGCCTGCGCCCACCACGTGCTGGCGTCGCCAAAGATCTGCACGCCGGAAGCCTGGCGCGCGAACGGCACGCACTGAAGATGCGCGGCGTCGTCGACCACGCGGGGCTCATCGCCTTCATAATACGGCAGCCGATTGGCGGAGCCCGAACGCGCAAGGCCGCCGCTCGAGATCGGCGCGGGCGTAGACGCGCACGCGGCCAACGCCGCCGCTAACAGGCCAAGGCACAGCGCCCGGGCCGGACCGATGCCCGCAGAACCCGCCATTTCGCAAACGATCCTAATTCAAGCTGGTTGGCATCGCGTGAATGACGACGATGGCGGGAGCGGTAATCGCCGGTTAAGCGCCAGCCGCTTGACCCGCACGTGCGAACCGCGTCACCGGATGAACGTGGCCGCCAAGAACCCCGCCCTGATCGCCCGCCCCTGCTTTCAGCAGGATCTGCAATTCGTGCAGCTGATCTACGCCCACCACGTTCTCACCGGCACCGGCACGTTCGAGATCGAGTCGCCCTCGATCGAGGAGATCACAGCGCGGTGGAGCAGCGTCGTCGAGCACGGCTGGCCGTATATGGTGGCCTCGCCTCCAAGCGATATGAGTCGCGTGATGGCCTTTGCCTACGCCGTCCAGTACCGCGATCGCGCGGCGTACGCGAAGACGTTCGAGGTGTCGGTCTACGCCGCGCCGACGACCATGCGTCAGGGCGCCGGCTCCGTAGCACTCGCCGAATTGCTAACAAGCTTGCGCAGCGACGGGGCGCGTGAAGCGCTGGCCTTCATCGGCGACAGCTACAACGCAGCCTCGATCGGCTTGCACAAGAAGCTTGGTTTTCGTCATGTCGGCACGCTTGCGAACGTCGGCGAAAAGTTCGGACGCTGGCTCGACGTCGTTGTCATGCAGCGCACGCTGACGCCGGAAAATCACCCGGACGCGCGGCAAACCTGAGGCTAGGCGCCCCTGCGCGCCCCTGCACACTGCAATTCGACTGCGTTTGCCCTGCACAAAACTTAGCGATTCAGTAACCTTACTTACGTGATGCTCATACTATGGGAGGTAGATCGCGATGCTTTTACGCAAGCTCGTGGTCGTTGGGTTGGTCGGGTTCGTTAGTTTCGCAGCCAATATTGCAACCGCCCAAGATGCGGTGGCGCCAAGCGTCTATGCCGTTGACGGAGTCAATCTCGTCGACCCGTCGCAGGTCTTCTCTAATCGCTTCCAGCTGAGCTTAAGCGACGGCCAGGCGCCGCGCTTCGCCGGCCTCGCGCCGGTATCGCCCAGCGGCGCCGATGACACCGCCACGCGCCGCTACGAACTCCAATTCGTCGCGTCCGGGGTATCCGGCCTCGACGTTTCGTTCGCCCAGCGCGGCGGCATCGGATTCAATGATCAAGGCGATATCGAGCGGCAAAGCCGGGCTTCGGAATTGCGCCTGGGCCGCGGCCTGCGCGGTATGGAGCGTGACGACGAACGGTCTGCCGAACCTTCCTGGTACCTGTTCGCGGCATCGGAAGATGAAGCGCTGGTCTGGCGTCCGGGCGTGCGCAACGCGTTTGGCGGCGGCGGCTCTTCGTTCGCCGTGCAGGATCAAGTCGAAGTCGGCGACATGCAAATCGGCATTACTTACGAGCGCTATGGCGTCCAGGCCTCACTCGCCTACGTCGAGCGCGAATTCAGCGTCCGCAGCGGCTCTCAGAGTTTCAGGCAGGACGAAAACTTCGCTGGCTTTACCTTAACGATGAGGCATTGAAAGCGGCGTCCTGGGGAAACGTTCGTCCGGGACGCCAACAAAGACTTAACACTCTAAGGAACCTATGGCAGCCATTGTGCATTGCTGCATCGGAACGAGACACTAGGCTGGTGAGATGCTGTATGGGTCGGTCGTCAGGTAGCCGAAATGCCGTGCTTGTAGGCGGCGCGCTCGCAGCAGCGTTGTTTGGCGCGCCGGTCGCCATTGCACAGGATGCGCTCCCCCCGGAGGCGGCGCAGCCGTCTGCGGAAGACCCGCTCGGGGTTGGCGACATCGACCTCACCGACCCGCAGACAGCGTTTCGCCGTAGCTCCGTCTCGCTGCGCAATGACGCCTCCGAGCGCTTCGCGCCGGCTGGGGCGAGCACACAGGGTTCGGAAGGACCACGCCGCGTCGAACTTGAATTCGCCGCCGGCCACGGGGATCTGGACGTCTCATTCGCCCAGCGCGCCTCCATAGGCGCTGGCGCTGACGGCGACATTGACCGGCAGGGCCGCGGCTCGGAAGTCCGGATCGGCCGAGGGCTTGTCCAGGAGCGCGACGGCGATCCCCAAGGATCGTCGACCTACGTCTTCGTCGCCTCCGATAACGAAGCACTGACATGGCGGCCTGGCCAACGCAGCGAGTTTGGCGGCCGCGGGTCTGCTTTCTTGCTTCAGGATCAAGTCGAAGTCGGCGACATGTCCGTTGGCGTAACCTACGAGAACGACGGCATGCAGGCCTCCCTCGCTTATGTCGAGCGCGAAGAGTCGACCAGAGTCGGCAGCCAAAACTTCAACCAGGACGAGAGCTTCGCCGGCGTCACGCTGACGATGCGTCGCTAGCGCACGTCACATCCTTCGCCTGAACTCGCCGCCGGCCTTGGCCGTAGCATGCGAACCCTGATCGCGCTGAAACGCTGGACCCTTCGTCACCATCTAGGCATGCTAGGTAGCGCTTAGGGTGAGGGCGTGGGCACAAAGCTAACCACCATCGTCGTGATTGACGTCGATAACTACTCGGCGCTGGCGGCCGCCGACGAGGCTGGCGCGATCGCCTCCCTTGCGCGTCTGGGCGAGCGCTGCGCCAAGGCCGCAGACGAACACGGCGGACGGGTCTTCAATACCTCGGCCGACGCGGTGATGATGGAATTCTCCAGCGTATCGGCAGCGGTGCACGCCGCGGAGGAACTCGCCGCAAATCCCGACCCGCCGATCCGTATCGGCATACACCTGGGCGAAGTCTCGCAAATGCCGAGCGGCGATTTGCTCGGTGAGGGCGTCACGGTGGCCGCGCAATTACAGGCGCACGCGCACCCGGGCGGCGTCATGGTGTCCGACCCGGCGAGGCGCGCTCTCCATGGGCCGCTCGCGCGCCGGCTCAAACCCAAGGGCTCGATCAAGGTCGGTAAGATCGACGAGACTGTTCATGCCTACGAGCTGATCGATGGTACGCCGTCGATGGTGCGACACCGCCACACGCGTCTCGCCGTTGCGGGTGCGGCCACGATCCTCGCCCTTGTCGTGCTTGCGCTCATCGTGTGGCCGCTCTTGAGCGCTGATTCGCCGGCGCGCGCGGCTGTGCTGCCACTGGCTGCGCCGAACGAGGACGCGCTGCAGGGCTTGGCCAGCGGCGTCGCCGAAGACATCACGCTCGCGGTCGACGCACACGGTTTCGATCCGATTGCGCGCGAGTCTCCGCCGGTCGCGTCGCGCGATGAGCAGCTCGAGCGCGCCCGCCGAGCCGGCGCGCCGCTTGCGGTTGAGGGGTCGATCGAACGCGTCGGTTCGACGCTGCGCATCGCAATGAATCTCGCTCGGACCGCGGATGGCGACACGCTTTGGTCGGAGACGTTCGAGGGATCGATCAACGACACCGCGGCCCTGCGCCATCGCGCGGCCATAGCTAGCGCCGACGTGTTGTCGTGCGGCCTAAGGGCAATGCGCGACCGGCGCGCCGCGCCAGACGATGCAACGCTCGCTCTGCTGTTTGGCGCGTGCAGCCAGATCCGTGATCCCGATCGCCTGTTCGACAATCGCGAGGCGCTGGCCCAAGTGGCGGCGCGCGCCCCGGATCTGGCCATGGGGCACGCTATGCTTGCTGCAGCCCACGCGCGCGCTCGCGCGGCGGCGAGCGAGACCGTGCGCGAGCCATTGCGCACTGAGGCGCGCGAGTCGGCCGAACGCGCATTGCGCCTCGATCGCTATGCGGGCGACGCCTACTTGGCGCTCGACATGGTGGAGCGGCGGCGCGGCTGGGACGCGCGCGAAGGCATCCTCCGCCGCGGCCTCGAGCAGGATGAGCGCAATAGCGACTTGAACGCCCGCTACAGCGCATTTCTGTTTGACGTTGGCCGCACCGCTGACGGCTTGGCGCATGCGCGCAACGCCAGCACCCTGGATCCGCTGTCGCGCGCCAAGCGCGCCGCGGTCGCCAATGCGCTCCTGCACACCGGCGATCTCGATGCTGCACGCGACATCGTTGGGGAACAGATGCGCTCGTGGCCCGGTGATCCGGAGTTGTGGGCCCTGCGCTTCCGGCTCGCCCTCTGGAACAATGGCGCCGGCGAGGTGTCGGCGCTGCTCGATGCGCCAGACTCTCAGGTCCGCTCGACCCGGGCCCGGCAATGCTGGCGGTATGCGATCGAAGCCGCGCGCAGCAGCCCTGCATCGCCGGCGCGCACCGCTGGATTGCAGCGCGCGCTGGCCTGCAGCCGCAGCGGCGATCTGCCTGCGGCCCAGACTCTGATGTTGCTGTCGAGCTTAGGCGTCCCCGATGATGCATTCGCGCTGGCCCGCATTCATTTCGTGGACGAACAGCGGAGCGGCGAAGACGTGCTGTTCGCCGCCGCGACCCGGCCGATGCGGACCGATCCGCGCTTCATGCCGTTGATGAAGGACTTGGGGCTGCTGGGTTACTGGCGCCTCAGCGGCCACTGGCCGGATTTCTGCCGTGAGCCCAGCCTGCCCTATCGCTGCCAGGCCGAGGCGCAGCGGCTGCTTTGAGCTATCCACAGCCCGGGCCGGGAAGGCCCTTACCGTCGCCCTGAATCGCTGCATGGTCGCCAGCCGGGCCGGTAACCAATCTTAAACGAGACTCGGCCCCAACTACGCCAGATGTGGTGGTCTCCGGACTGCAAAATCCCTATATCTAGGGTTACGTTTCGGCTTCGAAGGGAGTTTCGCGGATGGCTGTCGAGAACGGGGGCAAATTGACCGGCCTGCGCACTCCTTCGGCCGGCTACAAGCCGTTCCGCTATCCGTGGGCCTACGAATTCTGGCGCCGCCAGCAGCAAGTGCACTGGATGCCGGAAGAAGTGCCGCTCGGCGAGGATGTGAAGGACTGGGCCTCGAAGCTCAGCGACCAGGAACGCAATCTGCTGACGCAGATCTTCCGCTTCTTCACTCAGTCCGACGTCGAGGTGAACGACAATTACATGGAGCGCTACGCGCGCGTCTTCAAACCGACTGAAGTGAAGATGATGCTCTCGGCGTTCTCCAACATCGAGACCGTGCACATTGCCGCTTATGCGCTGCTGCTCGAAACCATTGGCATGCCGGAGGCCGAGTTCGCCGCCTTTTACGACTACCAGGCGATGCGCGATAAGCACGACTACATGGGCAAGTTCGGCGTCGAGACCGACGCTGACATCCTGCGCACGGTGGCGATGTTCGGCGCTTTCACTGAAGGCCTGCAGCTGTTTGCGTCGTTTGCGATGCTGATGAACTTCCCGCGCTTCAACAAGATGAAGGGCATGGGCCAGATCGTCACTTGGTCGGTGCGCGACGAGAGCTTGCACTGCGAAGGCATGATCAAGCTCTTCCACGCCTATGCGAAGGAAACCGGCGCGCTGACGGATGAGGTCAAGGCCGACATCGCCGAGTGCTGCCGCACGGTCGTGGCGATGGAGGACAAATTCATCGACCTCGCCTTCGAGATGGGCCCGGTGCAGGGCATGACGGCGGACGATATCAAGCACTACATCCGCTACATCGCCGACTGGCGCCTGGGCCAGCTTGGTTTGCCCAAGATCTACGGCGTCGCCGAACACCCGATTCCGTGGTTGACGGCGATCCTGAACGGCGTCGAGCACGCCAACTTCTTCGAAGCGCGCGCCACCGAATACTCGAAAGCCGCGACCAAAGGCGAGTGGCACGGCGGCGACGGCGTGTGGGCCAACTTCGAAACGATGATGGAAAAGCGGAAGGCTGCTGGCTGAGCTTGCCGGCGCGCGGAAGTCTCAAGCAAAGCGCCACGGCCCTGCTGAATTCCATCTCGCCCCTCTCTCAGTCGGTTACTCCGATTTCCGGCATCGACTTTTTCGAGAGCGCAGCGTCAGGCGACGCTGTTCTCGATCGCACCCTGCTCCTGCAGCACTCTCAGTACGGTGTCAGCGAAGAGAACAAGCATCGCAGTGAAGAAGCCCCCGAGCAGGATTAACGAAAGGCGCGCAGAATGGAGGGTTAACGACGCCCGACCGCCGGTCAGGCCGGCCAGCGCGGCTAGTGCGCCGACCACCATTATGACCGTGCCCACCCCCAAGAGGCCGGCAGCTGGGAAGCCGGCCTCCTGCCAGATTGCCGCAGCCGCAATGCCAAGCCCAGCTATCGCGAGCGCCATCATAGAAAGAAATCCGAGCCCAAGCGCATTTTTCCCGGAGCCCCGGCTCATGGAAGCCAGCGGCGGCGCTGCAAAGAGTACGGCGAAGAACCCCGGGCATGCCGCTACAATGCTCGGCTCCGTCGATGGCGCAAGCCCGGCGAGGATCGCGCCGATCAGCGCACCCGTCACGCCGGAAGCTGCAAGCGCGATAGCGCCGGCTCGGGCGCCGAAATGCCAGGCGACACGCGTCCAGCCGACAACGAGCATGAACATCAGAATGAAGAGTGGCCGCCAGTACGGCTGGAGGGTGAGGTCCAAGGCAAACATGCGCTCGGCCAATGCGATCGCCGGCGCGACGACAGGCTCGATGGCGTCGCCCACCATTGCGGCGATGCGGTCATAGCCATCGACGATCCACTGCAGCGCATCAACGAGGCGATGCTCGATGAAGATCGTCTGCAGCAGGGAGAGCACTGAAGGGCCGCTGACGATGAATGTGAACAGCCCGTAGAAGAAGCCGAGGTCCCTCAGCGCCGTGCGGAACGGCAACGTTCGGTCCGGCACGGTCATCGCCTGCGCCTCCTGACCGCCCGATCCTAGCATGCGTCTCCCCCGCCACGACCTTTTTTGTCGGTCCCACCGTCGCTCCGCGCCCAGCGCGGCGCATGAGTCAGCCGACGGCGTCGCTCATGCGGCGAGGATCTGTCTGACTGCGATGCGTTCGGCTGGGCCGACGCCCAGCACCTGCGTGAGATACACATCCACGCTGCCGTGCTTCGCTTCGATCGCATCCAGCGCCGCGCGCAGATAATCGACCTCCACACCCAGCATCGGCCTCAAAGCCGCTGGATCGAGCTTGCGGGCGAGGCGCTCTTCCATGCGCTCTTGGATGCGCGGCAGGCGGCGCTCGATGTCGACGGCTTGGTTGGTGAACTCGTAGTCGGCGAACACCGCCTCCTCGTCGACGGCAAGCGCAATTAGCGTCAGCGCACAGGCGATGCCGGTGCGGTCCTTGCCCGCGGCGCAATGGATGACGCCGGCGCCGCCCTGCCCGAGTTCGGCGAACCAATCGCGGTAGAGCTTGATCAGCCGCGCGTCGAACGGAATTCCGCGATAGAGGCTCATCATGTAGCTGCGCGTGGCTTCGGGCGAGAGATCGCTCTGCAACAGCGCCACCAGATGCGGCGGCAGCGCGATAGCGCCTGTGGCTTCACTGTCAAAGATCGCGCGGCATTTTTCCCCGGGCCACTTGTTCGGCTCGAACGTCCGTTCCTCTGGCCGGCGCAGATCGACGCAAAAACGCACG
>JBQTJK010000220.1:0-10802 GCA_052387215.1 Caulobacteraceae bacterium
GCGGCCACGCGCTCGGCCAGATCGGCCAGGGTTTTCGCCGCTTCCGGCTTCGCGGCGGCGCGAGCAGCGGCGGCGCGGACGGCAAGGCTGTGCGGATCGGCGAGGCGGCGTTCCAATAGCGCGGCCAAGATGCCAGGTTCGAACTCAGCCTCGGTGAAGAGATCTGCTGCGCCGACGGCGGTGAGGCCCTCGGCATTGGCGGTCTGGTGATCGTCGGCGGCGGCGGCGAATGGGACCAGGATGGCGGGGCGGCCGGCGACCTGAAGTTCGGTGACCGAGGAGGCGCCTGCGCGCGAGATCACCAGATGCGCTGCCCCCAGGCGCTGGCCCATATCGGTGAAGAAAGGCGCGACCTCGGCGCTGACATTGGCTTTCTTGTAGGCTTTTTTTACAGCCTCGACCTGCTCTTCGCGCACTTGGTGCACGACATCGAGCCTTGAGCGCAGCTGCGGCGGCAACAGCGCGATCGCCGCTGGGATCACCTCGCCGAACACGCGTGCGCCTTGGCTGCCGCCAATGATCAGCAAGTTGAGCCGTCCGCCGGCGGGGGCCTCGGGATAGGGACGCTCGCGCACGGCGAGGATCGGCAGACGCACCGGATTGCCGACGACATGTTTGCGCGCGGCTGCGCTATCCGGAAGACGGTCGAGGTGGTCGAAGCCGCACGCGACGATCGCGGCGCTGCCAGCCATGACGCGGTTGACGCGACCTAGCACGGAATTCTGCTCGTGAATCAGAATCGGAATCTTGTGCGCACGCGCCGCCATCAAAGCTGGGAACGACGGATAACCGCCGAAACCGGCAACGAGCGATGGCGGCGCGTCCTTGAATCGCGCCTTGGCCGCGTTGATGCCGCGCCAAATCTTGAACATTGCAGGGATGGTGGTGATCGGGTTTGCGGAGAGCGAGGCCGCCGGAACATCTTCGATGCGTTCCGCAGGAAAACCTTCGGCGTAGCGGCGTCCGCGCGCATCGGTCATCAAGATGACGCGCCAGCCACGGCGGAACATTTCTTCGGCAAAGGCCGCGGCTGGAAACAAATGCCCGCCCGTGCCGCCGGCTGCAATGACGACGATCCTTTTTGTCATCGATCTAGTCGCGTCTGCGTCCTGGATAGAGGTAGGCGCCGGGCCGATCTCGGAGAAGGGAAAGACAGGACCCTAACGCCAGCGCAGAGCCGATCATTGAGGAACCGCCGAACGAGATGAAGGGCAGCGTCATGCCCTTGGCTGGCAGCAAACTCAAGTTCACCGCTATGTGGATGGCGGCTTGTGCGACGAGCAGCGTGATTAGACCCGCAGCTGCAAGTTGTTCGAATGGCTCGTTCAGCCGGCTCGCGCGCGAGAGACCGCGGAACGCGAGCGCGCCGAACAGCACGATGAGGCCGATCGACGCGATCAGACCGAATTCCTCCGCGGCGACGGCAAACACGAAGTCCGCGTGCGCGTCGGGCAAACGCGTCTTGATCACGCCTTCGCCGGGACCACGTCCGAACACGCCGCCAGCGGCGATGGCGTCAAGCGCGCGATTGACCTGGTACGCGCCGTCGCCCTCAGGATTGAAGAACGCATTCACGCGTTCTCGCGCGTGCGGATAGAAATTGTAGATCGCCCATGCGCCAAGCGTGGCAAGGACGCCGCCGCCCAACACGTAGCGCAGGGCGACGCCGGAGAGGATCAGCATCGGCGCGAGACAAAGACCGAGCAGAGCGGTTTGGCCAATGTCGGGTTGCGCAAGCAGCGCGGCTGCGGCGAGCGCGAAAAGCGTGAGGGCGATGGTGCGCCCAGGGAATCCGGGCTGCTTCATGCTTTCGCTGAGCATCCACGCCCAGACAATGATGAGCGCCGGCTTGAGGATTTCGGAGGGCTGCAACGAAAACATGCCGAAATCGAACCAACGCTGTGCGCCCTTCACTTCGGGCCCGATCCAGGCGGCGAGTGCGCACAGCGGGAGAAACAGTGCGGCGATGAGGGTCGCGCCGCGCCGCAACTGGCGCGGATCGAGCGCCGCCGCCGCCAGCATGACGACGATGCCGAGCGCAGCGTAAGCGGCCTGGCGGCCGGCGAAGTAGAACGCCTCCTCAATGCGAATGCGCGCCGTGGCGGCAGGGCTGGCCGCCATCGACAAGAGAATGCCGGTCGCGAACAGGATCGCGGCGATGATCAAGAGCGGACGATCGTAGGTGCGCGCGCGTTCGACCGCCGCGTCGAAGCGCTCGGCGATGGCGGCGTTCACGCCGCGCCTCCGTTGCGCTTGCCGGCGGGCGCTTGGTTCAATGTGGCCACGAATTGCTTGAACTGATCGCCGCGATCTTCGTAGCTCGTGAACTGATCGAACGACGCGCACGCAGGCGAGAGCAGCACGACGGGGTGCGGTTCGCCGGAGGCTTTGGCGTCGGCGAAGGCCATCTTCACCGCCGCTTCGAGGTTGCCCGCCATCGCCACGGCGACCTTACAGCGCAATGTGTCGGCGAAATCGCCAGCTGACTGGCCGATGAGATAAGCCTTGGCGACGCGCGGGAAGAACGGGGCGAGGTCGGCGATGCCGCCCTCTTTCGCCACGCCGCCGGCGATCCAGTAGACGCGCGGGTAGACGGCGAGCGCCTGTGCCGCAGCGTTGGCGTTAGTAGCTTTGCTGTCGTTGATGAAACGCACGCCGTCGATCATGGCGGCGCGCTCAAGGCGATGCGGCAGGCCAGCGAACGTCGTCAGCGCTTGCGCGACGATGCGGTGATCGACGCCGAGCGCTCGCGCCGCGGCGTAAGCGGCGGCGGCGTTCTGGGCGTTGTGCTTGCCGGCAAGCGCCGGCGCCCCTGCAAGATCGGCCACGACTTCGGAACGGCCGGAGAGCGCGTCGACGATCTTGCCGTCGAGCGCGCTGACGCCGCGGCCCAGCGCCTGGCCGGAGGAGATCGGCGCGACGTGCTGCACGGCGGCGCGCGTGAGTTCGGTGCAGATCATGGCGCAGTAGGCGTCGTCGACGCCAATGACGGCCCAATCGGCCGCGCCCTGATTGAGGAAGATGCGCCTCTTCGCAGCGACATACGCATGCATGTCCCCGTGGCGATCGAGGTGGTCGGGCGTCGTGTTGAGCCAAATTGCGACGTCGAGCCGAAGGCTGGAGGTGATATCGAGCTGGAACGAACTCAGCTCGATGACGTAGTACGCGCCGGCATGGAGCGGGGGCAGATCGAGGATGGCTTCGCCGATGTTGCCGCCGAGGCGCACGTCCTTGCCGGCCTCACGCAGGATGTGCGCGATCAAGGCAGACGTCGTGGACTTGCCGTTGGTGCCGGTGACGCCGATCAGTTTCGGGCGCTGGGTGGCCGGCAGCGCGTTCACGGCGCGAGCGAACAGTTCGATGTCGCTGACGATGGGCACGCCGGTCGCTTCCGCGAGCGTCACGACGCGATGCGGCTCGGGAAACGTCAACGGCACGCCGGGCGAGAGCACGAGCGCCGCGAAGGAGCGCCAGTCGCGACTGTTGATGTCGGAGACGGGCACGCCTGCGGCTTCGGCCTTGGCGCGAGTGACGTCGCTATCGTCCCACGCATGCACGCGTGCGCCGCCGGCCGCCAGCGCACGCGCCGCCGCGAGACCGGTTCGCGCTAAGCCGAACACCGCGACGTCGCGGCCTTTGAATTCCGTGATCGGAATCATCCGATCGCCTCCAACCCGTGAGCGTCGCGGTGTGCGCTGCTTCGCGCCGTTAACGCAACTTCAATGTCGCAAGGCCTGCTAGCGCGAAGATCACCGCAATGATCCAGAAGCGGATGACGATCGTCGGCTCCTGCCAGCCCAACTTGTCGAAATGGTGGTGAATGGGCGCCATCAGGAACACACGCTTGCCGGTGCGCTGAAACCAGAACACCTGCAGCATCACCGAAAGCGTTTCGAGCACGAACAGACCGCCGATGATGGCAAGCACGATTTCATGCTTCGTCGCCACCGCAACCGCGCCAAGCAGGCCGCCCAAGGCGAGCGAGCCGGTGTCGCCCATGAACACGCGCGCGGGCGGGGCATTATACCAGAGGAAGCCGAGCGAAGCGCCCAACAGCGCGGCGAGGATGGTGGTAAGTTCGCCGACGCCGGCGACATGCGGGATGCCGAGATACTCGGAAAAATCGACGCGGCCGACCAGATAGCAAATCACGCCGAACGCAACAGCGGCGATCATCACCGGCACGATGGCGAGGCCGTCGAGCCCATCGGTCAAGTTCACCGCGTTGCCGAAGCCGACGATCACGATCATCGCGAAGATGATGTAGAAGCCAAGGAGCTGGATGCCCCAACCCTGAATGAACGGGAGTGCAACCGCTGTCAGGGGATCGGCGCCCCAGAGCGCGTTCCAAAAGGCGGGAATGTCGTGTGTTTGGCCGGGCGTTGTGGCGATCCATTCGGCAACTAGCATCGCGACTGCAGCAACGAGTGCGATTGTGAACTCGAAGAATAACCGTGCTTTGGCGGACAGGCCGCCATGGTGCTGCTTGGTGACCTTGGCAAAGTCATCGATGAAACCGATGGCGCCGAAACCGACGGTCACGATCAACACTGCCCAGACGTAGGCAATGCTCCAATCCGACCAGAGCAGCGCCGCAATCATCAAGCTGATTAGGATGATGAGCCCGCCCATGGTCGGCGTGCCCATCTTGGTCAGCAGGTGGCCTTCGGGACCGTCGGTGCGGATCGGCTGGCCCTTGCCCTGCTTCTTGCGCAGCCAGCGGATAAAAGGCGCCCCCATAAACAAGGCGATCACAAGTGCCGTGAAGAACGCGCCCTGCGCGCGGAAGGTGATGTAGTTGAAGAGGTTGAAGAATTGCGAGCGCTCTTCGAATTGGCCAAGCAGCTCGAGCATCAACTATCCCCGTTCAGGCGCTGCAGAGCGCTCACGACGCGGCTCATCTTCGAGCCGTTCGAACCTTTCACCAGCACGATGTCCCCCGACCTGAGCGAACCTGCAATGATCGGAATCAGCGCGTCTGCGTTCTCGGCATAGCCGCCGCGGCGCGACGCGGAAAGCGCCTCCATGAGCGCGGCCATGCGCGGGCCTGCCGCAAAGACGAGATCGATGCCGGCTTGTTCCAACGGCTGCGCCAGGCCGGCGTGGTAGGCGCGTTCGTGCGCCCCCAGTTCCAACATATCCCCAAGGGCAGCAATGCGCCGTCCCCCGGTTCCGGGCTGACGCGCGGCGAGTGTGGCAATCGCCGCGGCCATCGAGGCGGGGTTGGCGTTGTAGGAATCATCCACAAGCATGAAGGCGCCGAAGGGCGCCTCGACACGCTGGGCAACGCCGCGGCCATCGAAGGCGCGCAGGTGTTCGAGCGCGTGCGCCGCAGCTTCCAGATCGGCGCCGACGACGTCGGTGGCGGCGAGTGCGGCGACGGAATTGAGCGCCCAGTGCGCGCCTTCGACGCCGACGCGGTATTTGATCGTGCGACCAAGGATTTCGGCTTCGGCGCTGGAGCCGGTTTCGTCCATGTCGAATTTGATCAGGCGCGCTTCGCATACGGTGTCGCGGCCGAAGCGGACGAGGGTTGCACCGTTGCGCTCAGCGGCGGCAACGAGACGCGAGGAATGCGGCGCCTCATTGGGTATGAGCGCAGCGCCGCCGGGTTCGAGGCCGGCATAGATGTCGCCCTTCTCGTCAGCGACCGCTTCGAGCGAGCCAAGTTTCTCGACGTGCGCCGGCGCAATCGTAGTGACTAGCGCGGCGTGCGGCTTCACCAGCTGCGTCAGCGACAGGATTTCGCCGCGATGGTTCATGCCGATTTCGAACACCGCGAACTGGCTCTCGCGCGGCATGCGCGAGAGCGTGAGCGGCACGCCCCAATGGTTGTTGTAGCTCTTCACCGAGCGATGAGTGGCGCCGCTGGCGGAAAGGCAGATGGCGAGCGCTTCCTTGGTCGACGTCTTTCCCACGGAGCCGGTGACCGCGACGCGCTTGGCGTCGCAGCGGTCGCGTGCGGCTTCGCCGAATTTGCGCAAACCTTCCAACACGTCCGGCACCGCAAGCGCCGCACCCAAGCCTTCGACCTTGCGCGCATCGGAGATCAGCGCGGCGCTGGCGCCGGAGACGAAGGCTTGAGCCAGGAAATCGTGGCCGTCGCGCACATCCTTCAGCGCGACGAAAAGGTCGCCGACCTCCAGCGTACGCGTGTCGATGGAAACGCCGGTCGCGCGCCATGAATCGCCGTGGAGGAGACGTCCGCCGGTGGCGCGCTGCGCTTCGTCGGCGGTCCAGAGTTCACTCATGCTTCGCGCTCCAGCGCCGCGCGGGCGACTTCTTGATCCGAGAACGGGTGCGTCACGCCTTTGACGATCTGGCCGGTCTCGTGGCCTTTGCCCGCGATCATCAGCGCATCGCCAGACTTGAGCATCGACACCGCTTCGCGGATGGCTTGTCCGCGATCGCCGATTTCGATGGCGTTCGGCGCGGCTTTCAAGATTTGCGCGCGGATGGCGGCCGGGTCTTCGCTGCGTGGGTTGTCATCCGTGACAATGACGACATCTGCTTGCCGCGTCGCGATAGCGCCCATCTTCGGGCGCTTATCGGTATCGCGATCGCCGCCGCAGCCGAACACGGCGATGATGCGGCCCGGCGCATGCGGACGCGCGGCGCGCAGGAGAACGTCGAGCCCGTCCGGCGTGTGGGCGTAGTCGACGAAGACGTGCCCGCCCGCCTTGCTTTGGCCAACGTGCTCCATGCGGCCCCTCACAGGTTGCAATTGCTCCATGCCGGCCCATACCGCTTCGGGCGCTTCGCCGAGGGCGAGCGCTAGGGTTGCGGCGCAGACGGCGTTCAGCGCCTGGAATTCGCCGATCAGCGGCAGTTCGACTTTATGCTCCTTGCCATCCCACCGCAGCACCATGGTCTGCGCGTTCGGACGCGGCAGGATTTCCACGATCTTCAGCGCGTGGTCGCGCGGCGCGCGCCAACCGCAGAGCACGACGTCCAGACCGCGCTGCTTGGCGGCGCGTTCGAATGGGTCGCAATCGGCGGCGTCGGCGTTGATGATCGCGTGGCCGCCTGGGCGAACCAAATCCCAGAGTTGCAGCTTCGCGGCACGATAGGCGCCCATGTCGGCGTGATAGTCGAGATGGTCTTGCGTCAGATTGGTGAAAGCGCCCGCGGCGAACGTGACGCCGTCGATGCGATGCTGTTCGAGACCGTGGCTTGAGGCTTCCATCGCCGCGTGGGTGACGCCTTCGTCGGCGAGCGCGGAAAGCGTTGCGTGCACGGCCGCTGGATCAGGCGTGGTGTGGCCGAGATCGATGACGCCGCCTGGACCAATCGCGCCAAGCGTGCCGAGGCTTGCGGCGCGCTTGCCGGCCTGGGTCCAAATCTGGCGGAGGAAATCCACCGTCGAACTCTTGCCGTTCGTGCCGGTGACGGCGACGATCGTCGAGGGGCGGCGCGGATAGAATTTCGACGCAGCCAATGCAAAGCCGCGGCGCGGTTCGGCGGCGATCACGTGTGAGATGCCCGGTTCGGCGCCGAGATCGCCGGCGGAGAGCACGGCGACTGCGCCGTTCGCCTTCGCTTGCGCGACGAAGTCGCGTCCGTGCGCGGCGACGCCTTGCAGCGCGGCGAACAAAAAACCCGGCTTCACCTTCCGTGAGTCCGCTGTGAGACCGGTAATTTCGATCCCCACGGCGTTCGCGGGAACGCCGTCTGCAAAAAGATCGCCGAGCTTCATTGCCTCTCCCTAGCGCGCCGGGCTCTCGGGCTCCACACGCAAACCGAGCATGGGAGCGATGCGCCTGAGCGTCCGCGCCACCACAGGCGCTGCGACTAGGCCGCCCGCTTCGCCCGCGCCTGTATCATCAAGCGCCACGACAATCACGTAGCGCGGATCGTTGGCCGGAAATACGCCCGCGAAAGAGGAGAAATTGCGGCTTTCGTCATAGCCCTGAGCGCCGCCGGGCTTTTCCGCAGTTCCGGTGTTGCCGGCGACGGCGAGGCCGGGCACGTCGGCGGCCCGGCCCGTGCCTTCGGTGACGACGGCGCGCATGTACGCTGTCACCTGACGCGTCACCGCTGGTGTGAATATCTGGGTGCGCTGGACTTGGGCGTCCGGCGCGAGTGCGAGCATGGTCGGCGTGACGCGCGCGCCGTTGTTGGCGAACACGGTGTAGGCGCCGGCAAGCGTGGCCTGCGTGGTGGCGAGGCCGTAGCCGAAACCGAGCGCGGCGACGTCGCGGCGGCTCTGCGCGAGAGGCGCGAGCGGCGCCTGGCGGCGGCCGAGCTGCAGGCTTGTCGGTGATGTGAGCCCCAGGCGTTCCAGATACTCGCGCTGGCGCGCGCCGCCGAGGCGAAGCGCCAGGCGCGCGGCGCCGATATTGGAGGAGCGCGCGAGGATATCGCGCAGGGTGGCGTAGCCGGTGATTGGTTCGTGATCCTCGATGGTGGCGCCGTTCAGTTCGATCGGCCGGCTTAGGTCGAAGAGTTCGCCGGACGCGGCCACTTCTTCCTGCAGCGCCATCGCCACGGTGAAGGGTTTGATGGTCGAGCCGAGTTCGTGGATGTCGCCCGCGACGCGGTCGCGGCGGGTGTTATCCGAGAAACGGCCAATGTGATTGGGATCGAAGGTAGGCCATGAGGCGAGCGCCAGCGTTTCCCCGGTGCGGCCATCGAGCAGGATTGCCGCGGCCCCTGTAGCGCGCGACGCGCGCGCGGCGGCGCCGAGTTCGGTTTCAAGCGCATATTGCATGCGAACGTCGAGCGAGAGGCGAACCGGCCTACCCCGCTGGCCGGCGGCGCGAATCTGTTCATCGAGGCCGAACTCGACGCCCGCTTGGGGGTTGAGATCGATGCCGGTGAAGCCCAGCGCGTGCGCGGCGAGCGTGCCTTGCGGATATTCACGATGGTGCTCGGCTTGCGCGCCGATTCCGGGCAGGCGCAGGGCTATGGCGCGGTCGCGCTGCTCTTCACTCAATCCCCGATCGAGGAAGACGAGGGTTTGCTCGGTATTGCCGAGACGGCGGAGCAATGTTTCGCGATCGAGAGCCGGAAAATGTTGTATCAACACATCGGCTGTTTCGACGGCGTTGCGGATGTGCGCGGGTTCCGCCGTCAATGCCCAAGCGCGTACGGTGGTGGCCAGCAGAACGCCGTTGCGATCGACGATGTCGGCGCGCGGCAGAGCAATTGCAGCGTTCGCGTGGCGCGGCGTTGCAAGCGGATCGCCGGAGAATGCGAGCTGCACGGCGCGGCCCGCCAGCAACAGTAAAACAACGAAAATGCCGATGGCGAGGAAGCGCACGCGGTTGCGCGCGGGTGCGGCTTCGAGCGGCGCCTGGGGCAACACGCGGCCCGGCGAGAACACGTTGGGGGTAAGCGGCCTCACTCGCGCGCCTTCTGTTGCTGCGGCGCAGGCAGGCGCGAGGCGATTTCAGACTCAGGCAGCGCCGCGCTCTCGCCGCCGACGACAAGGCCGAGGCGGTCTGCGTTCAGCTGCTCGATCCGCGCGGGGCTTTCGAGTTCGGCGATCTCGGCGCGCAGTTCCCGCAGGCGCGCTTCGCGCTCGGCGATCTCGCTGCTCAGGCGACGCACATCGACTTCTGTTTTCGCCGCTTCGCTCTTGGCGCGGTAGAGGCCTATCGCCAGCACAACGATGAGCGCGGCCGCAGCGATGTGGAGCGCACGCCTCAGCGTAACTTTGCCCATTCGGCCTCCGCACGCGGCGCGAGCGCCGGCAGTTCGAGCTCGTCCCATGCCGGCGAGTCAGTGCGCGCGGCCCAGCGCAAGCTCGCCGAGCGTGCACGCGGATTGGCGACTGTTTCGGCATCGCTGGACACGGTGGCGCGCTTGCGATCGAGCGCGAAACTGGGCGGCCGCGATGGCGGCGTGTCCGGCATGTAACGCGAGCCTCGCCCCAGTGCGCCGGCGCGTTCGGCAAAGAAGTGCTTCACCATGCGGTCTTCCAATGAGTGGAACGAGACGACCACGAGGCGCCCGCCCGGCTTCAGCGCACGCTCGGCGCCGGAGAGACCGCGCGCCAGTTCGCCGAGTTCATCGTTCACCAGCATGCGCAAGGCCTGGAACGTCTTCGTCGCCGGATGCGTGCGCGCGCCCTTGCGGCCACCGACGGCGTCCTCCACCAACTTCGCCAGTTGGAGCGTGCGCGTGATTGGCGCGGCCGCGCGGGCTTGCACGATGGCGCGGCCGATGCGGCGGCTGTCGTCGTCTTCGCCGTAGGCATAGATGAGATCGGCGAGGGCGCCTTCGCTCAGCCGGTTGACGGCGTCCGTGGCGCTCAAGCCTTCCTTCTCCATGCGCATGTCCAAATCCGCGTCAGTCTGGAACGAGAAACCCCGATCAGCCTCATCGAGCTGGAAGGACGAGACGCCGAGATCGAAGACGACGCCGTCTACCAATTCGTCTGCGGACAGATCGCCAAAGCGGCCTTGATGAAGCGTGAATTTACCTTTGGCCGACGCAGATAGTTCGGCGCCGCGACCGATGGCGTCGGGGTCACGGTCGAAGGCGACGACGCGGCAATCTGCCTGCGCCAGCATTTCGCGGCTGTAGCCGCCGCCGCCGAAGGTGGCGTCGATGTAGAGGCCGCCGTCTCGGAGCGCGAGCGCTTCCATCGCTTCAGCAAGGAGGACGGGCGCGTGGGACATGACGCAGAATTTCACGATTCACGGTCGTTGCGCAGAGCGATCGGAATTAAATGCCAGTCGGCCTGTAAGCCGGGTTCTGTCCCCTCCTTCGCCGAGGCTTCGAAGGGTGACGACCATTCCTCTGGACCGTGCGTCGCCGCACGGTTCTCGCGACCAACCCGAGCACAACCCGCGGAC
>JBQTJK010000221.1:0-3819 GCA_052387215.1 Caulobacteraceae bacterium
AGCGTGAGCTGCTCGTCGCATACGAATTTGCGGCCTTCGAGATGTTCATCGAGGATCGCCGCAGCGGCGTTGAACAATTGCAGGCCTCTTTCGACCTCGGCCGCGTCCGGAGCGCCCACGCCGAAGAGCGGCTTGACCACGCGCTCGAAAGCCAACACCGCGACGGCGCGGTCGAAGGTGGTCGATTCCCAGAACATCCACCGCAGGACATCGGCTTGTCCGCGCGCGTCGCGCGGCAACAGGCCGAATTCGGGCCCCTTGGCCGCCAGATAATGGATGATCGCGTTCGATTCCCAGAGCTTGAAATCGCCGTCCTCGAGCGCCGGTACACGCTGATTGATGTTGATGCGCTTGAACTCATCGCTCTTCTGCTCGCCTTTGGTGAGGTCGCAGAGACAGAACTCATAGTCGGCGCCGATATGATTGGCGACAGCCAGCACCTTGAACGAGCGCGGGCTCAGCGGAAACGCGTGAACTTTGATCTTCATCCCACTCTCCTTTTCATGCCAGGCCGGCGTAGGCGCCGAAGCCCTTCTCGAACACCGTCGCCCAACCGCCGTTGTAGGCGCCGCGCAATTTCTCGGCTTCCGCGCCCATGCGCTCCCAATTTTCGTGCGTGAGCGTGACGCGACAGCTTGCCGGCGACAGCGGCTCGAAGCGCACGGACACGTCAGTGGTTTGCTCCACCGGCCGGCCGAGCCGCCATTGCACTGCCAACAATTCGCCAGGCGCGTACGCTGAAACTTCGCCCCACTCCAACTCGCGCCCATCGTGCAGCGTTTCGTAGACGCGGCCGCCGATGCGCGGCTCCATGGTAACGCGCACCGTGCGTTCGCCTTCCGCGGTCTTCGCGCGCGTATGTGAGGCGAGCGGCCACCACGCCGAAATCTCCTCAGTGAAGATGCGGAACGCATCAGCCGCCGAACGGCGCACATCGATCGTCTTCACGATCGGCGAGAGTTCAACAACGCTCATCGCTCATCCCCTTCTGCGCCGCTCTCTGCGTGCGCCTTGAAATTCGCCAACGCCTCGTCCCAGAAGCCGTCGAGCCAATCGCGCAACTCGCGCAGGCCGCGCGCATGAATGCGATAGAGCCGCGCGGTGCCCCGAGCTTCGTCGCTCACAAGCCCCGCTTCCTTCAGCACCTTTAGGTGCTGTGACACCGCCGGGCGGCTGACGGGCAGCTCAGCAGCGATCTCGCCGACGCCCAAAGGGCCGTTCCGCAGCCGCTCGAACACAGCTCGGCGGGTCGGGTCAGCTAAAGCAGCTAGGGCCGTTGTGTAAGCCATTACTAACCGTAAGCTATGGCTAACTGTTAAGTCAAGCCCGATTCTGCCGTTCCTGTTTCGTGCTGAGGCGAAGCAGCTATTATGTTCGGGCCCATGTCAGAGGACTCCCTGCCGATTTCGCAGCGCGCCGCCGCGGCTGCGCCGTACCTCGCATCGCTCAACCCTGAGCAGCGTGCGGCGGTGGAGGCGCTAGACGGGCCGGTGCTGGTGCTCGCCGGCGCCGGCACGGGCAAGACGCGCGTATTGACGACACGGCTGGCGCATCTGCTGTCGACGGGCCGCGCGAAGCCGTGGGGCGTGCTCGCGGTGACGTTCACGAACAAAGCCGCGCGCGAGATGCGCGAACGGGTGGAGAAGCTGCTCGGGCCGGGTGGCGGCGGACTGCCGTGGCTAGGGACATTCCACTCGATCAGCGCGCGCATGCTGCGCACGCATGCGGAGTTGGCGGGGCTCAAGAACAATTTCACCATCCTCGACACTGACGATCAGATCCGTCTGCTGAAGCAGATCATCGACGCCGAAGGCATCGATGAGAAGCGCTGGCCGGGGCGCCAGCTCGCGGGGCTGATCGATAGTTGGAAGAACCGCGCGCTCACGCCGGAGAAAGTGCCGAAGAACGAAGCGTTTCAGTTCGCCGACGGCGCCGGCGTGAAACTCTATACGCAGTACCAGGCGCGCCTTAAGATTCTGAACGCTTGCGATTTTGGCGATCTGCTGATGCACATGATCGACATCTTCCAGCGCCATTCTGATGTGCTGGAAACGTACCACCGCAAACTCAGCCATCTGATGGTGGACGAGTATCAGGATACGAACGTCGCGCAGTATCTCTGGCTCAGACTGCTGGCGCAGGCGCGGAAGAATTTGTGCGTTGTCGGCGACGACGATCAGTCGATCTATGGCTGGCGCGGCGCCGAGGTGGATAACATTCTCCGCTTCGAACACGATTTCCCCGGCGCGCAAGTGATCCGGCTGGAGCGGAATTATCGCTCCACGGGCCACATTCTGGCGGCTGCGTCGCACCTGATCGCCAAGAACCGCGGCCGGCTGGGCAAGACGTTGTTCACGGACGATGAGCTTGGCAATCGGGTGAAGGTGCGCGGGGTTTGGGACGGAGAAGCGGAGGCGCGACTTGTTGCCGACGACATAGAGGCGTGGCGGCAGAGCAATCGCTCTTACGCGGAGTGTGCGGTGTTGGTGCGCGCGGCGTGGCAGATGCGGGCGTTCGAAGAACGCTTCCTGATGCTGCGCATCCCGTACAAGGTCATCGGCGGCCCGCGATTCTTCGAACGCGCCGAAGTGCGCGACGTGCACGCGTATCTGCGTCTGATCCGTTCGGAGGATGACGATCTGGCGTTCGAGCGCATCGTCAATCAGCCCAAGCGCGGTGTCGGCGAATGCACGGTGCAGAAGCTGCATGCGCATGCCGGCAAGCCGCCGCTGCGGTTCGTGACCGACGATGGCCCTCTCTTCGATCAGAGCACCGGCGAAGTCGTGACGGAGCAGCCGGAGGCGCCGGGCGGGGCGACGCGGTTCCGCTCACTCGCTAGTGCGGCGCGGGAACTGACGTTGACCGACGAGCTGCCGCTGAAAGCGCGCACGGCGCTGCGCTCATTCCTCGGCGATCTGGATCGCTGGCGGGAACAGTCCCGAACGATCTCTCATGTGGAGCTGGCGGAGATCGTCTTGGACGAGAGCGGCTACACCGAGATGCTCCGTAACGACAAATCTCCGCAGGCGCAGACGCGGCTCGAAAACTTGAAGGAATTGGTCCAGTCGATGAGCCAGTACGACACGCTGGAAGCGTATCTCGAACACGTGGCGCTGGTGCTCGACATCGAAGCCGAAAGCGATGGCGAGAACGTGCAGCTTTCGACGCTGCACGCTGCGAAAGGCCTGGAGTTTCTGCTCGTTTTCCTGCCCGGCTGGGAAGAGCAGGTTTTTCCATCTCAGCGTTCGATCGATGAGAATGGCGAGAAGGGTTTGGAAGAAGAGCGCCGCCTTGCCTACGTCGGCATCACCCGCGCGCGCGAGAGCGCGCGCATTTCGTTTGCGGCGAACCGGCAGATTTATGGGCGCTGGCAAGTGGTCTTGCCCTCACGCTTCATCGATGAACTGCCGGCGGCGAATGTCGATGCATTGAGCGAGACCGGCTACGGCATGCAGCCGCCGGGGGTGCGCGATATGGCGGTTCAGCCGTTCTCCTCTGGCTACCAATCGCCCGGCTGGCGGCGCGCGCAGGAGCGCGGCGCATTCCAATCCAAACCGCCGATGATCGAGGGCGAAGCGCGTCTCGTTGCGCGCTCAAGCGACAAGGACGCGCACTATGGCGTTGGCGACCGCATCTTCCACCAGAAGTTCGGCTATGGCCGCGTGCGCTCGGTCGAGGGCAACAAGCTCACCGTGGATTTCGACAAGGCCGGCGAGAAGCGCGTGATCGATAGCTTCGTCGTGCCCGCGAGCGTGGCTTAGTCGTCGTCGCGATCACGGTCGCGGTAACGCCGACGGCGATCTCCCCGGCGTTCGATGT
>JBQTJK010000222.1:0-17639 GCA_052387215.1 Caulobacteraceae bacterium
AAAGGCATGATCAAGACCCGGAGCTTCGCCACGGCAGAGCTCGACCGCTTCCGCGCGCTGCAACGGCTCTCGTTCTCCATCCTAACGGATGAGGCGCGCCGGCTCGAACCCGGCATGAGCGAACGCGGTGTCGCGCGCCGCCTGGTGCTGGCGGCTCTGTTCGCCGGGGGAACGCCCACGCCTGCGCAACTGCGCGAGTTAATCGCAACACGCTATCCTGAATTGCTCGAGTCACAGGCTGGACAGCAGCGGGAGGTGTTCGCGAACCTGCTCCGCGGAGAGGGCCCGATGCTCTACCATTGCTCTGCGGGGAAAGACCGCACAGGCTTGGTCACCGCGCTCTTTCTGGCTGCGCTTGGGGTGCCGCGCGAGATCATTATCGCAGATTTTGAACTATCGAACGAATACTATCGCGCGGACACGTCCTCGCGCGATACCAAGCCTACGTCGCCGCACTCGGCGTCGAACTAACCGGGACGCTTTCGGGGGTGGATGGGAGTTATCTGCGCGCTACGTTTCAATATCTCGACCGCGAGTATGGTGGCGTCGAAGGGTTTCTGCAGGAACGCCTTCAGGTGAGCCGCGCCGACATCGCGCGGTTGCAGCAGCTCTACCTCGAATGAAATGTTCGGACCATTTGCGCCGGGCATCAAACTATTGACTGCGTGGGCGTGGACACCGCGCCAGAGGCCGGTCGCAATCGAGCAAAAACGCGTCGTCTTGAAGGGCGGACCCCGTTGGCAGCGGGGCTCGCAGAGGACTAGGGGTGCAAGGCAGGCACCGCCTTGCATGCCCGCATCATAGGTGACCTAGTAAGCTATCGAAAGGAGAAATGACGATGTCCGACCGGCCAGCCAGCGTGGGTGAGGAAGTCCTTTTCGAGGTCGTCGACCACATCGCGCTCGTCACCCTCAACCGGCCCGACAAGCGCAACGCCGTGAACGGGCCCCTCACCGAAGCGCTCGACTGGGTCGTGAAGGCAGTTGAAGACGATGATGACGTGCGCGTCGCGATCCTTGCCTCTTCCCTTGAGACAACCTTCTGCGCCGGCGCCGATCTCGCTGAGATCGTCAAAGGCAATGGCGCGGCCCTTCGATCGGAGGGCGGCGGGTTTGCCGGTTTCGTCGATGCGAAACGCGCCAAGCCCTGGATCGCGGCTGTGCGCGGATCGGCGCTCGCAGGCGGCTGCGAACTTACGCTGGCTTGCGACATGATCGTCGCGTCGCAAGACGCGACATTCGGCTTGCCGGAAGTGAAGCGCGGGCTCTATGCCGGCGCTGGGGGAATCTATCGCCTGCCGCGCGCGCTGCCACGCAATGTCGCACTCGAACTTATCGCGACCGGTAACCCGATGAATGTGCAGCGCGCCTACGAACTCGGGCTCGTGAACCGCATCGCCCCGCTCGCGACCGTCATTGAAACCGCGAAGGAACTTGCGGGCGAAATCGCCGTCAATGCGCCGCTTTCCGTGCGCGAAAGTCTGCGCGTGGCGCGCCTTGCGGCGGAGACGCCGGACGCCCAGACGCGCGAACTCTCGCGCGAGGCGGCCATGGTCGTAATGACGAGCGAGGACGCGAAGGAGGGCCCGCGCGCCTTTCTGGAGAAACGCGCCCCGCGCTGGACCGGCCGGTAGCCTCAAGCGGCGCGCAGCCGAGCAAGGATCTCGTCAACGCCACACTTTTTCAGGCAGGCTTTATTTCCGAGATCGCCTCGTTGCCGGAGGGCCTTTCGTTGCGGGTTTGGCGAACGCGGTTGAACGACCTTGTCGCAGCGCCTTTATCGACATAGCATACTAGGTAATAGTACCTTCGCCTCGCCGGTCGGCGAAGAAGCGGGCGGCGCCCAAGGCTCAGCGCGCGGCGAACAAGTCGATGGAGCGCCGCCATGGCCAAGCTGCCGATGAACGATATGATCCTGGTCAGCGTCGACGATCATGTGATCGAGCCGCCAAACGCTTTCATCGACCACTTTCCCGAACGGCTGAAAAGCCGCGCGCCGCGCATTGAGACCGCGGGCAAAGCCGATTTCTGGATTTGGGAAAAACAACGTTATCCGTCCATCGGACTCAACGCCGTCGTCGGGCGCCCGCGTAAGGAATTTGGCATGGAGCCGACCGCGTACGCGCAAATGCGCAGCGGTTGCTACGACCGCAAGGCGCGCATCGACGACATGAACGTCAACGGCGTCCTTGGCTCGCTTTGCTTTCCGACCTTTCCGGGTTTTGCCGGCGGCGTCTTTCATGCGCAGCAGGACCGCGAGATCGCGTTGGCGGGGGTCCGCGCCTACAACGACTGGCATGTGCACGACTGGTGCGGCGGCGAGGCGCAGGGACGGCTCATTCCTCTGGTCATCCTTCCGATCTGGGACATGAACGAGACCGTCGCCGAGATTGGCCGGATGGCCGCGCTCGGCGTACACGCCGTCACCTTCCCCGACAATCCCAGCGCAGGCGGCTTCCCGAGCCTCCACAACACATATTGGGAGCCGCTTTGGAAGGCTTGTTGCGACTACAAGATGGTGATCAATTGCCATATCGGCACCGGCGCCCGGGCCGGGCACGCCTCCGACGAAACGCCGATCGACGCCTGGATCACAACCATGCCGATGTCGATCTCCAACAGCGCCGCCGACTGGATGTTCGCCTCGTTCTGGAAGCGCTATCCAGATCTCCGCATGGCGCTCTCCGAAGGCGGCATCGGCTGGGTGCCTTATCTGCTCGAGCGCGCCGATTTCACCTACGAACACCACCACGAATGGACATTCACGAATTTCGGCAAGGAGCGCCCCAGCGACGTGTTCAAGCGTCACATCATCACCTGCTTCATCGATGATCAGTTCGGCGTGAACAATCTGCGCTACTTGAATGAGAACATGGTTTGCTGGGAGTGCGATTATCCGCATTCAGACACGGTCTGGCCGAATGGCCCGGAATATCTCTACGCCTGCACCAACCATCTCCCCACTGAGACCATCGACAAGATTACGCACGCAAACGCCATGCGAGAGTATAGTTACGACCCGATAAGCATTTTTGGCCGCGAGAGTTGCACTGTCGGCGCGCTGCGCGCCAAGGCGACGCACGTCGACATTGAGCCGCGCGAGGGACTTGGCGGCCTCAAAGCCGAGCACCTAACCGACGTGGCGGAGGCGCGTCGGCCGCTCACGTCCGGCGATCTGACGAAGATGTTCGCGCGAGCGTAGTTCGAAGCGGCGGCTTGCGGCTTCAATTGCGCGCGGGACTTCGGCGTTCATCCCGCCATTGTCCGGCATCATGGCGGAGGCGATCAGGCCGGCATGGATCAGGAAGAAGGAAAGCGCATGGCGCCCAAGCCGACGACGTTTCGGCCTTTGCCGAACATCAATGAGATGAACCGCTATTTCTGGTGCGGCGGCGCAGACGGCCGTTTGCGCATTCTGCGCTGCGGCGCATGTGAGACTTACATACACCCCTATGCGGCGCGCTGCCCGAAGTGCCGTTCGCCGGATGTGGCGCCGCAGCCCGTGTCAGGCCGCGGCCGCGTGCTCAGCTTCACGGTCAATGTGCAGCAATGGCTGCCCCATGTGCCGGCGCCCTATGTCATCGCCGTTGTCGAACTAGAGGAACAAGCAAACCTTCGGCTCATGACCAATCTTCCACGCACGCCAATCGAAGCGGTGAAGCACGATCTGCCGGTCAAAGTATACTTTGAACAACATGGCGATATTCACGTCCCTCTTTTCGAAGCGGCCTGACCATGGCGCTTCACTCCGAGAAACTCACCTGCATTTCGGGCATCGGGCAGTCGGACATCTACCGCAAACCGACCATCTATCCGTTCGAACTCGCCGTGCGCGCGTGCGAAGCGGCGATCGCGGACGCCGGCCTCGAACCTGGCGACATCGACGGCGCCTCGACATGGCCCGGCGGCAACGTCGGCGTGGGTGAAGGTATGGCGGCGGCCGCGATCGGGGACATCCAGGCGACGCTCGGGCTAAAGCTCAGTTGGTTCAATGCCGGCGAGACGGCCGCGATGTACTCCACCATCATGAACGCCATCGCCGCCATCGCCGCGGGCTATTGCAATCACGTCCTGTGCTGGCGTGCGGTCGGCGAACGCTGGATCCCCACCTACGCCCAAGCCGGTCAATCCAGCGGCGGTGAAGGACCGATGCCGGCCAGCGGCTGGATGCAGTTCATGGCGCCGTATTGGGCGTTCTCAGCCGGCAATTGGGTCGCCGTGCACGCCGACCGTCACATGCGAACGCACGGGATCACACGCGAACAGATGTCCGCTATTCCCCTGACACAACGCGCGAACGCCGCCGTCAACCCGAAAGCGCTCTTCCGCGAGCCGCTAACCCTCGATGAATACATGGAGGCGCGCATCATCACGACGCCCTTCTGCCTTTTTGATTGCGACGCGCCCTGCGACGGGGCGACGGCTGTCGTGGTGTCCCGGCGCGACGCCGCCAAGGGCAAGAAGCGCGTCAACATCGAAGCCGCCGGCGGGGGATCACATCAACGCATGGACACGTGGCTGGCCCGCGACGATTTCCCCAACATGATCATGCACGACGCCGCACTAATGATGTGGTCGCGCACGGATCTGAAGCCCAAGGATGTCACCAACGCGCATCTCTATGACGGGTTCACCTACCTGACGATGTTTTGGCTGGAAGCGCTCGGCTTCTGCGGCGTGGGCGAATCCGGCGCCTTCATCGAAGGTGGCAAGCGCATTGCGCGCGACGGAGCGCTCCCGCTCAACACCAATGGCGGACAGCTCTCCGAAGGCCGGATGCACGGCTTCGGGCACCTTCACGAAGCGTGCCTGCAATTGCGCGGCGAAGCCGGCGCGCGGCAAGTGAAGGACGCGAAGGTCGCGGCGACCGGCGTCGGCGGCGGCAGCCTGGGCGGGTGCCTCTTGCTGACACGCGACTAAGAATTCGCGAACGCCTGCGCCACAAGCTTCTGCACGTCGATCTCGCCACTGGCGACGCCACCCACGAAACCGCCGTCGACCATCAGCGTCTGCCCGCTAATAAAGGCGGCAGCATCGCTGTTGAGGAAGATGAGCGGGTAGGCCTGCTCCGCCGGCGTCGCGTGCCGCCCTGTGGGCTGCGAGAAAGCATCGAACACCTGCTTTGGCGCAACCTTGACGAAATCGTCCATCATCGGTGTGATCGTTGGCCCCGGGCAGGTGCAGTTGATACGAACGCCCCCTTTTGCCAGGCGCGCGCCCTGCTGCATCGTCCAGACATTGATGGCTTCCTTGGAGAAAGCGTAGCCGTCGGCCACGACTTCGGGATGGGTTTTGACCCAAGCGCTGGCGGAATCCCAGTCGGCTTGCGCCAGGAATTCTAGCAGCGTCGGCAGCCGCGCTGCATACTGGTAGCCGGCGTTCGACGAGATCGTCACGATCGCCCCGCCCCTCTTCATCCGCGGCAGCCAGCGCTCGGTCCAATGGCGCATGCCGATGAAATTGACCTTCATCACATCGATCGCCGAAAACGTCTGCGGCAGACCCGCGCAATTGAAGAGCGCGTCGATGTTGCCGGCGATGTCGTCCACCGCCGCGTCGATCGAAGCACGGTCCTTCAGGTCAATGGGGCGGAACGACGCCATCTTGACTTGGCTTTTCCGCACGTCTGCACCATGCACCTCGGCGCCAAGGCGGCGAAGTTCGTGAGCGCACGCTTCGCCCATGCCGGAAAAACAGCCGACGATCGCAACGCGCTTGCCCTCGTAAGACCACACGCTCATGGCGCGCATCCTTCCTATCTCTTTGTTCAGGTTGAACGAAACGACACCGATTTGAGCTCGGTGAAGGCGTTCAAGCCCTCTTCGCCATTCTCCCGTCCGATGCCGGACCGCTTAAAACCGCCGAACGGTGCGGGCGGCCCGCCGGCGCTGCCCCCGCCATTGATGCTGATCGTGCCTGTGCGGACGGCGCTCGCCATCGAAAACGCGGCGCCGATATCTTTTGAAAAGATCGAGCCGGAAAGACCGAACTTGGAATCGTTGGCGAGCGCGACCGCTTCCTCATCGCGGTCGAAGCCGATGACGACAGCCACCGGCCCGAAAATCTCCTCCTGCGCGATCGTTGACTTGTTATCGACATTGTCGAACAGCGTCGGCTCGTAGAAGAATCCCTTTTTCAGTGCTTTGGGACGGCGTCCGCCTGTGACGAGCGTCGCGCCGCCCTTGCGTCCTTCCGCCACGAAATGCTCCACGCGCGTGCGGTGCGCGTCGCGAATGAGCGGCCCCATCGACACGCTGGCGTCCGAAGGATCGCCGACTTTCACATGCTCGAGCGCGCTGGCAAGCGCTGCGACATAACCCGCGCGGATCGAATTGTGCACCAGATGGCGCGTCAGCAGCGCGCAGCCCTGGCCGGCATGGATGATGAAGCTGGCCCCCATCTGGAGGGCGCCGGCGAGATCGGCGTCTGCGCGCACGATGTGAACGGACTTGCCGCCAAGCTCGAATTGCACGCGCTTCAATGTCGGCGCCGCCTGCGCCATGATCGCCGCGCCGGTTGCGTCGGACCCTGTGAACGTCACCATATCGACGCGCGGGTCGCTGGTCAGCATCTCGCCGACCTCATTTCCGCCCGTCACGATCGAGAGCACACCGCGCGGCAGGCCGATCTCTGCGGCGGCGTCCGCGATGATCAGCGCCGCAAATGGTGTGAGTGGCGAGGGCTTCAGCACCATCGTGTTCCCGGTCACAAGGGCTGGGAATATTTTCATGATGTTGAGGTAGTAGGGGAAATTGAACGGCGTGATCGCCGCCACAACGCCCACCGGCTCGCGCCGCACAATGCTGCCGACGAGATTGGGTCCGTTGGCGCCCGGCGCCATTCCAATCGGGGCGGCGATGTCGCGATTGCGCGCCCCGGCGTCGATAAAGTACTTCACATTGTTCATCGGCATGCCGAACTGAATCATCTCGCCGACGCGGATCGTGGACCCCGCCTCCTCGACAATAAGGCGCATGATGTCGACTTTTCGCTCCATCAGTCCGTCATAGAGCGCTTGCATTTTGGCGGCGCGCTCCTGCGGCGACATGCGCGGCCATGGGCCGACGTCGAACGCTTCGCGCGCTGCGGCGATCGCCTGCTCGATTTCCGCCTTGCCGCCGACAGGGGCGTACCCAATTACATCTTCCGTCGCCGGATTCAGCACTGGCTCGGGCGCCCCGACGGGCTTCACCCATTCTCCGGCGACAAACACCGAATCCGACGTCCTCAGCGGCATGTCCATCAACGTCTCCCGGAGAACAAAGGCAGCATCGCGTCGCCGCAAAAGCCACCTTACCTATCTCACTACGTTGACGCGCAACGGTCTAGCCCGCGGCGCATCGAATTCAATCCTCTAAGAACCGCTTGTGGACCCTCCATCGCAGGCGATGCACGAACGGCGATACCCCGCTGGAAGCGCGCGCGACCGCTTCCGCGGCGAGAGTCGTAATCAGCTTTCGGATTCGAGGATGCGAACGGCCTCGCGAACCGACGGGGCGAGCCACGCCGAAATCAGCAGTGACCTCGGCCTCGGGTCCGCAAAGTGTCTCCTTTGAGGCGGCCGCTCAGGATCGTGTTGCGAATTTGATCGGCAGCAATCTCTCCTGGCTTGAGCGCACGATATCGGAGGCAACCGCCGCATCGGCGCTGAGCCGTTTAGGTCGTTGTCTCACCTGCGCCCAAGTTCGTTAGAAGAGACTGGACGCCTCAGCGCCGAGAACTCTATCATAGTAAGACAAGTTAGATGATAAGGCGAGCAGATGGAATACGAAACCATCCTCTTTGAAAAGACCGAGGACAAGGTCTGCGTCATCACCCTCAATCGCCCTCAGGCGATGAATTCCTTCAATCGCAAGATGTGCGAGGAATTCCGCGCGGTTTGGGAGCGCATCCGAATTGATCCCGACATCAACGCCGTCGTCCTGCGCGCGACGCCTGGCCGCGCGTTCTGCGCCGGCGTCGATGTGCGCGACAGAACCGGGGGCAGCGTGCTGATGTACGACGATCTCTGGGCGCAGGTGGATCCGGGCGAATGGCTGGGCCCAAAGCAGAACCGTTTGTGGAAGCCAGTCGTGTGCGCCGTGCACGGCATGTGCGCGGGCGGCGCCTTCTATTGGGTCAATGAATGCGACATCGTCATTTGCTCCGAGGACGCCCAATTCTTCGATCCGCACGTCACCTATGGCATGGTCGCTGCTCTGGAGCCCATTGGATTGCGCCAGCGCATCCCATTGTCCGATGTGTTGCGCATGGTGCTCCTGGGCAATGACGAACGCATCGGCGCTGAAACGGCGCTGCGCCTTTCGCTCGTCTCCGAAATCGTCGCGCTCGAAAAGCTCTGGGCGCGCGCGCACGAACTGGCTGCCAAGATCGCCGCCAAGCCACCGGCGGCGACGCAGGGGAGCGTCCGCGCGATTTGGGAATCGCTCGATGTCGGGCGCACTGCGGCGCTGCAGATGGCCCTCAAGTACTGCCTCCTGGGCAATGCCGAGGGAACGAAGCAGGCGAGCCGCGAGTCCTTGATGGCCGCGTCAAAGAAGTACGAGGTGCGCTAGACGCCGATTTGCGGAGAAGCCAGGACACCCCTTCAAGGATATTCCAACGGGCGGTGACGCAGACATCAACCCGCCGCCCGATCGAGAAAGCCGCCACGCGCGACTCAAAAGCGAACTCGGGATTGCGGCTCGTCAATGGGAGATCAGCTTTGCATCCGCGCCTGCACGCACGTGTCACGCCCGCCAAGATCGCCACCTTGTTGTCCGGCGTCGATGATAGCCTGACCTATGACGCTCTCGAGCGCGAAGCCAATGGCGGCGCCCATCTGTTTCGCGCATGCGGGCTCAAAACCGGCGACGTCGTCGCCGTGATGATGGAGAACCGGATTGAGTATTTGACCGTCTACTGGGCCGCACAGCGGGCGGGTCTCTACATCACGCCTATCTCCACGCGTCTGACCCGCGACGAAGCCGCCTATATCATCAAGGATTCCGGCGCGGCGATGCTCATCACATCGGCCGCGATCGCGCCGACTGCGCTCGAACTCGTCGCAGGACGGGAGACTCTCTTTCCAAACGTTCGCGCGATCTTCGCGCTCGGGGGAGATCTGGACGGCGCCGAGGATTGGCGCGCGAATATAGCGTTGCAGCCTGAAACGGCGATCGCCGACGAACGCGCCGGCTGCCACATGGTCTATTCATCAGGCACGACCGGCCGGCCCAAAGGCGTGCGGCTTCCGCTTTCCGACGAACCGCCCGACGCGCAGCCCTTGCGCGCAGATTTTGGCCAGCAATACGGCGCGGACGAGAAAACAATCTACCTTTCGCCTGGGCCGCTCTATCACACCGCACCGTTGGTGTTTTGCGCCAACGTCCACCGCCTCGGCGGAACGGTCGTGATCATGGATCATTTCGAGCCGGAAGCCTTCCTGGCGGCGATCGAACGCTATCGGGTGACGTTTGCGCAAGTTGTCCCGACTATGTTTGCTCGGCTGCTTAAGTTGCCGGAAGCGACGCGACAAAAATTCGATCTATGTTCGCTGCGAACCGTCGTGCACGCAGCTGCGCCCTGCCCCGTGCCGATCAAGCAGGCGATGATGTCCTGGTTGGGGCCGATCATCCACGAATATTACGGAGGCTCCGAAGCGAACGGTTCAACCTACATCACGCCGCTGGAATGGCTGCAGCGGCCTGGGTCCGTCGGCCGCGCCAATTGGGGCGTGCTGCACATCTGTGACGATGAAGGACACGAACTTCCGGCGGGCGAAGTGGGGCTCGTTTACTTCGAGGGCGGCCTGGACTTCCAGTATCACAACGACCCGGAGAAAACGCTCGCGGCTCGCCACACGCGGCAACCAACCTGGTCGACGCTCGGCGACATCGGCTTCGTGGACGCGGACGGTTACCTGTTTCTGACGGACCGGAAGGCGTTCATGATCATCTCGGGCGGGGTGAACATTTATCCCCAGGAGGCCGAGAACGTTCTGGTGACGCACCCGAAAGTCGCCGACGCGGCTGTGTTTGGCGTCCCGAGCGCGGACATGGGCGAAGAAGTGAAGGCGGTCGTCCAGCCGCTCGACAAGACCGACGCCGGCGATGCGCTAGCGCAAGATCTCATCGCTTTCTGCCGCATTCGGCTCGCCGGCTACAAATGCCCGCGCTCGGTCGATTTTGTGGACGAGTTGCCGCGGCACGCGAACGGGAAACTCTACAAGAAATCTCTGCGCGACCGCTACTGGCCTACCACGGGCTAGTCCTCTTGCGCGCCACGCGCCAGCCTGCAATAGTTTGCTATATTACTAAGTGATCTATCATTCGGCGGAGCGCGGCATGGGTGAAGCTTACATCATCAGGGCCGTGCGCACCGCCGGCGGACGCAAAGGCGGCCGGTTGAGCGGCTGGCACCCGGCCGATCTTGCCGGACGCGTGCTCGACGATCTCGTGAACGGCGCCGATCCTGCGCTCATCGATGACGTGATTATGGGGTGCGTTAGCCAAGTCGGCGAACAGGCGCTCAACATCGCACGCAACGCCATCCTCGCCTCCAAGCTGCCGGAAAGCGTGCCCGGCGCCAGCGTCGACCGCCAGTGTGGCTCGTCACAACAGGCGCTGCACTTCGCCGCCCAGGCGGTGATGTCAGGCACACAGGACGTCGTTATCGCCGCGGGTGTGGAGAGCATGACGCGCGTGCCGATGGGCTTGTCGGTGAGAGCCCCGGTCAAGGCAGGTTTCGGCGGGCCGAACAGCCCGGCGCAACAGGAGCGCTATCCTGGCGTTCAATTCAGCCAATTTGCGGGCGCTGAAATGATTGCCAGGAAGTATGGGCTCTCCAAGGAGGAACTCGACGAATTTGGCTACAACAGTCATCGCCGCGCGATCGCGGCGACGCTAGCGGGCGCCTTCGAGCAAGAAGTCCTCCCCATTGAAATCACTCTGGATGGCGGCGCGACGGACATACACCAGGTCGATGAAGGCATCCGCTTCGATGTCACGCTAGAAGGCATGAAGGGCGTCAAGCTGATCGCCGAGGACGGTGTAGTCACGGCGGCGACATCAAGCCAGATTTGCGACGGCGCATCCGGTGTGCTCGTTGCCAACGAGACAGGCCTGAAGGCGTTGGGCGCCAACCCACTCGCGCGCATCCACCACTTGAGCGTGCTGGGGCATGACCCGGTCATCATGCTCGAAGCCCCAATTCCAGCGACACGGCGGGCCTTGTCGCGCGCCTACATGAAAATCGACGATATCGATCTCTACGAGGTCAACGAGGCCTTCGCGCCCGTGCCGCTCGCCTGGCTGAAAGAACTGAGCGCAGATCCTGACAAGATCAATGTGCATGGCGGAGCGATCGCGCTTGGGCATCCGCTCGGCGCGTCCGGCACGAAGCTGACGACGACGCTCGTTCATGCGCTGCGCCGCCACAACAAACGCTACGGCCTGCAAACGATGTGCGAAGGCGGCGGTCTGGCCAATGTGATGATTGTGGAGCGCCTCTGACGTGCCACGGGCGCACCAGAACGGGGATTGAGGAGGCGCCGATGGCAGCGAAACTCGACAACGAGCTTGAAAAAGAATGGGAACAGGCAACGAGCTATCCAATAAAGGATAAAGACATCGAGCGCGCGCGCCTTCTACTTGGCGTCGACCTCGCCTCAAGGACCCGCGAATACATCCAGACCGCGACGACCGACAACATACGCAATTTCGCCCACGGATGTGGCAACGACAATCCGTTGCACTGCGATCCCGCCTACGCGAAGACTACGCGTTGGGGCAATGTCGTGGCGCCGAGCATGATGGCCGGAATCATAAATGCGCCGCTGCGCGGCGACCGCATCGATTCTGAGCTCAAGGCAAAGACAAAGAGCGTGTTTCGCGGCGTGCATGTCTTCGTGTCCGGATCGACGTGGGATTGGTATCGACCGATCTATCCGGGCGACACGATCTACAGCTTCGGCGGTGAGGAGACCCTCGACGTGAAGCCCTCGGAATTTGCGGGCCGCTCCGTTATCCAGGTGTCGCGCATCGTTAAGATGAATCAGCGCGCCGAGATTGTCGGCGTCTATCGCATCCTGCGGGTTTTGACTGAGCGCAAAACCGCCGCCAAGAAGGGCAAGTATGCCAAGATCGAACCGCAGCGCTACACTGACGAAGACATCGCAAAGATCGACGAAATCTACGAAGCTGAACACGTGCAGGGCGCGACAAAGCGAGACTGGGATGAGGTAGCCGTCGGTGACGCCTTGGGCAAGATGGCCAAAGGGCCGCTCACCGTCACCGACGTCATCTGCTTCCACGCTGGCGGATACGGCTTTGTGCCTTACGCCCCGTCTGTCGGGCGCCTCGCCCATAGGAATCGCAAGCGCATTGCACCCTTCTACATCAAGAACGAATACGGCGTGCCCGACGTCGCTCAACGACTACATTGGGATCCGCTCTGGGCGCAAGCGATCGGTAATCCGATGGCGTACGATTACGGCGTGATGCGGGAGAACTATCTGTTTCACTATCTGACGGATTGGTGCGGCGACGATGGCCTCGTCATCCGCCTGCATGACGAGATTCGGAAGTTCAACTATATGGGCGACACACAGATCATCACGGGGCAAGTCGTCGCCAAACGGCAGGAAGCCGGCCTAAATCTGATTGACGTCGTCGTTCGATTCACCAACCAACGGGACGAGGTTACGGTGAAGGCCGAGGCGACGATCGCCCTGCCCGGCCAGGAAAACTCAGTGGCGCTCTACCCAGAGGCCCCGCGCGACCTGCGGCAGCGCGCGGTTGAGATGATGGCGCGTCACAACGATCTGTCTCGATAGGCCGCAGCGAGGAAACGGGCTCAGCGGATTACTCAATCGTCTTCCACGATCGCTATCGCTCGCTCCGGGCACGCGCGGGCGCCGCGCTGGGCGATCGCCTCCATCCCGGGCGGCGCTTCCTTCTCAGTGAGTCCGAGATAGCCGTCTGCATCAAGCTCATAGAATTCTGGCACCACAGCGGCGCAACGCGCATGTCCAGAGCATTTCTTTTTGTCGACAACGACCTTCATGGCCTTCGCCTATCTGGAAACCAGCGCCGCGCCTGTGCTCCATGTTTATCTCCGGCGGGCGCGAAATCCAAACTGGATGCGGCGGGCTACGCACCCTGCCCGGCATCTGGTCAGCTCAATAGCTGAAAAAGAGCCGCGCTCGGCAAATGCGAGATCGGCTCGACGTTGGGCGTCGCCGAACGGCTCGAAACCTTGCAGTCGGGCAAAGCGAATTGGCTCAGTCTTCAAACCTGAGGGGCCACCGGCGCCCCGGGACCTGGGCAATGTGTCCGTTTTACTACGATTGCGGCGCTCCATTCCTCAACAAGTAGTACTAGGTTGACCGGGTTCACATTGATAGATACGGCTTTGTAATCGACGTCGTCGCTTAGGGCGGGCGGCAAGAACGACCGCGGCCGCGCAGCGAGGGAGGGAAGTCATGGGCCGGCAGAAAACGCTCAAGCTCGGCGCGGCGGCCTTTGCCGCCCTCGGCGTCGTTGGACCCGCGTTCGCGCAGGACACCACCGTCGGATCGGAAACCAGTGTTTCAGACGTAATCGTCGTTACGGCGCGTCGGCGCGAAGAGAACCTTCAGGACGTTCCGATCTCCATCACAACAGTCGATCAGGAGGCCCTCGAAAACCAGAGCGTCCATGAACTTATCGACCTGCAGCAGCAAGTGCCTGGCATGCAGATTAATGTCGGCACCGCGTCAGCGCTCTCCCAGGTCATCACAATCCGCGGCCAAGGCCAGGCGGACACCCTGCTGACGACCGACGGCTCGGTCGGCGTCTATGTCGACGGCGTCATCAATCCGCGCAGCGTCGGATTGAGCTCCATCCTGCAAGATGTGCGGCGCGTCGAGGTGTTGCGCGGCCCCCAAGGGACGCTCTTCGGGCGCAACACGACGGGCGGCGCAGTCAGCATCGTCACTAACGAAGCCACCCCGGAATTTGGCGCATCGCTTCGCACCATCGCCGGCGACTATGGCGCGATCGATGTCTCTGGCGTTCTCAATCTTCCGTTGGGCGACGATGCGGGTCTTCGCATCTTTGCGCGCCGTAGCACGCGGGACGGGTTCGCGGCCGATGCGGCGGGCCGCGATCTGAACGACGAAGAGTTGAGCTATGTTCGCGCCCGGATGGATGTGGACCCGTCCGACAATGTGAGCATCACTCTGTCGGCGGACTATGGCCGCAACGACACTGGCGGGGCCGCGATCCAACTGGCCGGATTCCAATTCGCCGGCAACGCTCACGTGGAAATCGCGGCGCAAACCTGCGGCTGCCTGCCGGGGCTGCCGCAGCTCCTCGCGGTCGTTCCGTTGATCAATTCCTGGATCGTCAGTGACGGTCTTGATCGTTCGTTCTTAGGCCAGCAGCAATTATCACAGGCCGAGAGTTGGAGTGCAGCGGCCGACGTGTCGATCGATTTGTCCAACGGCCTGACCTTCCGTTCGATCAGCGGCTACCGCGAACTGCAGAGACACGATGTCGAGGATCTCGACGGCACGCCCGTTCTTGTCCTCCAGTCCGACTTGCATACGCGGTTCAGCTTTTTCAGTCAGGAATTCCAACTGCTCGGCGGAACCGACACGTTCCAATGGGTGCTCGGCGCCTACGCAAGCGACGAGGAAGGCAACGACGGCTCGGTATCGCGGGCGCTGCCGTTTCTCAATCCGGCCAACCCCAGTACGAACGACGCCGATGTCACGAACTCCAGCATCGCCTTGTTCGGTCAGGCCAGCTGGGAGTTCGCTCCACGCTGGTCTTTGACCGCCGGCGCGAGATGGACAGAAGAGACAAAGGAAATGGTCTCCCGCAACCACCGCATCATTGTACCGTTCCAAGAACAGCCGCCAATCGCAACGGCGACGGGCCACTGTCGGATCGATCCCGCGCAACTGGACAATCCAGCCATCTGCCAAGCCAGCTTCAGCGACGAGTTCAGCGGTTGGTCTTGGCTCGCGTCAGTGGACTACGACCTCACGGACAATGTCCTCCTCTATGTAAGCGCGTCCGAAGGTTTCCGCGGAGGGGGCCAGAATCTTCGCGGCGCGCCTGCCTCCGGTTCGTTCGACGCGTACGAGCCTGAGACGGCGCGCAACTACGAGTTAGGTTTGAAGTCCGTTATATTTGACGGTCACTTGCGCCTCAATACGGCGGTCTTCATGACGGACTATCGGGACATCCAAAGAACCGTCATCGTCGCCGGGTTGCCCCCAGCGACCCGCACGGGCAACGCGGCCGTCGCGACGCTCACAGGCGGCGAAGTGGAGGCCGCGTGGAATCCGATCGATCCTCTGACCCTGAGCGTCACCGCCGCGTATTTGAATGGCGAGTACGACGAATACATCAATATCGGCGACGGCTTGAACCACGTGAACGATCCTTGGCCTGCACCGGAGTGGACCTACAGCGCCAGCGCACGTTACGTCGTGCCGCTCTCAATTGGCGATCTTGCCGTTCAGCTCGATTACAGCCACGCGGACGGATTCAGCGGCGCGAGCGTCGCAACGCATCCATCGCTCGTGCCGTTCCTTGCCGGCACGGATACTGATCTGGTGAACGGCCGCATCAGTCTCGACATCGACTCGATGAACGCCCAGGTCGCGATATTCGGACGGAATCTCGCCGACGCCGACTATTACACATCGCGCTTGCCCATCCTCGGCGTTGTCACCCGCTACGCAGGATATCCGCGTTTCATCGGCGCAGAGTTCCGCATCAGACTCGGCGACGAAGCGAGCTAGCGGACTTGACCTGACAAGCGCTCGGGCCGACCGCCGACTGCACCGGCAGCCCACGCAGGGGTGTTGCACCTGGTTATATATTTCGGCACTGTTGCGCACGCGGCGCTGTCAAGGCGCCCGCGGAGGCAAACAATGTCCGAGCCCGCCGTCACGGACGAGCAGCGCGCCCTCATTCCCGAGCATGTGCCGCAGGAGCTTGTTCGTCCTGCGCAAGAGTTCAGCGCGGCCGCCGGCCCGGCTGGAACGGGCGGGAAATGCCCCTATGAACGCCTGTCGGAAATGCACGGCGGCCCGCCCATCGTCTACACCGCACCCACGATCGGATTTTTCGGGACGCCAGGGTCATGGCTGCTAACAAAAGCTAAACACATCCGCGCGGTGCTGCAGCAGCCCGATGTTTTCTCGAGCAAGGGTATTGCGGGCTTTTCGCGCCTTGTCGGCGAAAGCTGGGATCTCATTCCGCTGGAACTCGATCCGCCTGAACACGGGAAGTTCCGGGCGCTCATGAACTCGATCTTCGCCCCCGCGAAGATCAGCGCCATGGAGGACGGCGTGCGCGCGCGCGCCATTGCACTCATCGACGCCGTTTCCGGCAAGTGCGAATGCGAATTCGTCGAGGCTTTCGGCCGCCCCTTCCCGGTGTCGATCTTCATGCAGCTGATGGGGTTGCCGGATGAAGAAATGCAACAGCTGAATGAGTGGGAGCATGGGCTGCTGCACAGCGGAACGCTTGACGAGCGGCTCGCCGCCGCGCACGGCTTCCTAAATTATCTTCGCGAGCTCATTGCGGCCCGCCGGCGCGAACCGACGAACGACCTCACGACCTTCGCCATTCAAGCCGAGGTCGACGGCCGCGCGCTGACGGACGATGAAGTGATGGGCATGTGCTATCTTCTCGTCGTCGCCGGCCTCGACACGGTCGCCGCTTCGCTCGGCTTGCATTTCCGCCACCTCGCGCAGAACCCGGAAGATCAAGCCCGCCTGCGCGCGAGCCCTGCGCTCATCCCAAGCGCAGTCGAAGAGCTTTTGCGCCGCTACGCCACCGTCACCACGTCCCGGTTCGCGACCCAGGACGTCGAGATCGGCGGGATCAAGATGATGAAAGGCGACCGCGTCACCTGTTCGACGATGCTCGCCTCGCTCGATCCCGACGAGTTCGATCGGTCAATGGATGTTGATATCTCGCGCTCGCCCAATCGCCACGTCGCGTTCTCCTACGGCCCGCACCGTTGCATCGGCTCACATCTCGCGCGCCGGGAATTGACGATCGCGATGGAGGAATGGCTGAAGCGCGTGCCGCCGTTTCGAACCAAAGGCGGCGTAGACGTTCCGGTGAAACTCGGCGGCCTCCTGGGTGTGGACTGCTTGCCGCTTGAATGGCGCGCCGCGTGACCCAGCCGGTGCTCTATGGCGCCGCTGACGGTGTCGCGGTGATCACGCTCAACCGGCCCGATAGTCTGAATGCGGTGAACTACTTCGTGATGGTTGCGCTGCTGAAAGCGGTCCAGCGCGCTGCGACGGACGAGAGCGTGGGATGCGTGGTTGTCACCGGCTCGGGGCGTGGCTTCTGCGCAGGCGGCGACCGCAAGGAAGGCGCGCGCCGTCCGGCGGACGCCGACGCCTCGGTCCCCAACATCACATTGGTCGATGCGGTGGAAGCCTCGCGACTGCTCCGCGAAATGCCCAAGCCGACCATCGCAATGATCACCGGTCCCGTCGCCGGCGCCGGAATCGGCATCGCCGGATCTTGCGACCTTCGGTTCGCCGCGGCCTCCGCTACGTTTCTTTCAGCTTATGACAATATAGGCGGCGCGGGAGATTACGGCGCAACCTACACATGGGCGCGCGCGCTGGGCGCCGCGCGG
>JBQTJK010000223.1:0-2777 GCA_052387215.1 Caulobacteraceae bacterium
CTTGCGCACTCTCGTCGGCGCGCACTTCGAGCGTATAGCCGCCCGCCGGGTCCTGCGTGCTGGCGTCGGCGCCGTAAGTGCCGTCGCAGGCCGCAAGCACGAAAGGCAGCACCAGCGTCAAAAACAAAGCGCGCATCCAATCACCTTTCTTGTCTGTCGCTTCATGTTAGGCGCGGGCTGGCGATTGTCCTAGCCCAGGATTCAGGACGGGCCTTCGGCCAAGGCGCGCTGCAGCGGCTGCGATCGACGCTGTCGCGTTGAGGCGCTGGCGCCACGCCGCCAAAAATCCTCGCGGCGGCACAATTTTGCATTTCCCCTCGGCGGTAGTCACGGGTGTAAGGTCGCTGTCGCGAAGGGCCTGGCGCGCCGCCTTTCGGGCGCGTCCGTATACAGGGGAAGAGTGATGAAAAAGCTGTTCGGAATCGCCAGCATGGCGGCGCTCTTAGTCGGTTTGTCATTCGGTTCGGCCAAGGCAGAAGGCCTCTACATCGAAGGCAGCGCCGGCATCACGACACAAGACGAACTGGAATGGGGCGGCGGCACGTTCGAGATGGATAGCGGCTGGAACGCTTCCATCGCGGTTGGGAAAAACATGTGGACCAACTGGGATGTCGAAGCCGAATTCTCCTACGATGAAATGGAGTACTCGTGCTGCAATCCGAACAACACCCACGAGTCCCGGCTCATGGCCAATGCTACGTACAACTTCACCGTTGGAGGCCTCACGCCCTATGTCGGCGGCGGTGTTGGCGCTGCGTGGGTGACGTACGAAACCGGCGGCGGCTTTGAAGCCGACGCAACGGTAGCCGCCTATCAGCTGATCGGCGGCGTGCGCGTGCCGATCGGCGAGACCTGGAGCCTCTATGGCGAATATCGCTATCAGGACCTCTTCGAGGACGCCGAAGACGGCGGGCTCGAATGGGAGCACTCCGGCCACAATTTTGCATTTGGGGCGCGCGTCAATCTGAACTGATGGGATGAAGCTGCGCCGCGCAATGGCGGCGCAGCTCACCGCCGCGCGCTTTAGCGCGTGCGTTCGAAGCGCACGACCTTTTGGTCGCGATCGAGATAAGCCACGCGGTAGCCTGCCTTCATCCAGGCGCGGGCGTGACTGTGGTGATCCTGATTGTCGTTGGCCCAGAATGAGCGGTGTTTTACCGCGCTCTGCGGCAGCGGTTTGCCAATGATCTGCTCGATGTCTTCGAAGGTGAGCATTTCCGGGCGGCCATTGCGCCGGTTCAAGTGTGAGTGCAGCGCTGCGTATTTGCGCATTGATTTTCTCCCGCACCGCATCGCAAGCGGATCGGGCCCGCAACGATGCTGACGGGAGAGCACTGTGAACTGATTTGCCTCTTATGCACAGTGGCTGCGGAACCAGCTACTGACCCGAGATCAACCGCATCGCCTGGCCCGTCAGCCAGCCACCGAACGTGCCAATGATGTAGCCCAACACGGCCAAGAGCGCGCCGACAGGAATGAGCGAAGGATGGAATGCGGCCGCTGTCGCCGGCGCTGAAGCCGCGCCGCCGATATTGGCTTCGCTGCCGACCGCGAGGAAGAAGCTCGGCGCTTTGATAAGGCGCGCTACGGTGATCATGACGATGGCGTGAAACGCCATCCAGATGCCGCCGATGAGGAAGAAGAACGGCGAATCCAAGAGCGCCATGACATTCATGTTGAGGCCGACGGTGGCGACAAGGATGTAAACGAACAGCGAGCCGATCCTGCTTGCGCCCGCCCCCTGCAATTTGCGGACGGGGGTGAATGACAGCAACACGCCGAGGATGGTGGCGACAACGATCAGCCAGAAAAAGCTCGAATGCACGCTGAACTGCGCGGCGTCGGGGAAGTTGGTCTGGAAGTAGGGCGTCAGCCAGTCGGCGGCGTAGTGCGAAAGGCCGGTCGCGCCGAAGCCGATGGCGACGATCAGAACAAGATCGCGCAGCGTCGGGATGCGCGCGTGCTGGGTTTCGTAGTCCTGCGCGCGTTGCTTCACTGCTTCGAGCGCGGTGACGTCGGCTTTGAGCCAGCGATCGACCATCTGCTGATTGGCCGCCACCCACAGCATCATCGCCAGCCACACGCTCGCCACCAGCACGTCGACCGCGACCCAGATCGCGAAGGTGTCGGCCCCGGCGCCGAAGATTTCGCGCAGCGCGGTCTGGTTGGGCGAGCCGCCGATCCAGCTGCCCGCCACCGTTGACATGCCGCGCCACATGGCGTTCTGCCCTTCAGCCGCGACCACTTCCGGCGCAAGCAGGGAGGCGACATAGATCGCAATCGCTCCCCCAGCCATGACGCTCAGCGTGCCGGTGAAGAACATGATCAGCGCCTTCGGCCCGAGCTTGAGCGTGCCGGGCAGATCGGCCACCGCCGTGAGCAACACCAGCGCCGTCGGCATCAGATAGCGTGAGGCCACGAAATAGAGCTGCGACTCTTCCGGATCGACCAAGCCGAACGTGGTGAGCAGCGCCGGCAAGAAGTATGCGAGCAGTAGCGGCGGAAAGATCGCGTAGAAGCGCTTCCAGAACGGAAGACCGCTCTCCGATGTCCAGAACACGAAGCCGAGCATCATCGCCAGCACGCCGAACAGGACGGCGTCGTTGGCGAGCAGAAGCGGCGCTGGTTCCGGCATGTGTCCCCCTGGTGCGGCGCACCTTGCTTGCGCGAGCCTGCGCGCGCAAGTCTGTCGCCCCACACACGCGGTCCTTGCCCGCGCTTCTCGTTGCGATCACATCGCCTGAAGGAATACCGATGCGCCCTCATCTGCTCGCCGC
>JBQTJK010000224.1:0-3771 GCA_052387215.1 Caulobacteraceae bacterium
GCGCGTTGCGCCAGTTTACGTCTGAGCCATTCGGCGGCGTCGGCGCGTTCGACGTGAATTCCGGTTTCGCGCGCGAGCGCGACCGCGCCGTCGAAGCGCGCAAGGCGCTCCGGCTGATCGGGCCAGATGTAGGATTTAAGCTGCAGGCGCTCGCGCTCGTCGCCGATGTCGAGCGGATTGAGGTCGCAGGCAGCGCGGTGGCGCACGTTGATGTCGGCTTCGACCGGCGGCGGCGGGCCGTTCCAATCGGTGTCGATCAACACCGGGCCTTCGGCGCCCCAAGCCCAGCTCTTGGTGCGATACGTGAAAAGATCCCAGTTCAGATTGAGGCCGGCGCTGGCGCCGATCTCGAGCATGTCCACCTCGCCTTTCCAGGTTTCGGCAAAGCTGAGGAAAGCGGCGAGCAGCGCGATGGAGCGGCGGGTTTCATTGGTCTGCGGCGCGGAGCGGATGAAGTGCGCGGCGGCGTTGGGCTCGCGTTCGAGCAGCGCGCGCGCGAGCGGCCAGATGTCGTCGATGCTCCAGTTCGCAAGGTTTGAAGGGTAGTGCGCCGCGAGCTCGGCGTCGCGGTTTACGAGTACGGCGTGATGGAAGTAGCCAGCGAGCCGCAGCGCGAGCGCGTCGGCGCGTGGGTTGGTGTTCCAGTCTTTCAGAAGTGCGGCGACAGGGCCGCCGTGCGCGTAGTCCTCGCCTAAGCGTTGGATGAGCTGCGCCGTGAACGGCGATCCGAACATCTCGCAATACATCGCCTGCTCGGCGAAGTGCGCGAGGATTTTTTCTTTCATGCGTACGCACTCGCCGGCGCCAGCACTTTCCTACCCCGATTGCGGGGGAGGTGTCGCCGAAGGCGACGGAGGGGGCGCGGCCGCACCGCCACCTCAGTCATGCTTCGCATGACAGCTCCCCCGTGAACGGGGGAGCAAACCCGCTACTTCTCGCCGTCACCCGCGCTCCACCGCGAGCGCGATGCCCTCGCCGCCGCCGATGCAGAGCGAGGCGACGCCGCGTTTGACGTTTTGCGCCTCCATGGCGGCGAGCAAAGTCACGAGCACGCGCGCCCCGGATGCGCCGATCGGGTGACCGAGCGCACAGGCGCCGCCATTGACGTTGATGATGTCGTGGCTGATGCCGAGCTCCTTCATTGCGATCATTGGCACGATGGCGAAGGCTTCGTTGATCTCCCAGAGATCAATGTCGCCAACCTTCCACCCGGCGCGTTGCAGCGCTTTCTGGATCGCGGGTACGGGCGCGGAGGTGAACTTCGACGGCTCTTGCGCGTGCGATGCTTGCGCGACGATGCGGGCGATGATCTTCTTGCCCCGCTTCTCGGCATCGGACTTGCGCATCAGCACGAGCGCGGCCGCGCCATCGGAGATTGCCGACGCGTTGGCGGCGGTGACGGTGCCGTCCGGCGTGAACGCGGGCTTCAGCGACGGGATTTTGTCGGGACGCGCCTTGCGCGGCAGTTCATCGGTATCAAGCGCGCCGGCTTTGGTTTCGATCGCCGCGATCTCGCGCTTGAAGCGGCCTTCGGCAGTGGCGTTCTGTGCGCGCTTCAGCGTCTCCAACGCGTAGGCGTCCTGCGCTTCGCGGGTGAACTGATAGTCTTTCGCCGCCTGGTCGGCGTAGACGCCCATGGGCAGGCCCTCGTAGGCGTCTTCGAGGCCATCGAGGGCCATGTGGTCGAACAATTTGTCGTGGCCGTATTTCTGGCCGGCGCGATGCTTTTGCATCAGGAACGGCGCGCGCGTCATGCTCTCCATGCCACCGGCGACGACGGTGTCGGACTCGCCTGCGAGCAAGGCTTGGCGCGCCATAGCGACCGCTTGCAGCCCCGAGCCGCACATCTTGTTCAGCGTGACGGCTTGCGTGCCCTTGTCGAGACCGGCCTTGAGCGCGGCTTGACGCGCAGGCGCCTGGCCGAGGCCGGCGGAGAGCACGTTGCCCATGAAGATCGTGTCGGCGCTCGTGACGCCCGCTTCTTTCACCGCGGCTTTCACGGCGACAGCGCCGAGGTCCGGCGCACTCAAGTTCGCGAGTTCGCCCAACAAACCGCCCATCGGCGTGCGGGCCATGCCAACGATGACGATGTCATCCTTTCCGTTTGCGCTCATGATCTGGTCTCCGGTCGAATGATCATACAGGTAGATGTGCCGTGCGCGTAGAGTTTGCCACTTGCGTCGGTGATCTTGGCTTCGCTGGTAAGGATCGTGCGGCCCTGCGCCAGCACGCGGCCTTCGGCGCGGAGCGTACCGGTATTGGGCGCGATCGGGCGGACGAAATTGGCCTTGGTTTCGAGCGTGCCGTAACCAACGCCCGTAGGCAGTGTCGTGTGGCCGGCAGCGCCGCAGGCGCTGTCGATCAGCGTCAGCGCCCAGCCGCCGTGCACGGCGCCCAACGGATTGAGCAGCTTGTCGCTCGGCTCGCCTTCGAAGGCGGCGAAGCCGTGATCGACGGCGACAAGACGAAAGCCCAGTGTCAACGCGATCGACGGTGGCGGGAAGCGGCCTTCGACCATGGCTTGCAGCGCGTCGAGGCCAGTCATCGCCGTGATATCTGTGTGCGCAGTCATGCTTGCTCCGTCGCAGCAATCCAGCCGCCGCCGAGGACGCGGGTGGAGTTGGGATCGTAGAACACGGCGGCTTGGCCGGGGGCTACGCCCTCTTCCGGCGCGTCAAGCAAGATGGAGAACCTGTGGAGCCCCGGCGTCCCGCCGGCGTCTTTGATCGTGGAGATGAGTGTTGTCTTGCGTGGCGCGGCGCTGTTCGCCGGCGAGGACGCCGGCGCTCCATAGGAGAGCTTGGCCGGCACGGGCGGACGCGTGGAGCGGACGCGCACGAGGATTGGGCGGCCGTCGAGTTCGTCTTCGCTGGCGACGCCATCGCCGATCCAATTCACGTCCTTGAGCACAATACGGCTGACGCCGAGCGCTTCGCGCGGGCCGACGATGACGTGCTTGTTGGCGGCGTCGAGCTTGATGACGAAGAGCGGTTCGCCGGTGGCGACGCCCAGTCCGCGGCGTTGGCCGACGGTGAAATTGATGACACCGTTGTGTTGGCCCATCACGCGGCCGTCGATGTGGACGATGTCGCCGGGTTCGATGGCGCCGGGGCGCAGCTTTTCGACCACCGCTTGGTACTTGCCTTGCGGCACGAAGCAAATGTCTTGGCTGTCCGGCTTTTCGGCGACGCGCAGGCCGAGTTCGTCCGCGAGCGCGCGCGTTTCGCTCTTGGGCAAACCGCCAAGCGGGAAGCGCAGAAACGCGAGTTGATCGCGCGTGGTGGCGAACAGGAAATAGGTTTGATCGCGGCTTGCGTCGGCGGCGCGATGGAGTTCGGGGCCGTCCGGCCCTTCGATGCGTTGCACGTAGTGGCCAGTGGCGAGGCAGTCGGCGCCGAGGTCTTCGGCGACGCGCTTCAGATCCTTGAACTTCACGGTTTGATTGCACCTGACGCACGGGATCGGCGTTGCGCCCGCCAGGTAAGTGTCGGCGAAGTCTTCCATCACGGCGTGACGGAAGCGGCTTTCGTAGTCCAAAACGTAATGCGGGAAGTCCATCGCATCGGCGACGCGACGGGCATCGTGGATGTCTTGGCCGGCGCAGCAGGCGCCGGGCTTGTTGACCGCGGCGCCGTGATCATAGAGCTGCAGCGTCACGCCGACGACGCCATAACCTTCGCGCTTCAGCATGGCCGCGACGACGGAGGAATCCACGCCGCCGGACATGGCCGCGACCACGCGGGTTTCGCGCGGCGGCTTGGGCAGGCCCAA
>JBQTJK010000225.1:0-8278 GCA_052387215.1 Caulobacteraceae bacterium
GGGGGGTGGGGGTGGTGGGCCTGGGGTTTGGTTTTTTTTTTGCCGCGCGGGGCCCCTCCCCGCCCCGGCGCGCCTGCTCCCGACACGCGCGGGCGTTTTTCTAGGGCCCGCATCCCGGCGCGGGCGCCGGCGGTCCACACAATTGTCGGGAACGGCGTCGCTGGATCGTCCTCGATCAAGAACCGGCACGAGGAGGGCGCCATGCGCGAGCTGATCTTGAAGATGTCCATGTCCATGGACGGGTTCGTGAGTGACCTCGCGGGCACAAACACATGGATGTACGGCTCCGATCCGGAGTCGCAGGCCTGGACGGTGGAGCTGATCTCGAACGCCAGCCTCCACATCATGGGCGCCAAGAGCTTCCTCGCCATGGCGCCGTTCTGGCCGACCTCCACCATGGCGTTCGCGCCGCCGATGAACCAAATCCCCAAGGCCGTCTTCTCACGACAGGGCGCGGCGATCCTGGAGAACGTGAAGACGCCGGCGGGCGCGCTGCCCGGGGCTGAGTCTTGGGCTGAGGCTTATGCGTGACGAAAGGGAGCGCGCGGCCTCCGGCCGCGCATGCGTCGCCGGAGGCGACGCGCTCCAACTCACGCTCCGATGCGCTTACTTAAACAGCTTCGCCCAATTCCGCGCTTCGCGTTTGCGCCACGCCCCGCGGTGATACGCGTCGCTGACGATGATCGGCGCAACGCTCGTGGCTTCCGCGAACACCATTTGCTCGTGCACGGTCGAAACCTTGCCCCAGCTTGCGGCTTCTTGCAGCGTTGAGGAGGAGCAGGCGCCGTCGCGGACATCCGCGACCGTGATCTGCACGGCGTATTTGTGCACTTCGACGTGCGTGTGGCCGAGGATTTCGGCGCAGACGACAGTGTCTTGCGCGAAATTCTTCGGCACGCCGCCGCCGACCATGAAGAGGGCGGTCGTGCCGGCGGCGAGTTTGATCTCGGTCAGTTCACGGAAGTCGCCGGCGCTATCGATCGTCACGTACGGCTTCTTCGCTTTGCGGCGCTCGACCTGGTGCTTGACGATGCCGAAGCCGGCCGAGCAATCCGAGAACGCCGGCACGAAGATCGGCACGCCTTTTTTGTAGGCGCGCTGGATCAGTGAATCTTTCTTCTTGGCGTTGCCCGCGGCGAGCCACTTGCCGATCTCATAGATGAACTCGCGCGACGTGTAGGCGCGCGGCTCGAGCGCTTCGCAGATGTCGTAAATCGTGTGATCGACGGCTTGGAGCTCTTCTTCATCGATGTAGGTGTCGTAGATGCGGTCGATGTAGAGCGAGCGGAGCGTGTTGTCGTCCGGGATTTCCTTGGCTTGGTAGTGCTTGAAGCCGAGCGCTTCGAGAAAATCCATGTCGATGATCGAGGCGCCGGTGGCGACGATGGCGTCGGCCATGTTGTACTCGACAATGTCGCGCCAGACGTGCAGGCAGCCGCCCGCGCCGGTGGAGCCGGCCATGACGAGCCAGGTCGAGCAGCTCTGATCTTCGAGCGCCATGTTGAGGATTTGCGCGGCGCGCGCGGCGTCGCGGCTGGTGAAGCTCATCTTGCCCCACGCCTCGATGATCGGGCGCGCGTCGAAGCTGGCGATGTCGATGTGCTCGACTGGCGTGGCGAGCAGTTCCGCTTTGCGGTTCGAGTCGATTTTGGCGTCAGCCATTGGGAGGTGCTCCTAACGGCGGCGTCGAAACAAACGGATCACACGGACGCTCCGCCCACGCGCGATCGCGGCGTGACATAGGGCAATCCGCCGCGAATGCAAGAGATTATGGAGCGCCGGCGTCCTCGCCGGCTCTTTGTCGAGGGCTGCGCAGAACCGAAGTGAGCCGGCGAGACGCCGGCGCTCCATACTATTCCGCCGCACGAGCAAGGCGCACTTCGCGCGGACTGATCCCAGTCCAGCGTTTGAACGCCCTGGAGAAAGAGGCGGGATCGGAGAAGCCGACGAGGTAGGCGGTCTCGTTGACCGAGACCTTCTTGCTATTGAGGAAGTGAACCGCGAGCTTGTGGCGGAGTTCGTCGAGCACCTGTTCGAACGTCACGCCTTCTTCCTTCAGGTTGCGGTAGAGCGTCTGCCGGCTTTGCCCGAGCTTGGCGGCGATCGTGTCCATGCTGATGTCGCCCGTGTGAAGGATCGGCATCAACAGGCTCTCGACGCGCCCTCGCGCGGTCTTGGAGCTCTCGAGGTCCTTCAGCAATTGATCGGCGTGCGCGCTCAGCACGCCGAACACGTAGCGCGGCTGCAACCGCACGCGGTGCATGCGCAGCGACTCGTCCATGCGCAACGCGTTCCACGGCGCGTTGAACGTGATCGGGCATTGCCAGATGCGGTCATATTCGGCCCGGTGCGCCGGTTCAGGATGGGTGACGTGCGCCTCAAGCACGTGCTGACGCGGCAGAAACCGGCGCGGGCCCGTAATCATGCGCGTGAAGGTGGATTCGGTAAGTTCAGGGAAATCGTTCGGGTTCTTGCGCGTGTCGACGAGCCAAGCGCCGGTTTCCTTGAACTCGTAGGCAAAGCGGCCACCCTTGGATTCATTTGGGGCGCCGATATCGACTTCGATCACCAGCTGGCCGTAGCGGTTCAGCTGGACGAACGATTCCATCATCGTCTCGGAGGCGTTCGCCAGCAGGCCGACGACAGAAAACTCGGCCATGTCCACGGCCTCGGCGAAGTGCAACGTCAATGCGGGATCGCCCGTCAGGTCTTTGCCGGCCCGCACCAGGCGGACGTACTTGTCGAACGGCACGCGATTGTCGGCGTCTTCGAGCAGCACGGGATCGATGCCGCTGCGTTGCGCGAGCGCGGCCGGGTTCGCGCCCTTGGCGACCGCGAACTCGAAATAGCTGCGCGCGAGACCGGCTGAGACTGTGGCTTCAGACATCGTCTGCTTCTGGCGCCTGGGATCATGTTTTTAGTTCGTGGCGTCATGCCCGCCAGAACCGCTGTCCGGTAAGGTCTTATCGTATCTCGATATGGGTCGTCGAGAGGCAAGGGCGCTTACGGACGCGGAGAAGTTATGACCGACGCAGTGGTGGCAGGCGGGGTGGCGGCGCGAAAACCGATTGCCGACAGCGCATTAGGCGCGGCGGCGGCGCTTTGGTTCTTCGTCACGCTGATCGGCCAGTGGGTGTTCCTGTACTACCTGGTCGCCTTCTACGGCCCGGGAGCGATGTCGGGCGACTTCGCCTCCTGGAATCGCCACCCGATGATCGATCATCCCTTCGTGCCGGGCGACATCGGCGGCAACATCGCCTTCGCGGCGCACATCCTATTTGCGGTGATCATCATCCTTGGCGGCACGCTGCAGCTCGTGCCGCAGATACGCCGCCACGCACCGGCGCTTCATCGCTGGAACGGCCGCGTGTTCGTGGTCTGCGCCATGCTGGCGGCTCTAGCCGGGCTTTATATGGTCTGGATCCGCGATGATTCGCCCGACGGTGGCGTCGACGACATCATCATCAGCGGCAACGCCGTGCTGATCCTGCTGTTCGGCGCCTTGGCATGGGCCGCGGGCATGGCGCGCAACATCGCCTCGCACCGTCGCTGGGCGCTACGCATGTTCATGGTCACGAACGGCGTGTTCTGGTTGCGCTTGGGTTTCTCGGCGTGGATTCTGCTGACGCAATCGCAGCCCAGCACGCTGACCTTCTACCTGTTCACGGCATTGTCCTATCTACTGCCGCTTGCAGTGCTGGAGATTTATTTGCGAGCAAAGGATAGCGGCGCCATAGCGAAGGTGACAGCGGCAGGCATAGTGTTTGCAAGCTCGGTATACATCGCGCTCGGGATCTTCGGGTTCTACATGATCTTCGTGCAGCGTATCCTCGGCGCGGCGTAGATGTCGTTCGAACTCACCACGCCTGAATCGATTGCGCACGCCAGCGCCGGCGCGATCGGCATTGTCACCGGCATTGTTGCGCTCAGCGCACGCAAGGGCTCGCGCCTACATCGCACCGCGGGGACAGTGTTCTTCGCCGTGTTGCTCCTCACGGCCGCGACCGGGACATATCTCGGATTCTTGAGCGAGGAGCTCGGCAATGCGATTGCCGGCATCGTCACGATCTACCTGATAACAACGTCGTGGGTCACGATCCGGCGCCCCGAAGGAAAGATCGGCGCGTTCGAAGTCGGCGCATTTCTCTTTGCGGCAGCTGGCGCTGTGGTTGCCTATTGGGCCGCGATCGCCGCGGTACGCAGCGGCACAGCGCTCTTTGGCGGGCTCCCTTACATGATCATCGCGACGATCATCGCGATTGCGGCGCTCGCCGACCTCTCGGTGCTATTGCGGCGCGGCCTTCGCGGTAAGCAGCGCGTCGCGCGCCACTTGTGGCGAATGCAGTTGGGCTTTGCCGCTGCGGTCGGTTCGTTTTTCCCGGGGCAGCTCGAACACTTTCCGGAAGCCATCCAGAACATCCGCCCGTTCATTCTGCTGTTCAACCCGTTCTTCACTGTCATTGGGGTGATGCTGTTCTGGCTGCTCTACGTGCTGGTGACCAAGAAGTTCAGCGGCGATAGCGGTACGCCGGCGACGGCAGCGCCTTGATGCTGAACCGTATTTTCCCTCGCGCAATCGACAACGGCTATCGCGGTCACTGGCCGGCGCTGTGGCTGTTTGGACTGTTCATTGGCGTCAAGTTGATCATGAGCGTCAACTCGATCGTCAATACGCGCCAGATAGCTACGGGCGCAGACGGCATCCCGCTTGAAACGTATGGCGCAGACGGAGCGGAGGCCGTGCTTTCGTTGTTCGCGCTGCTGGCGTGGGGCCAGTTGATGCTCGTGCTGTTGGGTCTCATCGCCTTGGCGCGCTACCGCGCCATGGTCCCGCTCATGTTTCTGCTGCTGCTCACGGAGCACTTGGGCCGTCGCGCACTGCTGGCGTTGCATCCGATCGCGGGCGCGGAAGGGCCACCGATCGGGCTTTACATCAATCTGGCGCTGGCGGCGGTGCTGCTGATTGGTTTCGTATTGTCGATCCTGGACGCGCGCCCGCGCAGTGAGGGAGGGCGGCGATGAATCCAAGATTGATGGCCCGCATCGCCGGGCTTGCCTATCTAATCATCTTTATCGCGGCGCCCTTCGCGGAAATGTATGTTCGCTCCGGCGCGATCGTTCGCAACGACGCGGCCGCGACGGCCAGCAACATCCTTGCGGCCGAAGGGCTCTGGCGGCTGGCCTTCGCCGCTGAGTTGGTGAACGCCACGGCGGACACGATCGTCGCGGTATTGCTCTATGAACTGCTGAAACCCGCGGGCAGAACGGTGTCGCTCCTGGCCGCCATCTTCAGGCTGGTGCTGGTGGCGATCGCAGCGGTGAAGTCGCTGCTACACCTCGCGCCGCTCCACCTGTTGTCCGGCGAAGCGTACATGTCGGCATTTTCGACCGAACAGGCGCAGGCGCTGTCCTACGTTTCGCTGCGGCTGCATGGTGAGGCGTACGATGTTTCGCTGTTCTTCTTTGGCATCCACTGCCTTCTGATTGGTTGGCTGATTGCACGCGCGACGTTCTTGCCGCGAATTCTAGGCTGGCTGCTGATCGTCGCCGGCGTCTGCTATGTGTTCAACAGCATCGCCGGCGCGCTGGCGCCTGAGTTTGCCCACGGCCTCTTCCCGTGGATTCTATTGCCGGCCTTGCCTGCGGAAGGCGGACTTACCCTTTGGCTGTTGATCATGGGCGTGAACGCCGAGAAGTGGCGGGCGCAGGCTGCGGAGGCGCAAGCATGACATCACCGCAAACCTGGGCGCGCGTCGCGGGCCTTCTCTACCTGTTCGTGATTGGCGCGAGCGTATTCGCGCTGGTGGCGACGTCGAACCTTATCGCGCGCGACGATGCGGCGGCGACTGCGGCAAATATTCTCGCCAACGAACAGATGTTCCGCCTGGCCTTCGTTGCGAACCTGCTCGCATGCGTGGCGTACGTCGCCGTAGTCGCAATTCTCTACGAGGTCTTGAAGCCCGCCGGGCGCACGCTCTCGTTCGTCGCGGCGTTCGTGGGGCTGGCGGGCTGTTCAGTCTCCGGCGCGACTATGCTTAACCAGCTCGGGGCGTTGACCTTCCTCGGCGACGCTAGCTACTTTGCTGCGTTCCAGCAGGATCAGTTGCAGGCGCTGGCGCGCGTGTCGTTGCGAACCGGCGGTCTCGGCAACACGATCGCCTTGGTGTTCTTCGGGTTTTATTGCCTGCTGCTTTCGAGCCTGGTGTTTCGCGCGGCGTTCCTGCCGCGCCTGCTGGGCGTGCTGCTGGCGATCGCCGGTCTGGGCTGGCTGTCGGGAAGTATTGCCAGCCTGCTCGCGCTGGACCTTCCGCTGTTCAACTACGTGATTCCGATCAGCGGGCTCGGCGAGGGATTGTTCACATTGTGGCTGCTGATCATGGGCGTGAACGTAGAAAAATGGAGGGCGCAAGCCGGCGCGACATGAGAGCCGCCGTCTTCGATCGCCACGGCCCGCCAGAGGTCGTTCGCATTGCGGAGGTCGAAAAGCCTACGCCGAGGGACGACGAGGTTCTCATTCGCGTGTACGCTACCACGATCTGCGCCCCCGATTGGCGGATCAGAGGCGCGAAGCCGTTCTTTGTCCGCTTGATCACGCCCAAAAGCCGCATCCTTGGACTAGAGTTTGCCGGCCGCGTCGAATCCGTCGGCAAGGACGTCACTCGCTTTCGACCAGGCGATGACGTGTTCGGCTCAACCGGTTTCAAATTCGGCGCTCACGCCGAGTATATCTGCCTGCCGCAGGATCATTCTTTGCTGGCGCTGAAGCCAAGCAACATGAGTCATGAAGAGGCCGCCGCGGTTCTGTTCGGCGGAATCTCAGCTTTGTATTTCCTGCGGAGGGCAAACGTTCGCCCGCGACAGAACGTCTTGATCTATGGCGCCTCGGGAAGCGTGGGCGTCTTCGCGGTGCAACTGGCGAAGCATTTCGGCGCGCACGTCACGGGTGTTTGCAGCACCGCCAATCTCGATATGGTGAAGGCGCTCGGCGCGGATGAAGTGGTCGATTACACACGCGACGATTTTTCCAAGTCGGGCCGCATCTACGATGTGATTGTGGATACAGTTGGAAAGAGCCGCTTTGGGCAGGCCAGCCGCGCGCTGAAGCCAGGCGGCGTGTTCGCGCAAGTGGCGTTCCTGGATTTCTGGTCGACGCTGGGCTGGATCTGGGCGTCGATGACCGGCGCGGCGAAAGTGGTCGGCGGCATGGCGAGCAACGAGCCTGGCGATCAGGCACTCCTCCGCGATCTGATCGAAGCGGGACAGTTACGCACGGTGATCGATCGGCGTTATTCGCTGGACGAGATAATGGAGGCCCATCGCCTCGCGGAGGGCGGGCACAAGAAAGGACACGTCGTCGTCCTTATCGGCCCGTAGCGGCCGTCAGCGGAGGATTGGTCTAAGCTTGCTTCGGCTTCCGCGGCGTGCGTCTGCGTTTCGGCATCGCCAGGACCGCAGCTTGCGCTTCGCCGAACATGCTCGGCCACGGGGAGTCTTTCGACTCAATTGTCACTGCGTCGCCGAAGCCGTTGAAGCGCGTCGACATCGCCATGCCGTAGGCGCCGAGCGAACCGATCTCGATCAGATCGCCTTCGCGGATGTCGGCCGGCAGCATGAACGGGCCAGCGGCGGCGTCCATGGAGTCGCAGGTCGGGCCGAACAGGCGGAATGGCGCGAGCTTGGCGCGGCTCGGCTGCTCGCGCAGCAGCTTCGCTGGGAACGACCAGTTCAAGTGCGTAGCGTCGAACAGCGTGCCGAAAGCGCCGTCGTTCAAGTAGAGCGCGTCACCTTTGCGCAGCTCGACGCGCGTCACCGTGGAGCCCGCCTCCGCGACCAGCGCGCGGCCGGGCTCGGCCCAGAGTTTGGCGTTCTGGGCGACAAACATGTCCTCGAAGCTCGCCTTGATCGCTTTGACGTACTCGATCATCGGCGGGGGTGTCATGCCCGGATAAATGGCCGGAAAGCCGCCGCCGACATCGACGACGTCCACCAACACGCCGGCTTCGACGATGGCGCGATTGGCCATGTCCATCGCCGTGCGAAACGCGTCAGGGCGCATACACTGGCTGCCGACGTGAAACGAGACGCCCAGCATCTCTTCGGAAACCTGGCGTGTCTTGCGCAGGAGCGCCGGCGCTTCGTCCGGATTGACGCCGAACTTGCGTGTCAGCGGATAGGCGGCGCCTTCGCCGGTGACGGCAAAGCGCACGACCAAGGTGAGGTCCTTTGCGTTGTTAGTCTCCGCCAGGATCTTGTTGAGTTCGTCTTCGCTATCGAGCGC
>JBQTJK010000226.1:0-39844 GCA_052387215.1 Caulobacteraceae bacterium
GAGATTAAGCGTCATTTGGCCCGCTCCTGTGTCGCGAGCCTATCAAGTGGGACGAGCGTGGCGCCATGACAAGAACGCCGAGAACGTTCGCGACTTATCCGGCAGCGCGACGCCCCCTAGCGCGCCCGAGCCGTCAGCGGCGTGTAGCGCGCCACGTGGCCGGCTGCGCCGACCAGCTCGCTTACGCCGATCTCGTTACGCAAATGCGTCTCGAACGAATGCGCCTGGAACGCCGCGATGCGGTCGCCGCCGGACATGAAGGCCTGCACCATGACAGCAAACCAGATGTACATCAGCATCGGCATCCCCCGGGTCGTGATCAGAAAATCGGCGCGTCGTCTTCGTCAACCCAGCCCAAGGTCATGAGCGGGCGGGTGACGGCTTCGATTGTTGCGGTCTGCGCTTCCAGCGCCTGCGCCGACATCGTCATCAGATTCATCGGCGAGAACGCCGACGAGATCGCCCAGAACCATGCAAACATCAGCATGTGCGCCTCCCAATACAGTGAGTGGTGAAGCGTCGTTCAGTTCGGTTGCGCAGATGTTAACGGCACAAAAGGTTGGCCCCGGAGGCGGGGAGGACCTCCGGGGCCGGTAGTCGGACATATCAGGACAACAGGGAGGGTTAGTTGTTGGCCAAGATGATGCCCAAGATCACGCCAGTGGCGATGCCGACGAGCAGATAGTCGCCGCGGTCGTCACGGACAGAGTGGTAGCCGCGCGGCGGCGCGCGCAGGCGGTGATAGCGCCAATCCACTTCGTCATAGGAGCTACGATAGTAGCTCGGCAGACGGTCGCCGCGGCGCCATCTGCGATAGTCATAGCGAGCTTCATCGCGCCAATACGCCGGAGGCGGTCCATAATACCAGCGGCTGCCATGCCAATAGCCGTTATGGCGGCGGCGATCCCAGCCGCGGTGCCGACCACGGTCGCGCCGATCGTCGCGATCCCAATCGCGATCTCGGTCGCCACGGCGGTAACGACGGCGGTCACGGCGATCATCATCATCACGATCGCGATCCCAACCGCGGTCACGATCACGATCGTAATCGCGGTCACCGCGATACTGCGCCGCGGCTGGCGTTGACACGGCCAGCGGCGCCGCAAACGTGGCTGCGGCAAGCACAGCCGTTGCAAGACGTTTCATGCGAGGTCTCCTTCCTGCTTCCCTTTGAACTGCTCCGTTCAAGGAAAGGTCCCTCATCGCCGGAGACTGTGGCGCCGCTTGACTGAACCTTGACTGAATGAACGCGGAACCCTGCTCTTGATCTGCGTCAGACTCTGTCAGATTCGCGCCTGGATATACATCGGGGCAACTTTGCGTGGTGATTTCCCCCGCGCTCACAGCCTCGTGAAATCTAGCTGTGACTTTGCATGCCGGCGCGTGCACTAGTGCGGTGGCAAGATCATACCCATGTTCCACGCCTCGTTCAGGACGTGCTCATGACACAACCGATCGAACTCTATTTCTGGCCCACGCCAAATGGCCTGAAGATCTCCATCGCGCTAGAAGAGATGGAGCTGCCGTATGTGATCAAGCCCGTGGCGATTGGCAAAGGGGAGCAATTCAAACCGAGCTTCCTCGCGATCTCGCCAAACAACCGCATGCCCGCGATCATCGATCCGGACGGCCCGGGCGGCGAGCCGATCTCCGTCTTCGAGTCCGGCGCCATCCTCCAGTACCTGGGACGCAAGACCGGTAAGTTCTATCCGAAAGATGAACGCAAGCGGATCGAAGTCGACGAGTGGCTGATCTGGCAGGTCGCGAACATCGGTCCGATGTTCGGCCAGGCTAGCCACTTCAGGAACTATGCGCCCAACCTCGTCGATGACGCTGCGAAGATCGCCTACTCGGTCGCGCGCTATAATAACGAGGTGAACCGTTTGCTCGGCGTGCTGGAGCGGCGTCTCGAGGGACGCGATTTCGTCGCCGGAGAATACTCAATCGCCGACATGGCTTGTTACCCGTGGGTTAAAGGCGCGCCCCGCTACGGGCAGGACATGAGCGCGTTTCCGCGCGTTCAAGCATGGCTCGATCGCATTGCCGCGCGCCCCGCGGTGCAAAGAGCCGTTGCCGTTGGCGCAGAGCTTCGCCGCCCGCCGCCGGCGCCGGGAAGCGCCGAACAGAAGGAAGCGGCAAAGGCGCTGTTCGGTCAGACGGCGCAGTCGGTGAAGGACGCGATGTCGAAACAAGGCTGACGCCGCTTAAGCTTATCGCAAGTTATGCACGTTATTGGTCCATCTCTGACGGCGCGAAAAATGCACGTCTGTGGGGTGGAACGGACATGGCTAAAGCCAGACGTTCCCAAGTGGCACAAGGGAGCGGCCAGAATGGCGTTTACGGATTCTGAAATCGCTGAGGCGCACGAAGCCGTGCGTCGTCAAAGCGACGGTGACAATCTTTACAAACTGGGTTTGATCTACTCGACCGGTCAGGGCGTGGACCTCGTGCAAGCGCACATGTGGTTCAACCTCGCGGCCGCGCGCGGTTCGGAAGCGGCGAAGGAATGCCGCCGCGAACTCGCGGATATGATGTCGAGGGACGCTGTCGCGCAGGCGCAAAAGCGCGCGCGCGAGTGGCTTTCGGTTAAGCATCACTAACGGGCGTTAGGCAGTAGGCAATAGGCAGTGGGGTGCAGAAATCCTACTGCCTACTGCCTACTGCCTAGTTATTCCGGTCGCCGCGCAGGTCGTAATAGAAGCTGAACTGCACCGGCAGCGCGTCACGAACGTATTGCTGCATGAACAGGTTCACCTGGGCGATGCGCGAACGGGGCACGTAGACTACGTCGTAGCGTTGCAGCGGCTGCGCGCCCGGCAGGCCATTGCGTACGGCGCGCATCGAGAGGTCGATCTCGCTCACACTGGTCTCTCCGCCAGCTCGCGACAGCACGAGAACGTCGCGGTGATGCGCAGTCGGCAGGAAGCCGCCGGCCAGGGCGATAGCCTGGAACGCGTCGATGTTTGCGGGCATTTCATAGATCCCGGGGCGCGCGACCTCGCCACCCACAAACACCTGCCGTGAGGCGTAGGCGCGTGGCGTAACTGTGAGTTCGGGCATCCTGAGATGGGTCGCGTACGCGGCGACAAGAATGTCGTGCAGCTCCTCGGCGGTGAGATCAGCTGCGCGCACCGCGCCGATCAACGGCAGCGCCAAGCGGCCGTCTGGCCCGATCCGCGCTGAGCGCGATAGTTCCGGCGCCGAAAAGACAGTGATCTCGACTTCGTCGCCCGGAAAGAAACGATAAGCCGGCGTAGCGTCGGAATAGGTCATGGCCGCTGGCACAGGCTCAGTCTGCGCCTGGGCGACAGGCGCAGGGCCGGCAAGGCAGCCCACGGTAAGGGCGGCGAAAGCGGCGAACACAACGCGCATCGGCAAGACTCCAACTCTTTGTTAGCGCCCGCACGGTTAACGAGGCGTCGGCGCGCCAGCGTGCCTTGAGGTGGTGAATGATCGTTTACCAAGTGCAGGCAAGCTTCGGGCCGCGGCGCGAGGAGCGGCGATGAACACGAATACCGAGGCTAAGCCCGCACGGGCGCCGTTCGGCTGGGCCGAGGCGCCGCGTCTGAGCTTGGCCGACATTGTCGCCATGCTTTGGGGCGAGCGCCTCGTAGTGTTGGCCGTCGGTGGGGCGATCTGCGCGCTTGGACTCGTTGCAGCGTTAGCCACGCCGAAGACCTACACCGCGCGCGCCGAATTGCTCGTGCGGCTCGGTGAGGAATATGTCTATCAGCCAACTGCCGGCGGCGCCGGCGCCGGCGCGACGCCCGATATGCAGGCGGTCGTCAATGCCGAAATGCGACTGCTGAGCTCCGGCGCCGTGGTGCGCGGCGCAATCGAGAACGTCGGCCTCGCCGCCCTCTATCCGGACATTGCGGCCGCGCCTCGCTCTGATGCGCGCAAGCTGGCGGCCGCGGAACGCGCGTTTGCACAACATCTGACGGTCGAGACCGCCCCGCAGACGCCGGCAATCGGCCTTGCGTTCGAACACCGCAATCCTGAGACCGCGGCGCGCGCGCTGAATGCACTGGTGGAGCAGTATCTCCGTCATCGCCGCGATGTGCTCGTCGGGGGCGAGTACGAAGCGCTGTCACAGGAGAGCACGGACCTGAGCGGCCGCGCCGCCGCTGCGAGCGGGGCGCTGGCGGCGTTCTTGACCGAAAACACGATCGGCGACTTCGAAAGCGAACTTGCCGCGCTCGCAGCACGCGCTGGCGATATCGAGACCCAGTTGCTTGACGCACAGACGCGCCGGCGCGAAGCCGAAGCCCGCGCGGCGGCGTTGCGGCAGCGCCACCAGGCCGAACCCGAGCAGATCGAACTCTATCAGGAATCCGATGCGCGGCGCGATCTGGTGGAAGCGCAGGTGCAGCGTGAGCGTTTGCTGGCGGCCTACCAGCCCGATGCGCTGCCGGTGCGCGAAGTCGATCGCCGCATCGCGCAGCTGGAAGCGTTTCTGGCCGACGGCGATCCGCCGAGCATCACGCGCCGGGGCGCAAATCCGGTGCGCCAGGACATCGCCAGCCAGCTGTACGCCATGGAAGCTGAAGCGCGTGCGCAGCGCGGCCGCGAAACCGCGCTGACACAGCAACGCACAGAGGTGCGGGAGCGTTTGCGCACGATGCAGGCGCTCGAACCGCGATTCCGTCAGCTGCAGCGCGAGCGCTCGATCCTCGAGACCAATGCGCAAAATTTCGCGACGCGTGCAGAGGAAGCGCGCGCGCGCAGCCAAATGCTCGGCCGGGCGACTGATAACATCAGCCCGGTCGAACGCGCAGCCGTGCCGACCGAAGGCAAGAGCCTGCGCTGGCCGATCATGATCTTGACGCTGCTGATAGCCGGCGTTGTCGCCCTCGCTGCGGGGCTCTCGCGCGGCTTGATGCGCTGTAGCTTCCCGACCCCGTCAAGCGCGGCGCGCGCGCTTGACATGCCGGTCCTCGCGGTTGCGCGGCGACGGGTCCCGTCGAAAGCGGTGAAGCCAAAGCAGCCGAACGCGCAAGCCAAGGGCAAACCTGCGCTGACGCTCGTGGAGGGCGGCGCATGACAGCGTTTTCCGTCGAGGGCGTGCTCGATGCGTTGGCGATGCAGCCGCGCCGCGGCGGAGGTCCCGGGCGCGCGCTGATGCTTGTGGCCGCGCGCCGCAAGGAAGGCGTGACAACTGTCGCGCGTGCGGTGGCCCATGCGGCCGGCCCAGGCGCGGTCTATGCGATCGACCTCGATCTCCGGCGCAATGATTTGGCGCGCGCCCTGAGCGGCGACGGCGTGCTGGGTCCGCGCATCGATGGCGCGCTAAATGGTGTCTCATTCCACACCGTGCGTGACATGCCCCAAGCGCCGCAAGCGTTCTTCTATCATCGTGTCGGCCGCTCGCGTGTCTACGCCGGTGTGTTCGATACGCGGTTGTTGCCCGCAGGCGCGCGTGTCAGCATCTCCGGGCGGCCGGACTATTGGAACGCGGCGCGCGCTGGCGGCGCGTTTGTCGTGGTTGATGCGCCAGCGCTGGACCAGGGTTCGGTTGCGTTGCGCGTCGCGCCGCACATGGACGGCGTCGTGCTCGTGTTGGGCGCCGGCAAGGGCGCGGCGCCTGCGGCGCTGCACGCCAAGAGAGTCTTGAGCGAAGCGCGCGCCAATCTCATTGGCCTTGTCTATTTTGGCGCCGACCCGCCAGTCATGACGATCGAGCGGATCTTGCGTCAGGCCGGTTGAGGCGAGTGCGGCGGATTTTGAAATTCGCCCCACGTTGATGGCGACCGCCGAGCGATTTTTCAAATCCAAAGTCGCACTAGAACTTTTTGATTCTAATGTCCCTTTGGACTTGAAATTCAATGATCAATGATCCCAGGCGTGGATCGAATTTCAAGTCCGGGACATTAGCGCGTGGCCGTAGAAGCGCTGCTCCCAAAACCAGAGCACTTTTCCTGCACCGCGCACCGCGCGCTCGAGGAACGCCAGCGCCCGTGGCGTCGAGCCTGCAACGACCACCGCGCTTGCTAGACCATATGCGAGAGCTTGTACCGCGCCGATGCACATATGGCGCGCAAGGGTGGCAAACCTGCGCGCGGCCCAGGCCGTTTCGCACGGGCCTTGGCCGTACGCGAACGCGCGTTTCAGGCCGTGGCGAAGATGCGTACGCTCGGCGCCGAGATGCTCGATGACCGCGGCTTCGGCTGCCCACGCGAACGTCGCGCCGGCTTCGGCCCATGACGCGAAGAGCGTATCGTCCTCGCCCCCGCGTTGATCGGCGCGCGGGTCGAAGCTCTGCTGTCCGTCAAACATCGCCCGTGGCTGCAGCGAATTGCCGATGCCATAGGCTCGTGGAATGAGACCGCTCTTGGCGGGTCCAGCGCGCGAATAGAGTCGCTCGAAAAAGTCGGCGTTCGCAGTTTGGCTGCCGGCGCGCGCGCGCACCGGACCAAAGACGCTTTGCGCGCCGGTCGCCTCACGAACGGCAAGCAGCGAGGCTAGCCATTCTGGCGAGGCCTCTTCATCGTCATCCAGCCAGGCCACGAGGCGACCGCGGGCGAGCCGCAGCGCGGCGTTACGCGCTTGGGAGATCCCCGGTCGAGGTTCATGCGCCCAGCGGAAAGGGACTGACGCTTCGACTTCCAGCTGCTGGAATGTGTCGATCGCGGAGCCTTCCGGTGAATTGTCGATCGCAATGATCTCGATAGCGGGCACGCCCTGTTGCGCGAGCACACTGCGGACAGCGCGGAGGAACGATAGCGAACGACGAAACGTCGGAATGAGAACGCTGACCTCGATCATCCGAGCCTCCGTTCGAGCGCCGCCGTCACCGGCAGAATAACGAAACCGCGTTTGCGCGCTTCACGCATGAGCGCGTCGAGATCGTTTGCTTTTGTGCCCCACGGCGATGGCGTGTCGGACACGTCGTGCGTGAAGGCGATCACCCAGGCGTTGGGCTTCGCCGCCTGACTCAGCGCGTCGTGAATGTGCGAGAGCGCGCCCCGACCAAACAGCGGATAGGCGTGCAGTTGAGCGAGGTCGGCGCGGCCCGCGTTCAGCCCGGGCAGCACGCCGCGCGCGGAGAGCAAGCGCGGCGGCAGGTTGTCTTTGAGTTCGCCGCTGGTCTCGCCGTACGGGTAGGCATGGGCGAGCGGCGGCGGAGCACCCATGGCGACGAGCCCATCTCGGTTGCGCGCAAGATCTTCCAGCGTGCTGAAGACGTCGCGGCGGGTGCAGTCGGTGTGGTTGAAGGTGTGGCAGCCGATTTCGTGGCCAAGCGCCGCAAGCCGCGCCACGTCTCGAGTCGAGAAATTCGGCCCGCACGGGCCATCGGCGCCGGCGAGGCCCGAAGATGCGTAGAATGTGCCGTGCGCGCCGTGACGCTCAAGGACGCGCGCACCGGCGTCGGCGGCGCTTGCGGGAAAGTCATCGAAGGTGATCGAGAGGATCGGCTCGGCGAAGCGGAGATCAACAGCGCGCGCGGCGCGCTGTTGGATTAGGCGCCGGCGTATCTTGCTAGCCAGATCGCGCGGCGGCGCATACGGCAGCCCGGTCATTTCAGGTGCTCCGCATAGTGTGAGGCCCGCAGCAGCTTTAGAGCTGTGCAGCGAACGCGCATCGGCGCCGCACCCAAGGGATCGCGGGCGATCCAGCTATAGAGGCGACGCTGCGCCTGCCGCGCCGGTGTCGCGCGCACGGCGCGAGCGATGCGGTGCGCGGCAAACCGGGAGACCTGGGCGGGATGCTTGCGTGCAAGACGCGCGAAATTCGGGCCCGCTTCGGCTAATTTGCGCATTAGCGTGGAGATGTCGTCGAGGCCCGCGTGTGTGGCGGGATTGTCGACGTGCAGAATCTCGGCGTGATGGCTTGCGCGCAGCGCCCAGTCCACATCCTCGAAGCCCCAGCCGGTGAAGCCGGCGTCGAAGGGGTGCGCGCCGAGAAACGTTCGCAGCACGAGCAGATTGGCCGTGGCCGTGGATTGCGCCGGTCGCCGCGCGCGGGTCCGCGCATTGCGGCAGTCGGAGCGGCTGATCAGAGCGTAGTGGAGCGCCGTCTCCGCCGTGCGGCGCGCTTGCGCCAGCGAAAGGCCGCCGAACGCTGCGCGCGGCGCCTGTGTGTCGATGATACCGAGCCAGATGGACAGGAAGTGCGGCGAGTCGGGCAGCATGTCGGCGTCGAGGAAGAGCACATAATCGCCGCGCGCTTCGTCGATGAGCCGGTTACGCGCGGCGGCGCGTCCCTGATTCTCACCCCAAACAATGATGCGCGCCGGCGCGCCGAGGGTCTCAGTGGCGGCGATGACCTGCGCCAGCAGCGAAGCCGAGCCCGAGCCGTCGTCGAGCAAGACGAACTCAACGCCCGCTGGCGCATCGGCTAGCGCCATCAGTAGCGCCGACGGGTCGTGTCCGCGGAACGGCGTCAGTACACTCAGCCGCGGCGCATCCGACGCCGTGCTACGCACTGCAACGATTTGCTCAGTTGCCGGCATGAGACGCACCTGAGCCGGCGAGCACCGGCCGCATCGCGCGCCGCGCGATGGCAAGAGCCAGTCTGCGTGCGCCGAGGATATCGAAGAGAACAGCTCCGAGGCTGCAGCAAGCGAGGCCCATGAGCACAGATTGCACCAAGCCGAGCGTCGTGTGAGGCGTAGGCAGCAAAACGACGCCCGCCGTCATCAGCGCGGAAGCCGCAACGATACGGGCCAGCGGCTGCCATGGAAGGGGCAGCGGCAATAATCGGCGGCCTGCGAGCGCGAGCAATCCTGCCCCAACCATCGCGCCGGCGGCGGCGGCAATCGCTGCACCGATTGCGCCATGCTCGCGCGCGAGCCACGCCGTCAGCCCCAACTGAATTGCGCTGGGCGCGAGCATCAGCAAAGCGCGCAAACCGGTGCGCCGCGTCAGCTGGAACGCTTCAGACCAGTAATAGAGGCTAAAGCCGGACATCAGACCCGCGAGCGCAAGCCAAGGCAGCGCCGCGGCCGTTTCCGCGCGCAGTGCGTCGCCGACCATCAGGGCCGTGAGCGGTTGAGCTACAAGCGCAAGACCGATGCTGGTGGGGATAGTGATCGCAGCGAGGACGACAAAGCCGTTGCGGGCGGCGTCGCGCGCGGCGCCGGCGCCCTTCTCCTCATAGGCTGCAAAAACGAACGGGGCGAAAGCCGCGCTCGCGCCGATGAACATCACGTCGAGCCCTCGCGCCAGACCGAAGGCAGCCGCGTAAGCGCCGAGCGTTTCCGGACCAGCTTCCGCGGCGAGCACCATGCGGGCGATCGCTTGCACGCCGAGATCGAGTGCGAGCGCCAGCGCGAGCGGCGCGCCATATCCGCCATAGGCGGTGGTGCGCGCGAAAGACGCAGCGCCGCCGCGCGCGTTGGCCATCAGCCGCGGTGCATCGATGATCAGAACGAGCGCGCCAGCCGCGAGCAGGCCTGCAAATGGCGCGGCAGGGCCAAAGTCGAACACGACGAGCAGCGCCACGCCAATGGCGAAGCCCAGCACGAGGTATGCCGTCTCGAACGCCGCGTAGCGACCGAAAGCGAGCGCCGCGCGATCGCTTTCGCGGCTGAGGCGGATAACGAAGCGGAACACGGCGGCGCCCGCCGCGAACAGAGAAATCGCGGCGATGTCCTCGCGGAGGCTGGCGAAGGCAAGCATGCCGGCGGTGACCACGATCACCGCGCCGCCTAGAGCAGCGGCGACGGCAAGCAGGGTGGCGAAATGGTCCGCGAGCTTGTTTTCTGCTCGCGCCGCGGTGAAGAATCGGAACGCCGCTGCTTCGGCCCAGGTGAACAGCAGCGTGTGCGCTGCCATGGAGATGGAGAGCGCAAGCGCGTAGCGGCCGAATTCCTCGGCGCTCATCAGGCGCGTGAAAGCCGCGATCGCGCCGAACCCGATCAGGGCCTGGGCGATCTGCAATGGTGCGAGCGAGAGGAAGCGCGCCGTGCTCACCGGATGACCTTGGTGTCGCCCAAGATGATTGGGATCGAACGTGCGAGTATTTCGAGATCGAGCCAGAGCGAAGCGCGGGCGACGTAGTCGAGATCGAGGCGCACGCGGCGGCGCAGATCGGCAGCCGAGGTCACGGGACCGCGCGAACCATTGACCTGCGCCCAGCCGGTGATCCCCGGCTTCACCCGATGGCGATGCGCGTATTCCGCAACGATCTGCGCCAGCTGGCGATCGCTCGTCTTCATGCCGATGGCGTGCGGGCGAGGACCGACGAGGCTCATATCGCCCCTGAGCACATTGAACAATTGTGGTAGTTCATCCAGGCTGGAGAGGCGCAGGAACCGGCCAACGCGGGTGATGCGCGGGTCGTTGGCGCGCACCTGCTGCAGCGGCGCGCCGGGATCGTGATGCATGGTGCGGAACTTCAGCACCGTGATGACCCGGTTGTTGAAACCGTGACGACGCTGGCGATAGAGAACCGGGCCTTTGCTGTCGATCTTGATCGCGAGTGCGATGAGGAGCATCGGCAGAGCGAAGGTTGCGGCGAGCAGCGTGCCGAGCGCGAGGTCCTGCGCACGCTTTACGAGGGCGCGGCGGTGGTTGCGCGGACGACCGCAGACGCAGGCGACGGCTGCGCCACCGAAGCGCTCGACGCGGCGGCCACGCACATTTTGCATTTCATAGTCCAGCAACAGATCGATGCGGTTGGGCGCCACCCGCAGGCGCTCGATGATCGAGCGAACGCGCGCCTCGGCCTTTTGCGTGACGGTGATGACAACGCGATCGACGTTCGGCAGGCCATCCCAATTCAGCAAATCCTCGACACCGCCGAGGACGGGCGCCCCGTTCACGTGATTGGGCGAGCGTCCAGCGCGATCATCAACTACCGCGACAATGCGGGCTTCGCCGGATTTCCCGGCGCGCTTGGTCAGGCGGTGGGCCGCGTCGGTTGCACCAATCAGCACGATGGTCTCCGCGAATAAGCCGCGGCGATGGGCAGCCGCGATCCAGATAGCCAGCGCGGCGTGCACGCCAGCCAACAGCATGCCGGCGAATGGCAGCGTCGCGGCGAGCGCCGCGGCGCTCTTGGCGTCGGGCGCGAATGCGTTGCCAATGATGAGACCGGCGATGGCCCCCAGCGCCAAACCGCCCATGCCGCGTTCGGGACGGATGCGCGCGAGCGAAAAGCGATAGTAGTCGGTGAGCCAGAGGCCGGCTTTCAATGCGCCGGCAGAGATGAGGAATGCCACGGCCTGTCCGATGGACAGCTCCGCCAAGCCCGCACCTGCACCCCAAAGCGCAGCGAACTGCGCAGCCGCGATAACCACGATCCAGTCGATCGCTTGCACCAGCTTGTGCGGCAGCGCGGGGTCGACGTGGATGCCGCGGCGCGAAAGCGACGGGATTGCAGGCTCGGCCCAATCATTCGCCGGCGCATCCGGCGAGACCTCGAAGGCGCGATAAGCCAGATCGGCGGAAGGCGGGAGCTCACCATCTTCGGCCACGGCAATGCTCAATCCGAACAACGCAAACGAAGCTGCCGCTTCGGCCAAACATGTGGCTTCACGCCCGAGCGCCAGCGCATCGTCCGCTTCAAGCTGGGGCGTTGCCTCGGCTTCCGATGCAGCGGTTTCCACCCTCGGCTGGTCCAATTCGGCGCCGACGAGTTGGAGTGCGGCTTGCGACATGGTTACTTCGCCCTTGAGACTAATTTTGTCTCAACGGCTCGCGCAAAGGCGGCGCCAGTTAACGATCTGTGTTGGCGGCTGGCGGAGACGGAGGGATTCGAACCCTCGTTACCCTGTTCGAGTAAAACGCCTTAGCAAGGCGCCGCCTTCAGCCACTCGGCCACGTCTCCAGCGGCGCCACGCTTAGCCGCGCCGCCCGGCGCGGGCAAGGCGCATTGGCGGAGCAATTGGATTAACGGGGAGTGTCGTCCGTGGCGCCGGTCTCGGCCGAGCCGCGGCCGCCTTCGGCCCCCGTTGACGGTTCTCCCGGCTGGCCCATTTGGCTCGGATAGGCATTCTCACCTGGCGTCGCTGGGTCGGCTGGCGGGCGCTCGGGCGCAGGCTGATCAGCTTGAAGGTCGGACAGGTTCGGGTTCGGGCCGCTCGAGGAGCCGTAGACGCCTTCCTCAGTGCGTGTTGCAGGATCGCGCTGATTGCAAGCGAGCAGACCAGCGGCGGCGGTAATCACAACGATTGCGCGAAGCGCATTCATGCGGAGACGACGTTTTCGAGCGCCAACGGTTCCGATTACCGCGCCGCCATACGCTCTTTGAGGCCGGCTTGCTTCATTCGCCAGAGCAAGTGATCGAGACGGTCTTGACCGAAAAATGGTTCGTGATCGAACACGAACAGCGGCGCGCCCCAGTGGCCGGCATTGCGCTGGTCGGCTTCGTTGCGCTCGATCTCGGCGGCGAGGTCGGCGCTTTCGTCGTGCACGATGGCTTCGACCTTCTCAGCGTTAAGCCCCGCGTCCGACGCAGCGCGTACGAGGTGATCGCCTTCGTGCCAGTTGTCGATCTCGCCGGACCAGATCGCGTGCGCGGCACGACGCGCGAAGGCGAAACCGCGCCCCAGCTGCTCGGCGGCGACGCCCATGCGGGTGACGCGATGGATGTAAGGTTGCTCGGCAGCGACCTCGCCGCTGGCGATGTCCATGACGATCGGATCGGGTTTTGGCCAGCGGTACGGAATGCCGTGCATCTGAGAGATGCGGAACGTGTCGCGCAGCAGGTATGGCGGCCAGAGCGGGTTCACGGTCTTGAAAAAACCCGGCATGCGGATGGCGATCGGGGTGACGAAGCGCATGCGTGGTTGCATGTCGTAGCGTTCGACTAGCGCCTCGACCTGTGGGGTCGCCAGGTACGAGTAAGGGCTGCGGAACGAGAAGTAGAAGTCGAACGTGGGGGTCATGCCTTAGCCTGCATATTTCGGGGCGAGCTGCTCGTCGGTGATTTCATGCAGCGAGGCTGCGAGATCAGCCAGGTACTCGTCCGCAACTTCGTTGTGCTTCGGCGACAGCATGAGATGCAGCGCGCGCGGTTCGAGCAGCGCCGCTGTGAACCAGCCGCGCTTGTGCATCTGCGCGTAAAGGCGAAGCGCGTCGACTTCGGGATGGGCGAAGGAGACGATGCCGAGCTGAGGCGTGCCGAGCACCTGAAAGCCTAGCTTGGTCACGCCGGCTTCGATCTTGGCGCGGGCATCGGTCACCATGCGCTGCTTCTGGCGATAGCCGTCAACGCCCAGGTGATGGATCACGGCCCAGGCCGCGGCGATGGCGCCTCCGGGACGCGTGCCCGCGAGCGTCGGCGTGAGCATGCGCCCCAGCGGCCAGGGGCCGGCGTCGAAGGTCATGAATTCGCGGAGCGCTTCGCTGCGGAAAAACACGGTCGAGGCGCCCTTGGAGGCGTAGCCGTACTTATGCAGATCGCCGGAGATCGACCACACGCCCGGCACGCCGAAGTCAAATGTCGGCAGATCGGCGCCGGTCATGCGCACGAACGGCGCGATGTAAGCGCCAACGCAGGCGTCAACGTGCAGCCAGACGTTCTTGCGCTGAGCCAGTTCCCCGAGCGCTTCGATTGGATCAATCAGACCAAACGGGAAGCACGGCGCGGAGCCAACGAGCATCAGCGTGTTCGCGTCCATCGCCGCTTCCATCGCGGCGACGTCGGCCAAATAGTCCTTCACCGGCACGCGCCGCAGTTCAATGTCCATCACCATGCACGCTTTGTCGAAGGCAGGGTGAACGCTTGCTGGCGCGACGATGTTGAGCTTGCCGTTCAATTCTCGTTTTGCGCGCGCATGATCGCGTGCGGCCTTCACTGCGAGGAAGACGGAATCCGTACCGCCGCTGGTCATCGAGCCCGCGGCGCCCGGCGGTGCGTTCAGAAGCGAAAGCCCGATGGCGACGACCTCCCGCTCCATCTGCGCAATGCTCGGGAAGGCGGCCGGACCCAACCCGTTCTCCGCCGAGAACATGGCGTAGGCCGCTTTCTGTACGCGCTCGACGTCCTCGCCGGCGTTGAAAATGTACATGCCGGTGCGGCCGTCGCGCCATTTCACGTCGCCCTTGGCCATCTCGCGCATGCGCGGTTCGAGATCGCTCCACGGCGCGCCGTGCTGCGGCAGAGTGACTGACATCAAACGTGCTCCAAAGTTCCGGCTCACCATGCACGCTGGGCGCGTCGAAACAACCGGGTCACCGCGACTCTGGCGATGGTCCCGATGCCGCAATGCCGGAGGGCCGATTTGCCGGGGCGCCGCTGCCTTGACAAGGCGGCGCCCCGCATGCGCTTTCCGCGCGAATTGGGCCCAGTCATGCGACTCGGGTCAGGAGTCTGCTGATGCACGCTTATCGTTCCCACACCTGCGGCGCCCTCAGGCCGGCGGACGCCGGCAAGAATGTGCGCGTGTCTGGATGGGTGCACCGCAAGCGCGACCACGGCGGCCTGCTGTTCATCGACCTGCGCGACAATTACGGCCTGACGCAGATCGTGATCGCGCCATCCTCGCCCGCGTTCGCGGCGGCGGAGCGCGTGCGCGCCGAAAGCGTGATTCAAGTCGACGGCAAGGTGGTGGAGCGCACAGCGGAGACGGTGAACCCCAATTTGCCGACAGGCGGGATCGAGGTGCAGGCGCGTGCGCTCGATGTGCTGGGCGCGGCCGAGGAGCTGCCGCTGCCGGTGTTCGGCGAGCCGGATTATCCGGAAGAGCTGCGGCTCAAGTATCGCTTCCTCGATCTCAGGCGCGAGAAGCTGCATCGCTCGATCCTGTTGCGTAGCCAAGTGATTGCCTCGCTGCGCCGGCGCATGATCGACCAGGGCTTCACCGAGTTTCAGACACCGATCCTGACCGCGTCCTCGCCGGAAGGCGCCCGCGACTTTTTGGTGCCGTCGCGCCTGCATCCCGGCAAGTTCTACGCGCTGCCGCAGGCGCCGCAGCAGTTCAAGCAGCTGTTGATGGTCGCGGGCTTCGACAAGTACTTCCAGATCGCGCCCTGCTTCCGCGACGAGGACGCCCGCGCCGACCGTTCGCCGGGCGAATTCTACCAGCTCGATTTCGAGATGAGCTTCGTGACGCAAGAGGACGTGTTCAACGCCATCGAGCCGGTGCTTGCGGGCGTGTTCGAGGAGTTCGGCGAAGGCAAGCGCGTCACCAAAGCGGGCGCGTTCCCACGCATTCCCTACAAGGAATCGATCGCCAAATACGGCACCGACAAGCCCGACCTGCGCAATCCGCTCGTGCTGGCGGATGTGAGTGAGCACTTCCGCGGCGGCGGCTTTGGGTTGTTCGCGCGCATCCTGGAAAAGCCGGGCAACGCGATCTGGGCGGCGCCCGCACCGAATGGCGGCTCGCGCGCGTTTGCGGACCGCATGGATTCGTGGGCGAAGTCCGAAGGGCAACCGGGGCTTGGGTACATCTTCTGGCGTGACGGGGAGGAGGGCGGCGCAGGGCCGATCGCGAAAAACATTGGCGCCGACAAGGCGAACGCGATCCGCGAGCAACTTGGCTTGAAGGTTGGCGACGCGGCGTTCTTTGTCGCGGGCGATCCGGCGGTGTTCTACAAGTTCGCGGGACTTGCGCGTAACAAGGTGGCGGACGAGCTCAGCCTTTCCGACAAGGAGCAGTTCGCGTTCTGCTGGATCGTCGATTTCCCGATGTACGAGTGGAACGAGGACGAGAAACGCATCGACTTCTCGCACAATCCATTCTCGATGCCGAACTACGATCATGCGGACTTTCTTACGCTCGATCCCAACGACGCGGATAGAATTCTGGGGATAACCGCGTTTCAGTACGACATCGTCTGCAACGGCGTTGAGTTGAGTTCGGGCGCGATCCGCAATCACAAGCCCGAGATCATGATCAAGGCGTTCGAGATCGCCGGCTACGGACGCGATGTCGTGGAGCAAAAGTTCGGCGGCATGTTGAACGCGTTCCGCTTTGGCGCCCCGCCCCACGGCGGCTCCGCGCCGGGCGTCGACCGCATCGTCATGCTGCTCGCGGGCGTCGACAACATCCGCGAAGTCATCGTCTTCCCGTTCAATCAGCAGGCCCAGGACCTGATGATGAACGCGCCGGGCGAAGTGACGCCAAAGCAGCTGAAAGAGCTGCACATCCGCATGGTTGACCCGCCGAAGGGTTGATCCCGCAGCGGTTTGCGGACAGGCGTTCGTGGCCTTAGAGTGCGCGGCAGAGGTTTCCCCCATGCGTATTGCACAATACCTGATGCTGGTGGCCGCGTCCGTCTCGTTGGGTATTAGCCCTCGCGCATCTGCGCAGACGAACCCTGTGTTGCAGCACTATCGTTCCTACATTGCCGCCCTTGAACGCGGTGATCTGGCTGCGGCCGCAACTGAGGCGCAGGCAGCGCTCGCCGCATCTGAAGCGCGCGACGGCGATGGCGGTCGCACCGCCGTACTCTCACTCAATCTCGCGACGGTGCATCTCATGGCCGGGCGCCCCGAGCAAGCACGGCCGGCGGCCCGGCGAGCGTTGGACTTGGCGCGCGCCGGCGCGGAGGGCGTCGATCCAATGATGGCCGAAATCGTGCTGGCGCGTTCTATATTGGCCACCAATCCGACTGCCGCCGCGGCGGCCAGACTGCATGCGTTGTTGACCAATCCGGCGGCACAAGAGTTGCCGGCTCGGGAGATTTATGCCGCAGCGGAGTATCTCGGGGACTGGGGATTGGCGCATGGCGATTTCGATTTGGCGCAGCGCGCTTGGGCTTTGGCTGGCGCGCACCCGGAAGGCTCGGTGTTCGGCGAGAGGTATGGTCTGGGCCGGGCGCGCACGAGCGAAGGCGCCGCGATCATCATGGACGAACTCGACCGTAGCGGGCGCTTCGGTCAAAGCGAAGGCGATGCGGCCCATGCCTTGCTGAGCGAGGCCGTGCGGGTGCTCCAACCGCTGTCTCAGGTGGAGTCGCCGACGTTTGAACTCACGCTGGCGCAGCAGACCTATGCTGTGGCGCGCGCTTGGATGATGGCCCTTGAGTCGAAGCTATACATAGACGGCCAACGCGTGCCCGAGACGCCAACCGAGGCGCAGGGAGACGCTGACGGATTAAGCGAAATTGGGCCGATCGATCTGACGCGGCCGCGCTGCATGATGCGGGTCATTGCCGAGCCGCAGCCGCGCTATCCTGACTATAACCAGGTCGCGGCGGTGATGTTGTTCTTCCGCGTCAATGCCCAAGGCGAGATCGTGGCGCACCAAATAGCCGCGCGAGCGGGGTCGGAGGAATTCGCCGCTGCGATCGAACGCGTCGTTGGACGTTGGCGCGTCGAGCGACTGCCGGAATCGCCCGCCAACTGCCGGGTGGAGGCGAACATTCTGCAGGGCGTCCGTTTCGTACTCCGAAACTAGCCGCACCGCGCTACGCTCATCCCACGCGGCAGGCGGGTGCGGCGGTCGCCGCAGGCTTGGTCGAGTTGCGCTTGAGTGAGGCCGCGGGCGTGGCGGAGATCGGCGCCAGAGAGATCGGCGTCTTGCAGATTCATGCGCGTGACGTCGGCATTGGCGAAGCTGGCGCGGGTGAAGTCGGCGCCGCGGGCGTCGGCGTGCTCGAGCCGAGCGCGCTCAAAGCGCGCGCGCGGGCAGGAGGCGTCGACGAGGCGCACGCGGGTGAGGTCGGCTTGGGTAAAATCGGCGCCGGCGAACTCAGAGTGCGAAGCGTCGGCGCGGGCGAGCACGGCGTACGAGAAATCGCTGCCGCTGAAATTGGAGTTCGACATCCTCGCGCCGGCGAGGATGCGGCCGGAGAGATCGCATTCCTCGCAGACGCCGCCATAGGCCGGAGCGAGATCGACACGCGGGCCGCTGCCGAACGGCCAGAACGCGAGCGCCTGGCCCGCCCACACCGCGCCGAACGCGATGGCCGCGAGCGCGGCCCAGCGGAAATGTGTCAACACGGCGCCGGAAGTAGGCGCGCCCAAGATGTCGCGCCAGTGAACATGCAGTAAGCGAGGATTGTTACTTATTGTTTCAACAGTTCGCGATAGTCATTGCTTGGGGCAGTATGGTCGTTCTGTCGCCGCACGCAGTATTCAATTGCATTTGTGTAAGGCCGACCGCACTGGCGAGTTCCGCGCCGGAGAGATTGGCGCCCGTCAGCACCGCACCCGACATGCGCGCGCCGCCGAAATAGGCGCCGACGAGGCTCGCGCCTTCGAGGTTTGCGTCGGTCAAGTCCGCGCCGGTCAAGCGCGCGCCGAAGAAATTGACAAGCGACATGTTGGCGCCGTGGAAGCGGGCGCGGTCGGCGATTGCAAGCGAGAGATCGGCCTGGCGGATGCGCGCCCCGGTGAAATTGCGTCCGGCGATCGATTGATAGGCGAGGCTGATCTGGAAGAGGTCGCAATTGGCGCAGCTCGCGCCATCGCGCACGCGCAGCGCCGTCGCGTCACGCTCGGCCTGGGATGTGATCGGCCCGCCGGTGGCGGACGGCGCCTGCGCAAAAGCAGGCGTCGTTAACGCCAAAAGGCAAGCGAACAGCGCGGCGCGTTTCATATTGGCGCAACTCCCGGGTCGGTTTCACCGCCCGTCGCAGGAGGCGGGCCATCGTCTTTGCGGGGCGGCATTTCACGCATGGCCACATAAGTCGCGTTGAGGGTCGCTTCGAGTTGTTTGAGCTGTTCGCGCTCGCTGCGCACGCGTTCTTCGCTGAGCTGGACCAGAGCTTCACGGGCGTCGAGATCGGCGGCGCGGCGCCTAGACTCGCGTTGGGCGTCGTGGTGCACCTGATGCTGACTCATCTCGGCTCTGCGCCAGGAGTTCAGTCGGTTGCCAAGATTTGCGTACAGCTCTGTCGCGCGCAGCATCCGCGTGGCGGTGAGCGGGTCGCCATCAAAGAGGTGCGCGGCAGCGCGCGCGACCATCTTCTCGGTTTGCGTCAGCACGCCTCGAGCAAGGTTTTCGGCGTGGCGGTTCTTGGTCATGGGCGTGCGTCCTCGTCATTCGGCGCGCACGGTGCGGCCGCGAAAAAAGCGGAGCGGGGACGCGATCAAATCGCGCCGAAGGTAGTGCGGACATTCGTCCGCGAAGAAGAGTGCGCGAAAAGGCTCGCGTCCCCGGCGGTTGTTTGCGCCAGCCTTGGCGCCGGGGGAGCTGTTCGCTCCGTGGCGCGTCGGCCGCCGGCGAGCGGGCCAATCCAAATGCCTTGCGCGACGGTCTGCGCTCGGCTTGGTCCCGGACCCGGCGGTTTCATCCCCGCCGGCAAATCTCGCTCAACCGCGCCGCCGTTCGAAGCCGGGATTTGGCGCCAACTCCCTCCGCATTGAACAGCGACGGGAGGAGTATGAGCCCGGCGGGACGTCGGTCGGATTGCGGCCGCAAGAAAGGAAAGCGACGCTCGGGAGGGTGTGAGCGCCGCTTTCCGGGCGCCCCCTGGCCCCGGGCGCCAATGGGGAAGTTTGGCGCCCGTTGCAGTGCTAACGCTGGACGCGGCGCGATCCTTCCAAAGCTATTGGGGAACGACGTGCCCGCAGGCGTCAGACCTGGCTCTCGGGCATTCAACTGATCGCTCGTAATCGCGCGCGGCGCGCCGAACGACTTGCCTGAAGAAGCCGCGTCGGTCGCCATTTAGTGCGCACACTTCCGCCGGGATATCACGTTGACCGCGCCTGGTTTGAAACACGCCCGTATTCTGGTTATCGCCCACTTGAGTGATCGACCCATCCAGATCGCGGCCGATCTGAATGAGGCACGCGCTGTTGTTGGCGCCGCTCTGGGTGATGGCGCCTGTGTTGTTTCTGCCGATCTGGCGAAGTCCGGCGCTGTTGCCTTGTCCGTTCTGCACCACGGCTGCGGCATTGCCGCTGCCTTGCTGGTCGACCGACGAAGTGTTGGCGGCAGCGATGCCGGCGGCTCGCACGAGCGCACGCAGGCCGCTCTGGCGACCCCGTTCTTGAGCGTTCGCATTGCCGGCCATGATTGCGGCGACACAACAAGCGATCAGCCCGGCGCGAGAGAAAGTGAGCTTCGACATCCTCATGCCCTTAGAGTTGGAATGAGCGGCGGCAGATTTGGCCGTGCGAGTCGCGCAAGGTAAGCACCGCCCGCACGCGCGCTCCGCGTTCGACGCTAATCTCGTTCTCGCCCAGCGTGACTGAAGATCCGGCGGCGATTGAGACCGGGCCGCTCTGATTGATCTCTGACGAATTGCCGCCGCCCGACTTGGTGATGACGAGATCATATTCGCCGGCGATGTCGCGATCCGCGAAGACGCGCGCCTGGATCAGCACGCCGTTGCCCGTGCGCCGCGAACGGACCTCGCACGAAATGGCGGCGCGCGGGGCGGAGCGGCTCTCCTCGACTTGGGGCGGCGCCGCGGTTTGCATCGCCGACACTGTCGCTTGCGGCGCGCCAGCGGGCGAAGGAGCGGCCTGAGGCGCGATGTTTTCTGCGGGGACGACAGCCGGCTCGGTGTGCGCGGCAGCTGAACAGGCAGTCAATGCCGCTATGGCGGCGAAGGTGAGAAGAGAGAGTTTCGACATGATTTGCTCCCAGCAAAATCTTGCGCGAGCGATGCGGGAAGGCGCGAAAGGCCCTCCCGCACGCGCAGGCTTAGTTGTAGCCGCTCTGAACCACGACCGAGATGTTGCCCTCGCCGCGTTGACGTACTTCCACGTCCTGGCCGTTACCGATCTGGATGATGCCGGAGGTGTTGTTCGCGCCGTCCTGGTCGGTGACGGCGCGGCTGCCATTGCCGATCTGGGCAACGCCAGCAACGTTGCCGCTGCCGGTCTGCAGCGTGTCGGCGCGCAGATTGCGTCCTTCCTGGCCGGTGGCGGAGAAGTTATCGCTGCCAATTTGCGTCGTGCTGACGTGATTGCGCGTGCCGTACTGATCCATGCGCAGGAAGTTGCGATAGCCTTCCTGAACGCCGCGCGCGTAGTGACGTCTGCCGCGCTGATTGACCACCGCGCCATTGCGGTTGCCCGCTTGCACGGCGCCGGCGGCGTTGGCGTATCCGGATTGATTGACGACGGTGCGATTTTGGGCCGCGGCGGAGCCCACGCCCATGCAGGCGAAAACAGCGACAGCCGCGACTGCGGAAAGAAGACGATTCATAGGTTCAAGCTCCCATGTTCAAATGGCAGCGCTCCCTCACCGACGCTTGAACGAAGCGACGATGCCGTAGCGAACATGAGCGGTGCTTGAACGAGAGCTTCAGTGTGCAGTGCCATCTGCACGATCCGAACGGGACGGCTCGAGCGCGTGATGCGCATGCGCGCTGAGTGTGCGTTAAATGCGCGGACGCGCGATGCAGTTCGATCGGAGGCTCAGCCGCCTTGCGCCTCGCCTTTGGCGCCGCAGGCGGCGCACACGCCACTTTGTTCCACGGTGAAGTGGCCGCAGCCAGCGCAAGGGTCGTTGCGATAGCCGGTGGCGGCGGGTTTGGCCGGCGCCGCTTGCGCTTCCTTGCGGTCGCGGATGTTTTCGACGATGGCGCGGGGGCGGAGCATGACGAGGTTGTCGGGCGAGGCGCCGCGGGCGAAGCCGCGCGAGATGAGGCGCGCGGCGCTTTCGGCGTCTTGCGCTTTCTTCGAGAGACCATCGCTGCGCGCATCGAACGGATCGACTTGGGCGAGATCGGTGCGGCCGAGATAGGAGACCGCAAGCTCACGGAAGATGTAGTCGAGAATCGAAGTGGCGTGGCGGATCGTGTCGTTGCCGCGCACTTCGCCCGCCGGTTCGAAGCGGGTGAAGAGGAACGCGTCGACGTATTCTTCGAGCGGCACGCCGTACTGGAGGCCGATCGAGATCGAGATGGCAAAGTTGTTCATCAGCGAGCGGAACGCGGCGCCTTCCTTGTGCAGATCGATGAAGATCTCGCCGAGCTCGCCATCGTCGTATTCGCCAGTGTGAAGGTAGATTTTGTGTCCCCCGACGATAGACTTCTGGATGTAGCCCTTGCGGCGTTCGGGGAGACGGCGGCGTTGTTTATGGAGCGCCGGCGTCTCGCCGGCGTGTTCGATTTGCGGTTCGGGCGTCGCCGGCGGGGACGCCGGCGCTCCATAGGGCGCTTCGTCAAAATCAGCGAGCGTCAGCGTGATCGGCGGCGCTTCGACGTTGATGTTGATCAGGGCGACGCCAGCGGCCCTCGCGCTCTCGAGCAGGGCGGCGCGGCGTGATGCGCTGACAATGTCGAGCGTGATGTCGAGCGCGGTGTTGGCGAACGGCGCCACGGCGGCGGCCATGGCGATCTGTGCTTCAGGGGCGATGTCGCGGGTGAAGATAGCCGCGTGTTCAGCGTGCAATCCGGGCGCGCCGGTGAGGTCAGCCGCGCCGAGACAATAGGCTTCGGCTTCGGCGATGTCCTCTTCGCTGAAGCCCAAGGTCATCATCAGATCGCCGCGCTTGCCGGCGGCGACGTCGGGCGGAAGCTTCAGCACGTCTTCGCAAAGCTCGGGGCCGATGACGAGCGGATGGACGACAGCGCGGAGATTGAAGGCGTCGCGAGCGGCCTCTTCGATGGTGTCAAGCGCGGGTTCGGTGAGGCCGAGCTGGGCGAGGCGGTCGAGGTTGACGCCAGGTGCGCCGCGCAAGGTGCGGCGCCCTTCGATATGTTGGGCGATGACCGCGATCTCTTCGCCGTCATAGGCGAGCGCGATGAGCGCGGCGCGAACGTCGTCGCTGAGCAGGCGGCCAAATCCGCCGTCTTCGCGTTGGCCGTAGATCGAGAAGGCCTGCGCGGGCGCGAGGCCCGGTGCGGTCGCGCCGATGGCGCGCGCGGTTGCGGTATCGTTCGCGAAGGCGATGCAGATCGCGCAGCGCAGACCGACGTTCTTCGGGCCGGGCAGTGTGCTGCAAATCGCTTGCGCGCGGGCGGCGACATCGCCCTTGAGCGTGCTCGCGGCGTCGCGCGCGGCTTTGACGGAGGCCTCTTCCTGGCGCTTTGTGCGCGACCAATCGGGATAGGCGCTCTTGGCGGCGCCGAGCGTCGCGCTTTCGGAAATGGCGGCGGCGTGTGCGAGCGCGGCTACGCCTGACGCGAGCGCGCGGCCTTCGTCGCTGTCATAGGCGATGCCAGCGCGCATCAGTAGTGCAGCCAGGCCTTCGAGGCGGATGAGGATCGGCCGCCGCGGCGAACCGGCCCCGCCATGGGCTGCGTCGAGCGCGCGCACCAGCGTGCGGATCGCCGCTTCGAACGCAGTTGCGTCGAAAGCGCGTTCGCCCATGAAGCGCTGGAGCGCAATGCTGGCGCCGATGACGCTGCATTCAGCGTCCGCGCGCACGGCGCCGGTGGGATCGATCGCGCCTTCGCTGAACGCAGTGAGCGCGTGGCTACCGCCTTCCGGCGCCGCGACGACGATGCGCCGATGCGTTGGATCTGCGCCGGCGTCCAGCGCTGCGGTGTAAGCGCCGCGGGCGACGGCGCCGGCGAGAGCGGCGATGATGTCGGCGTCGGGCGCGCCGGCGAGACGGGCCGTGGCGGCCTTCAATTGAACGCCGCCGTGTTCGGTGTTGAGCCCGTTGCGCACGGCTTCGATCGCGAGTTCGGCGAGCGCCCCATCGAGAGCGCGCGCGCCTGCGGCGAGCGCCGCGCCCGCGCGGGCGCGTGCGGCTGCCGCGGCGACGGCGTCGGGCGCGGCGTCGCTGTTGGGGCGGATGAGGATGGCGGCGCCGTCGCGGCCGGCGGGATCGGCCAAACGCGCCGCGGCGTCGAGCGCGTCGAGCGCGGCAGGCGAGGGCGAACCGGCGATGCCGAGCTTGGCGCCGGCGGCGAGCAAGGTCTGCGCGCGGGCGATGGCTTCGAGTTCATCGCTGCGTTGTAAGGGCCAGTGCAACAGCGCGGCGGAGACGGCGAGTTCGGCGCCGGGCGAGAGCGCGGCGCGGAACAGCGGCGCATCCAGCATGATCTGGCCGCTCTCGAGGAGGTTGAGAACATCCTTGCCGAGGGCGGCATCGTCGGCCCAGGCGCCAATGCGCTCAGCGGCGCGTTTGAGCGCCTTGGTGACGCTGGGGCCTGCGGGGGTCTCGATGGCGACGCCGGAAGCGAGCGCCGCCTGGATCATGGTCCCGGTCCAAGCATCCGGGGCCTCCGCCGCGAGACGGGCGTCTTGATCGTGATCCTGGGCCATGGCTAGCCTCCTGAGCAGGGCCGACTCTACCTTTGATCCGGGCTCGCAATCAACATCTAGTATGTCGGGGCTCGGGATAACCCCATCATCTTGTTCCGCAGGCGCACTGGACGGGGCGGGCGGTGCTCGTCATATTGGGCCCGCCGATGGCCCCTAGTCGCAGAACCGGCCCGGCGGAGACAAACAAAAGCCCATGCTCAAACGGATTTTCACCTGGTGGAACGGCGCCACCCTGGGGGCGCTGTTCGATATCGGCCGTCGCGGGGTATTCGTGGGCGAAGACGAACAGGGCAACAGATTCTACGAGGAGCGGCGGCCGAGCCTGGAGGGCCGCAAGCGCCGCTATGTGATCTACAACGGCCTTGCCGAAGCCTCGCGCGTCTCGCCCGACTGGCACGGCTGGCTGCACCACACGCTCGACGATCCGCCGACGGTTGCGCCGTTGAAGCGTCAGAGGTGGGAAAAGCCGCATCAGCCGAATTTGACGGGTACGGTGCGGGCGTATCGGCCGAAGGGATCGCTGGCGCGCGGCGGCGTTAGGCAGAAGTCAACCGCCGACTACGAGGCTTGGACTCCGGATTCGGAGACAACTCCGTGAAGTTCAATTTCGAGCGCTGGGGCGAGACCATTCTGGGCGCGGCGGTTGCTGTCGTCGCCGTGGGCTTTTTTGCGTTTGCCGCCGCGCAAGCAGGTCAGACTGGCGGCGCGGGCGGCTATGAATTGCGCGCGAGCTTTCAGCGCGTCGATGGCGTGGGCGTCGGTACGGAAGTGCGCATTTCCGGCGTGAAAGTCGGCGTCGTGCGCGCGGTCGAACTCAACCCGACAACATACGACGCGGTGTTGACGCTCGCGATCGACAACGGTGTGCAGGTGCTCGACGACTCGACGGCGCGGATCGCCAGCGACGGGCTGCTCGGCGGCGCCTATGTCGCAATCGAGCCAGCGGGCATGGATCCGCTCGCGGCTGGCGGAGAAATCCCAAACACGCAGGGTTCGATCGATCTGCTTACGTTGTTTGCAAGTTTTGCTCAGGGATCGGGGAATTCCGAGCCGTCCGCTGAGGAAACCGTTCAATGATGCGCATGCTGGTCGCTGCCGCAACGATCTTCACCCTAAGCGTTGGCCCGGCGTTCGCGCAGCGCGCGGTGGTCCGCGGGCTCGACAAGATCACCGGCCACGCGCGCGACTACACGCTGACCGTGGGCCGTCCGGCGCGCATAGGCTCGCTCGAAGTGATTGCGCGTGCATGCTACAAGAACGCGCCGGAAGAGACGCCGTTGGTGCGCATCTACGTCAACGTCTTCGACCATCCGCCGGCGCGTGAAGGCGAAGAGAGCGAACGCCGCGAAATCTTTCATGGCTGGCTGTTCTCTTCGAGCCCAAGCCTCAACGCGGTCGATCATCCGACGTACGATATCTGGGCCATCGATTGCCGGTAGTAGCGGCTGCTTCGTTCCGCCAGCGCATCACTATTCAAGTCTGTAAGCCTTACGGACTCGGCTAAGCTCTGGCTGCACGGACGGCCTCGCGCCGTCCATGCGAGGGAGGAAGTGCATGCGCTATCGAGGCCACAACCTGCTTGCGATCCTTGTCGCGGCGATCGTGATTTACGCCATCGAGTTTGTGATTTTCGCCGTGCTCATTCCGGGCGACCAATACATGAGCATGACGGGTATGCTGGAGGGGCAGGGCGATGCGAGTCGCATGCCCTTCGGCATCGTGATGCCGATCCTGACCGCGATAGGCCTGTCGCTGGTAATCAAGTGGCGCAACGCAGCGGGCTGGATGGGCGGGCTGACGACCGCCCTCTGGATGGCGGTGTTGTTCGCGTTTTCGACCAGCCTCTACGGCTATGTCTACGGCACGCACACCGAGCAGTTCATCGCCATCAATCTGGGTCACTTCCTGGTCTGCTATGCAGCGGCGGGCGGGATTTTGGGCGCGTGGAAGTGATCTGAGGCAATAGGCAATGGGCAGTAGGCAGCGGGGCGCGGAGGCGCGCTTTACTATTGTCTGCTGCCTACTCACTATTGCTTCCACATGCGTATTCTCTGCACCAATGACGACGGCATTCATGCGACGGGGTTGGCGATCCTGGAAAAGATCGCGCGCAGGTTCAGCGACGATGTCTGGGTGATTGCGCCGGAACAGGAGCAATCGGGCGCCTCGCGCGCGCTGACGCTGACCGATCCCATCCGCGTGCGGCAAGCCGGGCCAAAGAGATTTGCGGTGTCAGGCACGCCGACCGATTGCGTGCTCTTGGGCGTCGAGCATCTAATGGAAGGTGTGGCGCCCAATCTCGTGCTTTCCGGCGTCAATCGCGGGCAGAACATCGCCGAGGACGTGACGTTTTCCGGCACGATCGCCGGCGCCATGCAGGGCATGCAGCTGGGCATTCCCGCGATCGCGCTTTCCCAGGCGCGCGGCTTTCGTGGCGAAGAAGCGAAGATTCCGTGGGAAACGGCGGAGACATACGGGCCAGGCGTTGTCGGGCAATTGTTGAAGCATGGCTGGCCGAAGAGCGTGCTGATCAACATCAACTTTCCCGACCTGCCGCCGGACCAGGTGAAGGAAGTGGAGACGACGTTCCAAGGCTTCCGCGATCATCACATCGTCTACGCCGACAAGCGCACCGATCCGCGCGGCGGCGTCTATTATTGGCTCGGTTTCCGCGGCAAGCTCTCCAATCCGCCGGACGGATCGGATTTGAAAGCGATCTACGAAGGCCGCATTTCGGTGACGCCGCTGCACATCGACCTCACGCACATGGAGACCGTGCACAAGCTGAAGGGCGTGCTCGGCGGTGCGCCGCCGAAGGCGGACTAGAGCGTGGACGCTGCGCGCCTCATGCGCTTCGTGCTCGAGATGCGCCAGGCCGGCGTCACTGACGCGCGGGCGCTGTCGGCGCTCGAGCGCACGCCGCGCACGCACTATGCGCCCGAGCATCTCGAGGGGCTGGCGCTTGACGATGTCGGCCTGCCGCTTGCGCATGCGCAGACGATGACGAAGCCGTCCCTGGTCGGACGCATGATCGCGGCGCTGGCCCCGGAGCCGAACGAAGTTGTGCTTGAAGTCGGGACGGGCTCGGGATTTCAGGCCGCGGCCATTTCAACGATCGCCAGCAAGGTCGTCACCCTCGATCGGTGGAGCGATCTCACCGTGGCGGCGCGCGGCAAGTTTGGGACGGCGCGGCTGATGCGCACCTATGCCCACACTGCGGATGGGTTCGACGGTTGGGAGGAGGACGCTCCGTACGACCGCATCATCATCAGCGCCGCGCTGGAGGATTTTCCGCCGCCGTTGTTGGCGCAGCTTAAGCCAGGCGGCGTTATCGTTGCGCCGCTGGGCGATGCACAAAGTCAACGTTTGATGCGCTGGCGAAACGGTGAACGCGAGGATCTCGGCCCGATCCGCATGCAACCGCTAGAGCGGGGGCTGGGCGAGGCGCCGCCGGCGGCTTGAGCGCGGCCGCGATTCTGCCGGACAGTGCAGCGATGAAGTGCGCCGCGATCCTCATCGCATTGGTCACAGGCGGTTGCGCTGCGAGCAGTCCCGCGTCGATTTCTTATGGAGCGTCGGCGTCCTCGCCGGCGCGGCCATCTCCTCCAACGCCAGCGCCGGCCGGCGGGACGCCGGCGCTCCATAGTTGGGCTGACGGCGATGGCACGCCGCTATCGGCCTATGCGTTGCAGCCGGAGGATGCGCAGCCGTTCGATCCGGCGCGGTTGCCACGGACCCATTCGGTGGGCGCGAACGAGTCTCTGTACGACATCGCCACACGTTACCAGGTGTCTCTGCGGGCGCTGATCGATCAGAATGGGCTTGAGCCGCCATACGCGCTTGCGCCCGGGCGCGTGCTCGACCTGCCGCCGCCGCGGTTTCATACGGTTGCGCGCGGCGAGAGCTTTGAAGACGTGGCGCGGCGTTACAATGTCGATTTGCGCTCGCTCGCGCTGCTGAACCGTATGCAACCGCCGTATCAAGTACGGCGCGGTGAGCGGATCGTGTTGCCGGCGATGGCGCGCGCGCGCGCCGCCTCAGTCGCGCAGAGCGCGACAGCTCCCCCACAAGCGGGGGAGCAAAGCGGCGCGCGCTTCGCCTGGCCGTTGCGCGGCGATGTCGTTGCGGGTTTCGGGTCTCAGCCCGGCGGCACGCGCCTCGACGGCATCGAGATCGCCGGCCGCGAGGGCGCGCCGGTGTTTGCTGCTGCGGACGGCGATGTTGTCTATGCGGGGGCCGACATTGAGGGGTTGGGCGATCTGATCCTGGTTCGGCACGCCGACAATTACGTGACTGCGTACGCCTACAATCGGCGCGCCTTGGTGCGTGAAGGTCAGCGCGTACGCGCCGGGGAGGCAATCGCTGAACTCGGCACGCGGCCCGATGGCCGTGCGAGGCTATTGTTTCAAGTGCGCCGCGGCAGCGAAGCGCTGGACCCAGCACCGCTTATGGGCGCGCCAACGCGCTAGCCTGCGGCGAAACGGCGCAAAGGTTGGGCGTCCTCTGATTGAAAAGGCGCCGCCTGTCGATATAGTCCCGGCCTTCTTTCGGGGCGAGCCCGCTAACCTCCCATTCCGCTGAGGATCAATGTTCATCTCTTCCGCTTACGCGCAGACCCCGGCCGGCGGCGACCCGACCATGGGTCTCATCATGCAGATCGCACCGCTCATTTTGATCTTCGTCGTGTTCTACTTTCTGCTGATCCGCCCGCAGCAGCAGTCGCGCAAGCGGCACATGGAGATGGTCGCGGCGCTGAAGAAGAACGACATCGTCGTCACGTCGGGCGGCATGATCGGCAAAGTGAAGTCGGTCGCTGACGATGAAGTGCGCGTCGAGCTTGCGCCCAACGTCGATGTCCGGGTCCTGCGCCACACGATCGCCGAGGTGCGCTCCAAGACCGAGCCGGCGCCGGCCAACGACGCCAAAGCGGAATAGAGCAGATGCTGCAAGTCGCGCGGTGGCGAGTGATCCTGGTCGCGGTCGTGACCGTGATGGCGATCGCTTTTGCGTTTCCGAACTTCGTGCCGGAACGGATGCGCGATCAAATCCCGGATTTCCTGCCGAAGCAGGCGATCAATCTTGGGCTCGATTTGCGCGGCGGTTCGCAACTGCTGCTCGAGATCGATGCAGCGACACTGCAACGCCAGCAGCTCGACAATTTCGCCGACCAGATGGCCGCGGCGCTTCGCTCCAATAACCCGCAGATCCGCTACACCGGCCGCGGAGTTGTGGGTGATGCGGCGCGCGTTCGACTGATCGATCCGACGCAAATGGAAGCGGCGCTTCGCGTGCTGACCCCGTTGGCGCGATCGGCGACGGGTGGCGACGACGTCGTCAACTACACGCAGCAGCCGGATGGATTAATCGAGGCGCGGTTGACGGAGGCCCACCTGCGCGAGCTCAGCAGGCAAGCGGCGCAGCAATCGATCGAAGTCATTCGCCGCCGCATCGACCCGACAGGCACCAGTGAAGTGACGATCCAACGTCAGGGCGACGATCGCATCATCGTGCAGGCGCCGGGGGTGAGCGATCCGGAATTGCTGAAAGAGCGGATCGGCCAGACCGCGTTGATGACGTTCCACATGGTGCGCGAAGTCTCGCCCGAAGAGGCCGCAGCCGGTCAAACGCCGGTCGGCGCAAGGGTGGTGCAGCCTTATCCCAATAGCGACGGCACGCCGGAAGTCGTTGAGCGGCGGCCGCGCTTCACCGGCGAACGCCTGGTGCGCGCCAATCCTTCGACCGACCCGCAGACTGGCGAGTTCGTACTGTCGTTCCAGCTCGATAACGAAGGTACGCGTCTGTTCTGCCGCATTACGCGAGAGCACACAGGCGACCGTTTCGCCATCCTGTTGGACAATCAGGTGCTGACGGCGCCGCGGATCAATGAACCGATCTGCGGGGGCAGCGGGCAGATCTCAGGCAACTTCACGCCCGAGAGCGCCAACAATCTAGCAGTCATGCTGCGCGCCGGCGCGCTTCCGGTGCCGCTGTCGGTGATCGACGAACGCACCGTCGACGCGAGCCTTGGGCGCGACGCGATCGACTCCGGCGCGAAGGCGTCGGCAGTGGCCGGTGTCGTCACATTCGTGTTCATGCTGCTGGCGTACGGCTTGTTCGGCATCTTCGCCTGCGTGGCGCTGGTGGTGAATTTCGTTCTCATCGTCGCCGCGATGTCAATGATCGGGGCGGCGCTGACGCTTCCGGGAATCGCCGGGCTCATTCTCACGGTCGCCATGGCGGTCGACGCCAACGTGCTGATCTACGAGCGTATGCGAGAGGAGGCCGCGGCCGGCAGGGGACCTGCCTTAGCCATAGACGCTGGCTTCAGCCGCGCCATGATCACCATTATCGATGCGAATCTGACAACGATCCTGGCTGCCGCAATCCTGTTCCAGTTTGGCGCCGGGCCAGTGCGCGGCTTCGCCTGGACACTTTCGATCGGCGTGATCACCTCGGTGTTCACGGCGGTTTTGGTGACGCAACTTATGATCGCCTGGTGGTTCCGCGCTGTGCGGCCCAAGACGCTGCCGATCTAAGGGGACATGCGAATGAGTTGGTGGCCTCTTATTCGGCTTCTGCCCAAGAAGACGAACTTCACCTACGTGAAGTTCGCGGGCTTTGCTGCGTTCCTGTCAATCGCAGCCGTCGGCGCGTCGCTGGCTTCGATGTTCACTGGTGGCTTCCGCGACAATCCGATTGAAATCTATCAGCAGGCTGAAGGCTCGACGCTGGCGCGGCTCGGCGCGGTTTTGGAGCGCGGATTCAACCTCGGGATCGATTTTCGCGGCGGCGTGTCAATGCTGATCGAGGCGCCAGTGCCAATCGAACAGGAGGCGCTGCGTGAGCTCGGCCAGCGTTCGCAAGAAGGCAACGTTGAGGTGCAGGGCACCGCGTGCCGGCCGCTGAACGCCCCGCCTTACTGTGCGATCCTGAATTTCGAAACGGCGCCGGATCAGGCCGACACCGTGGAAGAAATTCGCGCGGGATTGGGCTCGGTGGCGGAGGGCGCCCGCATCGCTAACGTCGATGCTGTGAGCGCCAAAGTGTCGGAAGAATTGTTCTCGGGCGGCTTGATCGCACTCGGGCTCGCGATCCTGCTGATGCTCGTCTACATCTGGTTCCGCTTTGAATGGTATTTTGGCTTGGGCGGCGTCCTGGCGCTTTTCCATGACGTGATATTGACGCTCGGCGTGTTCTCGTTCTTCCGCCTCGAGTTCACGCTGACGATCATTGCAGCACTGCTGACGATTATCGGTTATTCCATGAACGATACGGTCGTGGTGTTTGACCGGCTGCGCGAGAACCTGCGCAAGTATAAGAAGATGCCCTTAGCCGAACTGGTGGATTTGTCGCTCAACGAAACGCTTTCCCGCACAATCATTACGGGTTGCACGGCGCTATTCGCGCTGGTTGGCCTTCTTTATTTGGGCGGCGAAGCACTTTCGGGCTTCGCTATCGCGATGATCTTCGGCATTATAATTGGTACGTATTCGTCGCTGTACGTGGCCGCGCCTGCGATCCTCTTGTGGGGCGTGAAGCGCGGACGCGAAGGCGTCAAGACGCGCGAGGTCCCGCAGACAGCGGGCTAAAGCGAGGCGAACATTCCTCCTCGCGCGCGGGCTGGAGGAGAGGTGATGGCCTGGTTTTTGAGCAATCTGCGTTACGTTGCCTGGACTGCGCTCGCGGTGGCGGTGCTGTTCTTGATCTACTTCGCGATGGGCATGGCCGGCTACACGTTCACGGACAGCGTGTTCTGGGAGTCGACGCTGCGTTGGCTGCATGTGCTCGTAGCCATCATGTGGGTCGGGCACCTTTACTATTTCAATTTCACTCAGATCCCGAACATGGCGAAGATCCCGGACGAGCAGAAGCCAGCGGTCACCAAGGTGATCGCGCCGGCTGCGCTTTACTGGTTCCGCTGGGGCGCGATGGCGACGCTGATCACGGGCGTGCTGCTGGCGTGGAACCAGGGCTACATCCTGCAAGCTCTGACTTTGGGCGCGCTCGACGATCCGGGCTTCGCCGTGCCCAAGCACATCCTGATCGGCATCGGCATGTGGCTCGCCATCATCATGTGGTTCAATGTCTGGTTCATCATCTGGCCGAACCAGCAAAAGGCGCTCAACATCGACAACAAATATCCCGATCTCGACGCCGCGGCTAAGGCGGCCGCGGGCAAGACGGCGATGCTGTTCTCGCGCACCAACACGTTCCTCTCCGTGCCGATGCTGGTGGCGATGACGGGCGCGAGCACTTTGTTCTGACTTGAAGGCAGTAGGCAGTTGGCAATAGGCAATTGCGACACCCCTACTGCCTATTGCCCATTGCCTACTGCCCCATCTGACGATCTCGACCAACTCGTCCGCCGCGTCGATGAAGACCGCTGGCTGGCGAGCCGGTTTGCACCAGCGCATGTGCGAGAGCGGCTGACCGCCATCTATGCGGTGAACTATGAGATTGCGCGGACCGCGGAGACGGTGAGTGAGGCCGCGGTCGGGGAGATCCGCCTCGCCTGGTGGCGTGAAGCTCTCGCGGAGATCGGCGCGGGCGCTGCACCGCGCGCGCATCCCGCGCTTACGGCCTATGCGGCGGTGATGGGCGGCGTGACATTGCCCCATGAAGCTTGGGATTTGGTGGTCGATACCCGCCGCGTTGACTTCCTCTCCGAGCCGTTCGCGGAATGGGCTGATATCGAGGCTTATATCGAAGGCACCGCCGGCAATCTCATGCGCTTGGCGCTCGCGGCTTGCGGCGTGTATGACCCCGCGCTCGGACTTGCCGGTAGTGCGGCGCGCGCTTGGGGCTATGTCGGCCTCATGCGGTCTGAAGCGACCTGGCGCGTGCGCGGACGCAGCATCCTGCCGCGCAAGGGCGGATCGATTGAAGACATGCGCGGGCGCACTGTGCTTGCATACGCGGGAGCGCGCGCGATCGCCAAGGGGGCCCCCAGCGCTGGCTTTCCGGCGTTCGGCTATGGTGCGCTTGTGCCTGGATACCTGCGCGCGTTGGCGCGGGGACGAACGCAGCGGCCGCTTTTGGCGCGTCAGCTCAGACTGATAGCCGCCGCGGCGACGGGCCGAATCTAACGCTGCGCCGTGCGCCGTTCGCGCGCTTCGCGCGTCGCTTCGCGAATGCGCGCTTCCAGGAGCGGGCGGTTGAAACCGGAGACCAGTTCGCCGTTGATGACGAAGCCCGGCGTGCCAGTGATGCCGTATTCGATCGCGTGGGCGCGGTTATCTTCGAGCAATGCCGTGATGTCGGGATTGTCCATGGCGCGGCGCATACGCGCGACATCGATACCGCTTTGGCGCGCGAGCGTGTCGATGGCTTGGGGTGTGAGATCGCCGCGATAGGCCATGAGCGCGGCGTGGAAGCGCCAGTAGCGGCCTTGCGGCATGGCCGCAATATTGGCGCGCGCCGCTTCCATCGAGGCGTCGCTGAGGATTGGCAGCTCCTTGAAGACGATACGCACGTCGCGTCGCGTGCGGGCGAGGTCGCTCACCCATTCGAACGCGGCGTGGCAATAAGGGCAGCGATAGTCGACAAACTCCACAACGGTCACGGGCGCATCGGCTGGTCCCATGGTGAAGTCGCGCGGATCGTTGCGCACTTCCTGCCAGCGCTCGGCGCTGACGCGGGCCTCAAGCGCATCAAGCGCTTCGCGCAGCACACCGGGATTGTTCACGAGATACTCGCGGACGATGGCGCGGATTTCAGCCTGTTCCTGTGCATTAAAGCGCTGCGCCGCCGCCGGTGCGGCGAAGGCGAGGGCAAGCAACAGCGTAAGGCGCGCGATCACGACGTTCTCCACAGCATCGTGGCTGACATGGCTGCTTTTCTGCTAGCCCGCAAGTTTCAGCTGCGGCGGCCGCGCTGCTCGGTTTGTTCGCGGACCTCGTGGCTGGCGAAGTTCACGATGTCGTCGGCGCGCCGGTAGTCGGGCGTGTTGCGCGGTAAGGAGCGCCTTGCGCGTTCAGCGAAATTGAGCGCGGTGGCGTAGTCGCCAACGGTGAAGCTTGCTTCGGCGGACGCCAATTGGGCCAGCGACTCCTCGCCACGCTCAAACCGCGCAGCCGCCATTTCGCGCCAAGCGAAGCCATTGTCGGGCTCCCTGCGCGTGACGTCGGTAAGGAGGCCCAACGCTTCGTCCGTTCCTTGGCGGCCCTCGGCGGCAACCAAGGCGCGCGCCAGATTGACCTGCAGCAGCGGTTGGCCAGGCGCGTATTCGAGCGAGCGGCGGTGATAGGGTATGGAGTCGGCGGCGCGGCCGTTCTCGAACAGAATCTGCCCCATGAGTTCCTGGAAGTAGGGATTGCGCGGATCGTCGGCGATTAGCGTCTCGAGTTCTGCACGGGCCTCGGCGAGCTTGGAGGCGCGATAGTAAGCGATCGCGCGCGCGTAGCGCGCCGGCGGCGACCCGTCGCTCCGCGGATAACGGTTCAGGGTTTGCCCTTCCGATCGGATGAAGCCGATCAGCTTGGCCTGCATGAACCTGAAGCGGCGGATGTTGTCTTCTGTATCTACGGCAGCGTAATGCGAGGCAGACTGAACACGTTGGCGCAATGCCTCGACTCGGTCGGAGGAAAAGGGGTGCGTCATCATCCAAGGCGGCGCGCGCCGCGTTTGGAATTCGTAGGGCCGGATCTGACTGTTGAAGAAGCTGATGAGGCCGCGCCCCGACTGCCCGCTTGCTTCGAGGAAGTTCAGTCCGGCTTGGTCCGCCGCGCTTTCCTGCGCTTGCGTGTGACGGACAAAGCTTCCCATTGCGAACGCTTGCGACCCGGCGATCAGAGCAGCGCCCGCGTCCGGGGCGCCAGCAGCGATGGCCAGGACCCCAAGGCCAATCGAAATCAGCATCGGACCCATGGCCTGATTGACGGCTTGGTGCGTCCGCGTGAGGTGGCCGCCGGAAATGTGACCCGTCTCATGCGCCAGAACGCCGATGATCTCGTTCGGCGTGTCCGCCTTCATGATCAGACCGGTGTGGATGAAGATGTTCTGACCGCCGACGACGAACGCGTTCACCGAAGGATCATTGACGATGTAGATGTGAACATCGTCGCGCGCGAGGCCGGCGGCGTCGAGGATCGGATTGACATAGACGTGGAGAGTTTCTTCGATCTCGGCGTCGCGAATGAGCGACTGCGCCGAAGCCGTCTGCCCCGCCATCAGTGCAAGAGCGCTGAGCGCGGCGACAGCGCCTACGGCGGCGCGCCCAAGCGTAGAAGGAAGAGACGCGGCCATGCCCGCTCCTTAGAGTCCGCTTCCCGCCCCTCGCCGGTTGAAGCGCCGGTTTGGGGCGGGAACAAGGCTTTGCGCCTTATCAGTTCGTTATCAGCTCTTCTTGGACCACCGTGACAGACGCGAGAAGAATTTTTCCCGCCGCTCCTGATCCGGCTCGTAAACGGGTGCATCGGCAACCGGCTCCGGCTCGGGGGCCGCCGCTGCGTGGGCCGGCATCGCGGGCTCCGGCGCGGGTGCAGTTTCTACGACGGCCGGGTGCACGATGATTTCGGCGGCTTCCGGCGCTTCTGGCGGCTGATCCGCAGGCGCTTCGTGGCGGCGCGCGTCCCCGTTACGGGCAGCGCGCTCTGGGCGCGGGGTCAGGTGCTTCAGGTCGGCGCTGACGAAGTCGAGCCACTCGCCGCCATCGACCTCGTATACGCGCCGGCCGCGTCCGCGCCCGCGGCGGCGGCGTCCGCGTCCGCCGCGATCCGCGGCCGCGGCGGGCTTGGGCGTCTCGCCTTCCTCGGCCGCTGGCGCTTCGGCTTCATCCGCTTCTCCTTCGCGGCGCCGCTTGCCGCCGCGGCGGCCGCGGCGGCGACGGCGTTTGCGCTCGTCGCCTTCGGCGTCTGCGGCGGCGACAGGCGCGGCCTCGGCGTCATCTAGCTCCTCTTCATCGGCGTCCGCTGCAACCAGAGCATCTGCTTCTTCGGCCTCGATCTCGACGTCGCGGCGCTGTTGCTTGCGTCCGCGCGCGGGCGCCGCTTCGGCCTCGGCTTCGGCTTCTTCTGTCTCTTCCTCGATGCCCACGTCGGCGACGTTGATCTCGAAATCGCTCGAGGTCATGCCGGGCGCGGCGCCCACGCGCACGCGCACGTGACGGTTTTCCTCGATGGCGGCGAGTGCGTCGCGCTTCTCGTTCAAGAGATAAATCGCCACATCCGTTGCGGTGCGCGCTTCGATCAGCCGGTTCTTTTGTTTGACCGCCGCTTCATCCAGCGCGCGCAATAGCGCGAGCGAAGCGGATTCGACCGAGCGCACACGGCCGGAGCCTTGGCAATGGTCGCAAATGTGGCTGGTGCCTTCGAGCACGCCGGTGCGGCGGCGTTGGCGTGAGAGTTCCAACAGGCCGAAGCCGCTGATCTTGCCCATCTGCACGCGGGCGCGATCGAAGCGGAGATTGTCCTTCATCCGCTTTTCGACGACGCGGTCGTTCTTCGGCTCCTCCATGTCGATGAAGTCGATCACGATGAGGCCGGCGAGATCGCGCAGCCGCATCTGGCGCGCCGCCTCGTCGGCGGCTTCCAGATTGGTCTTGAACGCGGTCTGCTCGATGTTGCGCTCGCGTGTGGCGCGGCCTGAGTTCACGTCAATGGCGACCAGGGCCTCGGCCTGGTTGATGACGATGTAGCCGCCGCTTTTCAAGTGCACGATCGGCGAATAGATCGAATCCAGCTGCTTTTCGACGCCGTGCTTGGCGAAGATCGGCGTCGGGTCCTTCCACAAATGCACGCGCTTGGCGTGGGAAGGCATCAGCATGCGGACGAAGTCCTTGGCCTCTTTGTAGGCGTCCTCGCCTTCGACATGGATTTCGTCCACGTCCTTGTCGTAGAGGTCGCGGATGGCGCGCTTCACCAGCGAGCTTTCTTCGTAGATCAGTGCGGGCGCGATGCTTTTCAGAGTTTCGTCGCGGATGGTTTCCCACGCGCGCGAAAGATACTCGTAGTCGCGCTTGATTTCCGTCTTGGTGCGCTTGGCGCCGGCCGTGCGGATGATGAGGCCCTGGCCCTGCGGGACGTCCAGATCCTGGGCGATCTTCTTCAGCCGCTTGCGATCCGTCGCCTGTGTGATCTTGCGCGAAATGCCGCCGCCGCGACCGGTGTTTGGCATCAGCACGCAATAGCGGCCGGCGAGCGAAAGATAGGTCGTAAGCGCAGCGCCTTTGTTGCCGCGCTCTTCTTTCACCACTTGCACCAGCATGATCTGCCGGCGGCGGATGACTTCCTGGATCTTGTAGCGGCGCGTGAGGATGCGGCGGCGGCGCTCATCGAGCGCATCGTCGTCTTCCTCGGCTTTTTCAGCCTCAGCTTCAGCCTCCGCCAGTTCCGCCTTGATCGATTCCTGATCGGCGTGCGGGATGGCGTAATAGTCGGGATGGATTTCGGAGAACGCGAGGAAGCCATGGCGGTTGCCGCCATACTCGACGAAGGCCGCCTGCAGCGACGGCTCAACGCGCGTCACCTTGGCGAGATAGATATTGCCTCTGAGCTGTTTTCTGCTCGCTACCTCGAAATCGAAATCTTCAACGCGGCTTCCGTCGAGCACCGCGACCCGGGTCTCCTCCGGGTGGGCGGCGTCGATCAACATTTTCTTGGCCATTAAGATGGGCTCCGTGCGCGTCGCGCGCACAGGCCCCCGGTCTTCCGGAACGGGCCGGGGCAGGGGCGGCGAGGCGACGCAAAGTCATGAAAAACGATCCTTCGCGATCGCGGCCGGGGCCTTTGAGGCCCCTGGCGCTAAGTTCGATCGCTGTGCGGATCATAAGTGGGCTCCGATTGACGCCGTCTGAATAGGGGCGGCGTTTACGCTTCCGGCATTCGGATGGGGGCTTTCGAGGTCCGAACGCGGGCGCGTTGAGCGGCGCCGCAGGGCCTTTTCGCCGATCCGCAGGGCGGGAGCGCGCCGGGCGCTCTTGGGGACCTCCCCTTACGGCGTACGCGGCGATGGCCGATACCTATGCATGATTTGGTAAGGGAAAGAAAGCGCCACAGGCGGCGTTAGCCGCTGGCGATGGCTGCCGCCGGAAGGAACTTACGCGCTGAGTACGCCCGGTGAGGCCAGGCTGACGCCGCGGCAGCACGGCGCCAGCACAAGCCTCCCCAAACCGCCGCCAGCGAACTGCACTCGAACTGTAGTTAGCGGCTGGTTCACCTTCATTTTCAACTCGATAGCAAGCGGCCGTCGCTACTTTCCCGTTCTTCATGGACGTTACTCGCCGCTCCTTTGCCTTCTTCGGCGCGACTGCGCTTGGCAGCGCCGCGCTCGCGGGGCGCGCTTGGGCGGACGAGCCGTCGGCGATCCGTGGCGTGCTGGTGCAGGAGGCGGGCGCCGCGAGCCGCGTGACGTTGGCGCTCGATCGGCCGGCGCAGGTGCGGAGCTTCTTCCTCAGCGAGCCTTCTCGCTTCGTGATCGATGTCGCCAACGCGCAGCTGGCCTTGCCGGGCGGCGCCAGCGGGCAAGGGCCGGGCGCAGGCGTCGTGCGCCGCTTCCGCTATGCACCGCAAGCGAACGGTACGGCGCGCGTGGTGCTCGATCTCGAAGCCCCGGCGACTGTCGTGCGACAAGAACTGGGCGGACGCGGCAATGCAGGGATCAGCTTCGACATTGCGCCGAACGCGCCGTTTGCGCCGCCGCCTGCGCCGCTGGAGCGGCCCGGCCGCGCCCATACGCGGCGCACGATCGTGATCGACGCGGGCCACGGCGGACGCGATCCGGGCGCCATCGGCGCCACCGGCACGCGCGAGAAGGACGTGGTGCTGCATTGCGCGCTGATGCTGCGCGATGCGTTGGAGCATCGCGGCTATCGCGTGGCGCTCACACGCGACGCCGACACGTTCGTCGAACTTGAGAATCGCGTGCGCTTTGCCCGTGCGCAGCACGCCGATCTCTTCGTCTCAATCCACGCCGACGCGAGCCCCAACCGCGAGACCACGGGCGCGTCGGTCTACACGCTGTCGGACAGCGGCGCGAACCGGGCCCAGAACATGATGGCGTCGCAGAACTGGGACCTCGATCTTGGCGATGCACGCGAGGCGGTGGCGCGCGACATTCTTGTGGATTTGGCGCAGCGCGAAACCACCAACCGCTCGGCCCAGTTCGCGCAGGCGGTTATCCCAAGGCTAGGTCAGGTTGCGCCGCTTTTGCGCAATACCCACCGCAGCGCTGGGTTCTTCGTCCTGCTGGCGCCGGACGTGCCGGCGGTGCTGATCGAGACCGGTTTTCTGAGCAATATGACGGACGAGCGGCGCTTGTCCGATCCCCGCGCCCGTGAACGCATGGTCGAGGCGATGGCGCAGGCCGCGGACGCCTATTTCGCCGCACCCGCCGTGTATGCCGCAGCGGACTGATTTCGTGCGGCGGCCGACTAATTTCGGCGCGAATCTTAAGCTAATTCCGCTACCTTACAGAGGGCTGTTCTGGCCTTAATCGCGCCGCATTAGAGGGCGAGGCCGAACGGCCTCATTAACAAGGCGCACGAGCAGCGGGGCGCAATGTCGCGACAACGTACCTACGACCGCGGTTGGGAAGACGACGACCACGACGACGATTACGATCGTCGCGACTATCGCGATTCTGGCGGTGGCGGCGGCCGTCGCATCCCGTGGCGCAAAGTTCTGATCGGCTTGGGCATCGCCGCCGGCGCCGGCGTGCTGGCCGTGATCATTTTTCTGATTGCGGCGCTGCAAGGCTTGCCAGGTCTCGCCGAGTTGCAGGAGTACGAGCCGCCGGTGACCAGCCGTGTGCACGCCGGCGACGGCGCGCTGGTGGCGGAGTTTGCGCGCGAACAACGTGTGTTCGTGCCGATCGAACAGATTCCCGATCACGTGAA